>CAYNEJ010000005.1:29244-52309 GCA_964396205.1 uncultured Syntrophaceae bacterium
GTTTCTTCCGGTCATGGAAAATACGCTGGAGGCAAAGGCGGACTCCATTCTGGAGGCGTTTCAGAAGGCCTGCGAAGAGGCGGGTCTGAAACCGGAGGTGAAGAAGCGACTCGGTGTCATCGACGAGATCATCATCGAGGAGGGGAAACGGGCCGACTGGATCATCCTGGCCCAGCGGGGAGAGCATTTTCATATCGGAGGCGGAGCGATTCTGGGTACGACCGCCGAATCGGTGGTCCGAAAATCGGGAAAGCCGGTCCTGGTCACTCCCGCAAAATACCGGGACATCGAAAGCATGGCCCTGGCCTATGATGGCAGTCCTCCCGCCAACAAGGCCCTGGAAATGGCCGCCGAGCTCTCCGAAAAGGCTGCCTGGCCACTTACGGTCATCACGGCATCAAACGATCCCGCCGCATCAGACCGGGTCTGCAAGCAGGCTGAAACGCTGCTCGACGCCTGGATCATCGATTGGGAAATGATTCAACTGACCGGAAAGGAAGACCGGGAGATCCTTCACTTCCTCCGGGACGGCTCCGTCGAGCTCCTGGTGATGGGGGCCTACGGCCATAACCGGCTCCGGGAGCTCCTGGTGGGAAGCACCACCAGCCACGTCATCCGGAATAGCCCTGTTCCCGTCCTCCTCACCCGTTGAGGTTCCTCTGCACCAGGTCTTTCAGATCGTCCAGTACATCCAACCGGGTCAGATCACTGTGAATGGGTGTGATGGTGATCCATCCATTTCTCAACGCGCAGATATCCGAATCGGCATCCTCCGAGGGGGCCGGCTGCGTCTCTCCCGCCAGCCAGTAGTAGGTATTGTCCCGCGGATCCACGCGTTTCTCGAAGCTCTCGATAAGCCGGGCCTTTCCCTGCTTGACGACGGCCACACCCTTTATTCTTTCTTCCGGCAGGGCCGGAATGTTCACATTGAGAGACAGGTTTTTCGGCAACGGGTGTGCAAGCACAAAGCCGCAGATTTTCCTGGCAAACCGGGCGGCAAAGGAGAATTCCGCCTCCCGGTGGGAATCCAAGGAGATGGCTATCGAAGGCACACCCATGATGGCTCCTTCCGTGGCCGCCGAGACCGTTCCCGAATAGATGACGTTGATCCCGACATTCGCCCCCAGGTTGATGCCGGAGACCACCAGGTCCACAAGCCCGCCGGCCAGTTCCTTGATGCCGATTTTAACACAGTCTGCCGGCGTGCCCGCCACGGCATAGCCGAGGACCCGGCCGTTTTTCCTTGCCTTCCGCACCATCAGCGGCCGGAAAAGGGTGATGGCGTGCCCCACGGCGCTCTGCTCCACCTCCGGGGCCACAACCAGACACTCGGCATCCTTCGACAATTCCCGATGCAGGGCGGCAAGCCCCCTGGCATAGATTCCATCATCGTTCGTCAGCAAAAACCTCATCGGGGGTCCTCTATTCGCTCACCGGTACAATCTGACCCTGTGTGATTTTTAAAATCATGGCATCCCTCCGGCTCTCTCCATCCGGCTCAAAGGAAAGCTTCCCGGAAACGCCCCGGAATTGCTTATTAGCAATCATCATTCTGCGCAGTGCCTCCCGGTTCGATGGTTTTTCGTCCAGGATGGTTCTGACGGCAAGGGTTGTCCCGTCATAGGCCATCGCCTCCAGGCTTCCCGGTTCCCGTCCGGTGGCTGCATAATATCGTTCAATAAAATCCTGAACCTTTCGTGAGGGATCGTTCATGCAGAATGTATCGGTGAAAACGGCTCCTTCAAGAACGCTTCCACTCGTCCGGACCCTGGCGGCCTGGTTCCAGAAAGAGAGCCCCATCATCTGAACGCCCTGAATTTGAAGATCGGCCAGTTGAGAGGCAACCCGAAAAGCCCGACCCAGGGAATCCGGAAAGAACAGAGCTTCAAAATCCACAACCGGAGAAACGGAAATCTCGATGGTTCCCTTCGACTCAATGATCTCCTTTTCGGAGATCCCTTTGACCCCGGCTATGGACCGGATCTCGTCTGTAAAGTCTGTTTGCCGCCGTCCGTATGATCTCTCTCGGATAATCCGCCCCCCCCGCCGGGTCACTTCTTCCCGAAAAAGCCTTGCCGTCTCCAGGCCGACCGCATCCCTTGGATAGAGCATGGCAAAACGCCGCATCCCCCGCCGGGTGACGGCATAGTTGGCCAAGGACTGAATTTGGGCTCGATTCGTAAGATAATCTCTCAGGATATAGGCATTGTCCTTGCCGATCCCCTCCTGCTGCGTGAAGGCGAGGATCGGAACCTTCTTTTCCCGGGCAAGGCGGGCTGCTTCCGTACCTTCCCCAAGCGGACCAAGAATCAGGATGGATTTTTCACGGTCCGCCAGTTCCGCAATCAGGGATGGCAGGGTTTCGGGGCGGCTCTCGGAATCACGGATCTGAATGCTGAGAGGGATCGGCTGCGTCCGGTCCAGGACGGTCGAGGCCATCAGGATGGCGTCCAGGACATGCTTTCCATAGGCGGCATGTTTGCCGGTGAGAGGAAGGATAACCCCTATCGTTGCCGATCCGCCCCAGCCTTTTGTCGGAAACACAGCAGCGGGAAAAGCCGGACGGTCCGCGCAGGGAGCCCCCCGGACTGTGACGGCCAGGAAAATAAGTGTGAGGATGATCAAAAGGGGGCGTTTCATGGATGGACCACCGATTTATAAACGGATCCCATGCTACAGGAAATGACTTCCTCCGTCGATAAAAAAAGGCCCGGGAAACGATCAAATCGGTCCCGGGCCTCGACGAAACGGATTTACATGTTACTTAACTTCCTCGAAATCGGCATCCACGACGTCGTCGTCCTTCTTCCCGGAAGACTGCTGGGATCCACCCGCCGCTCCCTCGGTCCCTTGGGGACCGCCTGCCCCGGGTCCGGCCGAAGACTTCGCATACATGGCCTCGGCCAATTTGTGGGATGCTGTTGTCAACTCCTCTTGGGCCGATTGGATCGCCTGGAGGTCATCCCCTTCAATGGCCTTCTTCAACCGGGCAATAGCGTCTTCAATTCGCGTCTTCTCGGAGGCGTCTATCTTGTCGCCGAACTCCTTCACGTTCTTCTCCACGCTGTACGCCAAGGCATCGGCATGGTTTCGGGCCTCAATGAGCTCGCGCTTCCGCTTGTCTTCGTCCGAGTGGAGTTCCGCCTCCTTCACGAAGCGCCGGATCTCTTCTTCTGAAAGACCGCTGGAGGCGGTAATGCGGATGCTCTGTTCCTTCCCCGTACCCAGGTCTTTCGCCGCAACATGCACAATGCCATTGGCATCTATGTCGAAGGTAACCTCGATCTGTGGAAGTCCCCGCGGCGCAGCCGGGATACCCACCAATTCGAAATTGCCGAGGGTCCGGTTGTCCGCCGCCATGGGTCGCTCCCCCTGGAGGACGTGAATCGTCACGGCCGTCTGGTTGTCCGCCGCCGTCGAGAAGACCTGACTTTTCTTGGTCGGAATGGTCGTATTCTTCTCAATGAGCTTCGTCATGACGCCTCCCAGTGTCTCAATACCGAGGGAGAGAGGCGTCACATCCAGAAGGAGCACGTCTTTCACGTCCCCGGCGAGAACACCGCCCTGGATCGCGGCTCCAACAGCCACAACCTCATCCGGATTCACCCCTTTGTGGGGCTCCTTCCCGAACATATCCTTGACCTTCTGCTGGACCCTGGGCATGCGGGTCATACCGCCCACGAGAATGACTTCGTCGATATCCTGCGGCGTGAGGGAGGCGTCCTTCAGGGCCGTCCGGCATGGAGGCTCGAGCTTCTCGATCAGATTCTCCACGAGCGCTTCCAGCTTGGCCCGAGTGAGCTTGATGTTCATATGCTTGGGGCCCGATGCGTCCGCTGTTATGAAGGGAAGGTTGATGTCCGTTTCCATGGAGGTGGACAACTCCATCTTGGCCTTCTCCGCAGCCTCTTTGAGGCGCTGAAGCGCCATCCTGTCGTTTCTCAGGTCGATTCCCTGGTCTTTCTTGAATTCCGTCACCAGGAAATCGATCAGCTTCTGGTCAAAATCCTCTCCTCCCAGGTGGGTGTCTCCATTGGTGGATTTCACTTCGAATACACCGTCGCCGATCTCGAGGATCGAGATGTCGAATGTGCCGCCACCAAGGTCGAAAACGGCGATCTTCTGATCCTTCTTTTTTTCCAGACCATATGCCAAGGCAGCCGCCGTCGGCTCGTTAATAATGCGAAGGACGTTGAGCCCGGCGATCTTTCCCGCATCTTTCGTTGCCTGCCGCTGTGAATCGTTGAAGTAGGCCGGCACTGTGATGACGGCATCCGTCACTTTCTGTCCCAGGTAATCCTCCGCCGTCTGTTTCATTTTTCCCAGGACCATCGAAGAGATCTCGGCAGGACTGTAGTTCCTCTCCCGGACAGATATCTGCGCGTCTCCGTTGGGTGCCTCCGTGATTTTGAACGCTGTGATAGACTTATCGTACTGAACCTCTTTCGACGAAAACTTCCGGCCGATGAGGCGCTTGATGGCATAAACCGTGTTTTCCGGATTGGTTATGGCCTGTCGTCTGGCGACCTGACCCACAAGCCGCTCCCCGCTGTCCGTAAAGGCAACAACGGACGGTGTGGTGCGGTTTCCTTCCTGGTTTGCAATGACAACGGGGTCTCCCCCCTCCATGATGGCGACACATGAGTTGGTCGTCCCCAAGTCAATTCCAATAATCTTTCCCATGATCCTTCCTCCTTAGCCGCCGTTTTGGGCGGTTTCATCTTTGCAAGTCTGATCGCCGCGAGTCCGTTTACAGACGGACACCTTGGCGGGCCTCAACAACCGGCCTTGCAGCAGGTATCCTTTCTCCAGTTCATCAACGACTTCATTATCTTCATGAGCACCGTCCGCCACCTGCATCAACGCTTCATGCAAATTCGGATCGAAGGGCTTATGAAGGCAATCGATGGCCTCGACACCGTGCCGCCCCAGACAGGACGACAATTGCGACCGAAGCAGGTCCAGGCCTTTCCGAAAAGCATCGAAGTCGCAGGACGTTTCGGAGTGTTGCAAGGCCCGGTCCATGGCATCCATCAAGGGCAGCAGGTCCCTCAGGATCTGCTCATTCCCGTATTTGATGGCATCCAGTTTATCACGAGCTGCGCGCTTCCTGAAATTATCCAGCTCCGCCGCGGTCCGAATGTATTTGTCATAGTTCTCCGCAGCCTCTTTCTCTTTTTGCTCCAGCATCACCTGAAGCACTTCCGGAGTATCTTCGGCAGATCCCGTATCACGCACTTCACCCCCAGGGTATGACACATCCTCATTCCCAAGGCCGTGCTTTTCATCTTTCTCCTGTTTCGGTTTCTTCATCATCTTCATCCATCTATCCGTCGGCCGGAATCCTTGCATATCCCCCCTATTTAATGTCCGGCTTCTGAAAGAGTTTGTAATCAACCATTTCACAGATCACATGACCCGCCGTGATATGCACCTCCTGTATGCGGGGAGTGCTGCTGGAAGCTACATACAATGAGTGATCCGCCATTCTGGCAATCGGTCCGCCGTCACGTCCCGTCATGGCCAGCGTAATCATCCCCATTTTCTTTGCCATTTCCAGTCCCTTGAGGACATTGGACGACGTCCCGCTGGTGCTGATTCCCCAAGCTATGTCACCTGGCTGTCCCAAGGCCCTGATCTGCTTGCTGAATATTTCCGAAAAATCGAAGTCATTCGCAATGCTTGTAATAACGGAGGTATCGGTCGTCAAGGCGATCGCCGGCAAGGGGGGCCGCTCGATCAGAAAGCGGTTGACGAACTCTCCGGCCAAGTGCTGAGCATCACCGGCGGATCCTCCATTTCCAAAGAGCAAAATTTTGTTCCCTGCCTTCAGGGCACCGGTTATGGCGACAACAACCGCAACCATTTTCGCAAGATTTTCATTGATGAAGACATCTTTCAGATGAGCACTCTCACGAAATCTCTGAACGATGTTGTCTTCCATAACCACCTTACATTATTAAATTATTGATTCATTTCCGGTCTTCTAAAGGCTTCGCTAATTTAGGGATCGGCCCCTGCAATGTCAAGGGTCCGGGGCTCTTTCCTGCCGGAAGGATCTTCACACCTGCAATCTGAACGGGAAACGGGATCATGTAGGGAGCAGATGCCGGGAACGGCGATGCCCCGGCATCAAGGATTGAAGCGGAATCCTCTGTATCGATCCCGGAGTTCCGCCCGCTTCCCACGGTTCCAGGCCGACACCCTGCTGAAATACTGAGTGATTTGGGCAATTTGTTCAACTCGGACAGATCTACACCGCCTGCACGTATCCCGAAGACCCCGCTCAACGGTGTGACAGTCGAGGCAGGAGGTAAACTCGGGAGACAGAGAAATGCAGCCGCAAGTTGTCTCTTTAAATACACGTTCGAGAAAACGGGCAACCATACCCGTTGCCGGCCGCTCCTCCCCCAGCCAGATCTGGGTAATCGGAAATGCAGGCAGATAGGGATGGAAGACCCCCTCCAGCCGGGCCCGATCGATAGGCTCTACGGGAACGGAGATAGGCAGGTGAGTTGAGTTCGTATAATACAGCTCACCCCGGGCAAGGTTCCCTTGCACGACATGACCGGCCCTCGGAGAATGATACTTCAGGTCGAGGCGGGCAAAGCGGTATGAAGTCGTTTCGGCATGAGTCTGCCCCGCCAGCAATGAAATTCCAAGACGGTTTCCCAGATCCGACACAACAGCTTCCAGCCGCCGAACCACCTTCAAACCAAATTTTCGAGTATCGTCGGACCCGCTCAGCCCCTCGCCCCGGTGAAGCATCAAGAGTTCATGGAGACCCACTATGCCCACGAGCGATACAGATCGGTCCATATCAAGAAAAGGTTCCCCGCTCACAGACATGACCAGCGTCGCCAGTGGTCCCTCATCACCCAGGTCGATCAGACGATCCAGGTATTGTTTCTTTTGAAGGTGGGCTTGGGCAGCCAGATGAATCCGGTCTGCCAGCAGGTCGAACAGCCTGCTGTCATCCCCCCCGGCAAGATAGCCGAGGCGAGGCAGGTTGATGGTAACATTATGAAGAAGAAATGAGCGGGAAACGTTCGCCCCGGACAACCCCGCCTCTGATTCCGTGCCCGGGAAACCCGGACCGAACAGGGACGGACGCCCTCCCCGGTCAAAAACGAAGCAAGGGTTCCCCTTTTCCGTAGCCGCCTCTGAGGCCAGCTCAAGCAACGCCTGCCCCTGGGGATCCGGGAAAAAGCTTTCTGTAAGGTGAATCAAGGGGCGAGGAAAGATGAAAGGCCTTCCCGTTGCATCTCCCTTTTGAAACACCTCCAGAAGAGCCGATATGAAGCGCCGGGCATCGGGCAAGCAATCGGCATAGCTCCGATTGCTTGCCGTTCCCCCAGGCCCGACCACATTCAATTGATTGAAATGAGACGGGATATCCCAATAAAGGTGAATGTCGGTGAACATGGCCTGCCCACCTCGACCAGCGGTGAGCTGAGAAAATTCATAGACAAGCATCTGGGCGAACTGGCGGATTTCCCGGTCCGACATTCCCGCCAGGTAGGGAGCAAAGGACAGGTTGATTCCGTCCCACGCCACCATGGCGGCAAAGTGCCCCTGCAGGACAGTGCTGAACCGGACCATGTGGGCCAGGAGGACTTCCGGATGCTTTGCCGGCTTGGCGGCGTTCAGGGAATGGGGGAGACAGAGCCCCGCTTTCTTGAGATGCTCCAGGGTGAGGCAGGCGCTGTAAGGTCGGTCGACAAAGCCGAGACCATGGAGGTGAATATCCCCGGCCGCATGGGCATCCCCCACCGCTTGAGAAAAGACTTCATGGAGAGCGTATTCCCGCTTGACACCCTCGGCCAGAAGGAGGTTGGTACCCTCCGGGCCGTGGGGAATATTCGCGTTTTCCTTGTTCTCATGGAAAATAAGCTGCCGCACGTCATACAGGGGGAACCCGAGGCGGGCATGCATTTTCCTCGCCTGTTCCAGGCCCCGCTCGATGAGCTTCGCGTCCACCAGTTCCCGGATCAGAGAAGCGGTCAGAACGGCAATGCCCGATGCAACGATCTGCTTTTCCACTTCCCGGCTCACCGCCTCTGCCGTTTCCCCGTCGATGTCGGTCTCCCGCATCAGGGCATCGACGATACGCTGCCGGTTCCAGCGGGTAATCTCTTCCCCGGACGTCCGGACAAAAAGCGTGATGTCGGTTGTTTCGGAAGGAGGACGGGGTATCATACGTTGGTAGTGGACGCTTCCTCGATCACTTCAAGGGCCTGTTCCGCGGCCTCGGACAGGGATCGGTCATAGACGTGGTTCAACGCAAAGACGCGGAAATGGACCACCCGGGCGGGGATGAACCGATAAATCTCCCGGAGAGGTTCCGGAGAGGTCTGTCCCGTCACCGGATCGAAGATCAGGATGCGCTTCTCCGTCTCCGCCATGGGGTTGAGTGGACGGGGATCCTGGGTCGCCAAGTCGACCCGGAAGGACAGGGCGCGAAGCGGTTTCGGCAGAAAGGAGCGGATCCGCTCCTCAAAGTGGGCGGCACTCGAGAATTGAGTACCCCTCTGAAGCCGATCCACGGGAATTTCCGTCGAATAGGCCATTTTCCACTTCAACTGCCGGTTGTGGAAACGTTGCCACTGGCGGGCGAGGCGCTCCTTCTTGCGGTCTCCGCATCCCTGCCAGGACCGGACTTCCTGGAAGAGCTGCCACTCGTCGCAGGTCAGATACCCCTCCAGGTTGTCCGCAGGGCTCCCTGTCAGAAGAAGGTCGAGGGTCTCGCTGAAAACCTCCTGGAGATGAAGGTCCAGTGCCCGGGTCGTGCGATGGAAATAGACGTTCGTGTACAGGTTCAGGCGGGCATTGACAAAGCGGCTCAAGGCGGTCACGCCGGCCTTGTGAAGAGTAAGGCCTTTCTCCGTGAAAAACGTGTAGAACCGGAGCCGTGCCATGTCCACCATGTCCAGGGAAAAGCCCGTCATGTAAGCGTCCCGCTGGACGTAGTCGAGGTTGTCCACGGTGTAGATCCCGGAGAAGAGCTGGCGCAGGAAACGGAGCCAACGGGGCTTTCTGGCGTCGGCCCTGGACGGTCTCTTGATCAGGAAAGCCACGTCTCCCGGATCCATCCGCTCGCCCGCGGCAAACGGCTCCTCGGGACTTCGCCGGATCCGGGCAATGATCCGGCCGAGCCGACGCGTAATGATCAGCCTTCCGAGATCCTCGTGCGTCAGACCGTAACGCGACAGATAGTGATCATCAAAGAAGTGTCCATATGGTCCGTGGCCCACGTCGTGCAGGAGGCCCCCCAGGCGCAGGAGCTCTTCCACGAAGGGAAGGCTCGGGGCATCGGCGCAGACATTCTTCAGGCTGGGATAAAGGTGCCGGGCAAACTCGCCGGCGTTGTGCATCGTCCCCAGGGAGTGCTGGAACCGGGTGTGCTCCGCCGAAGGATAGACCCAGCGGGCGCTCTGAAGCTGATAGATCCGACGGAGCCTCTGGAGCCAGGGTGTGTCGATCAGATCCTTTTCGGTCGCCTCCCCGGCCGTCTCCGGCGTCGGCACGGTGAAGAACGCATACGAATAGATCGGGTCGGCGATGAGCGCCTTTCCCTGGTAGACCCGGCTGGAATCGTTCCCTGATGAATCCATGAGCGCTTTCTTATACCATTCCGGGGGAAAGTTCAAACGGCCAAACCCTTTTGTTCTTGACAGATTTCGGGGGGATTCCTATCATCAGCGCCCGCCGGTTCTCCATTCCGGGGCCCGTGCGCATCAATGTCTGGGAGGGTTTCCATGGGCACGAACAACATTGTCTTTCTGGAAGTCATCGAGTGGTTCGACGATTCGGGGCAGGAGCTCGCCCACCGCATCCCGCAGGAAGGCTCGGGGGAGATCAAGTGGGGAGCGCAGCTGACCGTGCGGGAAAGCCAGGCGGCAGTTTTCTTCTACAACGGCAAGGCCGTGGATGCCCTCGGACCGGGACGGCACACCCTCAAGACGATGAACATCCCGATTCTGACGAAGATCCTGAGCGCACCGTGGGGTATGACCAGCCCACTCCGGGCAGAGGTCTACATGGCCAACATGAAGGTCTTCCCGAACCTGAAATGGGGAACCCGCGATCCCGTGGCCTTCCGGGACTCCGAACTCGGCCTGATCCGCCTGAGGGCTTTCGGCGTCTTCAACATCAGGGTCATCCAACCCGTCCTGTTCATCAACAGCCTGGTGGGAACGAAGGCCTCCTATGGAACGGAGGATCTGGAGGAATACCTGAGCCGCGTCATTGCATCACGATTTAATGACTTCATGGGAGAACAGATCGACACAATCTTCAATCTGCCGGCGAAGTACGATGAACTGTCGGCTGGACTGAGGCAGCTTCTTCAGGAAGACCTGGCTCAGTTCGGACTGGGGCTGCTGGACCTCTACATTAACTCCATCACTCCCCCGCCGGAGGTCCAGAAGGCCATCGACGACAAGAGCAAGCTGGGGGTGTTCGACGACCTGAACAAGCTGCTCAAGATGAAGGCAGCCATGGCACTGGAAAGCGCCGCCGCGAATCAGGGCGAAGCAGGTTCGGCCCTGGGCATGGGGATGGGATTCATGATGCCCGCCATGTTCGCCGACGCCTTCCGGCCCGGTGGAACAGCGGGGGCAGCCGCGGCCGAGACCGCACTTTCCTGCCCCGGATGTAACCAGCCCGTTCCGAAGGGAGCCAAGTTCTGCTCTTTCTGCGGCCAGCCGCTCCTGCTGTACAAGAAGTGTGCTTCCTGCGGGGGGGATATTCCGCCCCAGGGCCGTTTCTGCCCGGTCTGTGGCAAGCCGGCCGACGAGAAGCCGGTGATGAAGAAATGTACTTCCTGCGGGACGGAAAACCTGCCCGGATCTTCCTTCTGCAATGCCTGTGGCGAACGGATCTAACTGGCAAATCGAGCAGCATTGTCCGCAGTGCGGAGCACCCGTCACACTGGACGAGACGGATCGCCTGTTCCTTTGCGGGTACTGCCGGACGAAGCTCTACTTGGCCTCGGCTGGTCCTTTCCGGTATTACATCCCTCCCCCTCCCCTCCCGGACAGGGATATTCTTTTCCTTCCCTATTGGCGGCTCAAGGGGCTGGCCTATCGGATGGCCGACCTCGAGTTTCAGCAGCGCTTCGTGGACACGAACATCCTGGCGCTCGACGCAGCCGGTCCTCCGGCCTCGCTGGGTCTGCGGCCCCAGGCCATGAAGCTCCGTTTCGTGAGCGACAAGACAAAAGGCCGGTTCCTCGCGACAGGACGCCTGCCCAGGGAGGCGGCGCCCCGATTCGACACCGCTGGCCGCCCGACCCGGCTGGCCGACCAGGCCTACATCGGAGAAACGGTCAGCATCATTTATACCCCCGCTTACCTGGAGGGAGACCGCCTGTGCGACGCGATCCTTCGGAAACCATTCCCCGATTGCCAAAAGGAATTCCGGGACGTCCTTACCCGTCTACCCGCTGCTACCCGCTGGAATGTCCGTTTCGTTTCAACCCTTTGCCCCTATTGCGGTTGGGACATGGAGGGGGAAAGGGACGCCCTGGTCATGACCTGCCGGAACTGCAACTCGGCCTGGAACTGCAACGGAGCAGAATTTCAACCTGTCCCGTTCGGCTACCTGGAAAGCCCCTCCGAGCCATCCCTGTACCTGCCTTTCTGGCGCCTGACGGCCCGTTTCGAAGGGATCCCCATGGATTCCATTGCCGACCTGATCCGCCTGGGCAATCTCCCGAGGGTGGCGACCCCCGCCCTGGAGGCGGCGCCGATCCATTTCTGGTCCCCCGCCTTCAAGGTGAATCCGGCCCTCTTCATCCGCTGGACCCGGCAGATGACGGTCTTTCAGCCGGAGGGGAAAGAACTGGATGGTCTACCGAAGATCCCGACCCATCCGGTCACCCTTCCGCTCTCCGAGGCTTTCGAGACGATTCCGATCACAATGGCCAGCATCGCGGCGAACAAGCGGATGTTCCTGGCCGGCCTGCCGGACATAAGGATCCATCCCGGAGAATACCGGCTGGTCTATCACCCGTTCATCCTGAAGCAGAACGAACTGGTCCATGCGGCCATGGGGCTCGTGGTGGACCGTCGAGCCCTGTCGTTCGGCGGATATCTGTAAGAAGGGTTCATCGAATCAGATCCGGATGCACCACCCGCCGATCCGATCCCATTCTTGACGGTATTCCCAACTAGCCCAGCATGAATCTGCCAAGCACGTCGGCAACGGTAAGACCTCGACGCTCCCTGTTCCTGACAGGCACCAGTTCCCGGGCGACGGCAAAGCGCGGCTCCTCGCATGCCGTTCTGTCCTTTGTCATCATCATGTTCATCACCTTCTTTCACACGTTCTCCCTACGGAGATGATTGTGCTCCCATCCACCACCATTTCAATCCGCGATCCTCGCAAAGATGCATCGGGCGGTACGGCTGCTCCGGATCGGAGTCGGTCCGATAAGCGGAAAGCCCCGACGAAAAAGGGCCGCCCGGCAATGCCGGACGGCCCCGGTCCTTCAGGAACAGGATGGTCGCGTCACATGACTCCAAACCCGATCATGAGGGCAAAGACGGACAGGACAAGGCCGATCCACAGGAGAACCATGGTCGTATAGCCCATGATGTCCTTGGCGGAGAGCCCAGCCAGGCCGAGGAGCGGCAGCGCCCAGAACGGCTGGATCGCGTTGGTCCACTGGTCACCCCAGGCCACCATCATGGCCGACTTCACCATGTCGATGTTCATCATCTTCGCCGCCTCGACGGTGATGGGCCCCTGCACGGCCCACTGGCCGCCACCGGAAGGCACAAACACGTTGATGATGCCGGCTCCCCAGAACTGGAACATGTAGAAGGTCTCCGCCGTGGAGAAGGACACGAACCACCCGGCGATGATCTTGGCCAGGCCGGTGCCGATCATCATCCCCATGATGCCGCCATAGAGGGGAAACTGCAGCGCGATCCCGCCGCAGGAGCGGATGGCCTGGTTCATGGCCTGGACATAATTGATGGGTTTCCCGTGAAGGATCACGCCGAGAATGAAGAACGTGAAAATGACGATGTCGAGGTTCAGGTCCAGCCCCTTTACGGAGAAATGACTATAGAGATAGATCAGCCCCATCGCCGCAAAGACGAAATTGATGATGTAGCTGTGATCCACCCGCTCCGCCAGGGTCGGGCTGGCAGGCTTTTTGACTTGGATGGTCTCTCCCAGGAGTTCCTTCACCCTTTCCTCGGAAATCGTCTGTGTCTCTTCCTCTTTGGGATGCATGAAGTAGAAGAGAACGGGGATTGTGAAGAGGAGCAGGAGTGCCGGGATCAGGTTCCAGTGGGCCAGAAGTGTATTCGATATCGGCGTGACTGCACCTGTGGCCTTCTCGATCAGGTTCTGGGGATGCTTCGCCGTGGCCAGGAGGAGGGGGATGGAGCCGGAGAAGCCCATGTGCCAGATGCAGAGGCCGCTGTAGGCGCCGGCGATCAGCAGCGGAAAGTCGGATTTTCTTTGCCTGCGAGCGATTTCCAGGGCCAGGAAACCGCCGATGATAAGACCAAACCCCCAGTTGATCAGACCACCAAAACTACCGACGAAAGCGGTGATCATGGCACCCCTGACGGGTGTCGTCGCCAGGGAGGCCACCCAGTCCAGAACCTTCTTGAGGGGCGGCGTCAGGGCCAGGCAGTACCCCGTCACCAGGACCAGGATCATCTGCATGGTGAAGGCGAGGATTCCGTAGACGCCCTTCCCCCAGGTTGTGATGACCTTCATGAAATCGGCGCCGGCAAAGAGCAGGGCCAGGATAGCGGTCAGAAACGTAAGGAGAATGGCAAACAGGTAGGCATCCGGAAGGAAATGCCTCATGACATAGGTAAAGAAACCGGCCAGCTTGCGAATCATACAACACCTCCTTATTGAAAAGAACGAATCGTGAAAGCTACAACCCCCCAAGCAGGCTGGGCCCTAAAAAAAAACTCCAACTTCAGTTCAGAAGTCGGAGTTTACCCCTTTGAAACACCATCGCTTCTTCCTCCAAGACGAATTCATGATGGTGATACCTATTATTTATATCAAAAACTTCTGTGTCTGTCAAAGACTAAGGCCGGGTAACAACATATCTGCATCATCGGCTTTCTGTTCTCTGTCAAATAATGCCTCTCTCCCTCAGGCCGATTCTTGCGTCGGCATCGATTTGCATTTTCTCTAATAACTCATCCGTATGCTCCCCCAATGTCGGTGGCGGGGTTCTCCAGCCCGGCTGCTCTCCGGAAAACTTGACGGGAAAGGCCTGCTGGAGGATCTCGCCGTTTCCCGGCTGCAGGGCTCGAAACCAGAGTCCACGGTGATGAATCTGGGGATCGTCCAGAACTTCATCCAGGGAGTTTACCATGGAAAAGCAGACGTCGTAGCGGTCCAGAAGCTCTACCCATTCACACCGGGTCCGCTGTAGAAAAACAGTCCGCAGCTCCGCGATGATCTCCGCCTGCCGGTCAAGCGGTGCCAGCAGATCATCTGCAAGGTCATTGCGGTGGATTGCCCGGCAGAAGGAATTCCAGAACTTTTCCTCCAGGCAGCCAAGGGCGATGCAGCGGCCGTCTTTCGTTTCGTAGACATTGTAGCAGGCATAGCCTCCGCCGACCCTCGCTTCTCCCCTTCCCGGCGCGGCTCCCCGAACCGCGAACTCGGACATGATGAGCCCCAGGTAAGGAGACAGGCCGTCCAGGAGCGATACATCGAGGTACTGTCCCTCCCCGCAAAGGCCACGCCGGAGAAGCGCCGCCAGGATGCCCAGCGCGGCCAGGATCGCCCCCCCCGCCCCGGCGATCTGGACCGCCGGCACGATCGGCCGCCGCCCTCTCTCCCCCAGGAGATCGAGGATGCCGGAAACGGCCAGGATGTTGATGTCGTGGGCGGGCTTCTGACTGTACGGACCGGCCTGGCCGAAACCGCTCAGGGAGCAATACACAAGGCGGGGATTCATCGCCCGAACCGCTTCAAAGCCCAGTCCCCAGCCTCCCATTGTTCCCGGGCGAAAGTTCTCCACCAGAATGTCCGCCTCCGGGATCATGCGGCGCAAGATCGCCCGTCCCTCCTCCTCATGCAGATTGAGGGTCATGCTCCGCTTGTTGCGGTTGATCACGAGAAAGAAACTTCCCGTATTTCCCATCTGGGGCGGGGATTTGCGAAAACCGTCGCCTCCATTCGGATTCTCGATCTTGATCACGTCGGCGCCGAGGTCCGCCAGAATCTGGGTGCACAGCCCCCCCGGGAGCACCTGCGAGAGGTCCAGCACCCGGGTTCCTTCCAGAGGCAAAGGCATTCACTCACTCCTCATATCAATTTTTTTCTGCGCCGGATTGCCTGAACCTGGCCGATGGAAAACATGTGGCGGGTCCATGACAACAACGGAAGGGCACCGATGGAAAGAAGGATTGCGACCGATCCTATGACTCCCGGCGGGAAAGGAGCTGCTTGAGCCGCTCCAGCCCTCGGTAAATCCGCATCTTGGCTGCACTCAGGGTAACGCCCAGAACCTCGGATGTCTCCTCCAGAGAGAGCTCCTGATAGAACCGGAGAACCAGGGCCTCCCGCTGGTCCGCGGGGAGGCGTCGAAGTGTTGATTCCAGGCGCTCTGCTTCCCTCGCTTCATCCAGGCGGTCTTCCATGCCCGGGGTGTCGTCGGCCGCCTCTTCCGAACGGTCCGATCTGACGAATCCCGAATCCTCCCGCTGCTTCTTTTTCAAGTGGTTCCGGATTCCGTTTATGGCAACCGTATACAGCCAGGTAAAAAAAGGGCGATCCATGTCATAGCGATGGAGATTTCGAAAAGCCCGGATAAAGGCCTCCTGGGCCAAGTCATCAGCATCCTGAAGAGATCCCGTCATTCGGTAGGCCAGTTGCAGAATGGGATTCTTGTAAGCGTCAACCAAAAGCGCATAGGCGTTCGTGTCACCCTCCAGGACACGCCGGACAATGTCTTTCGCCTGCCGTTGATCCACCCTTCCCTCCCGGTCCGGGAACCACAACGACGATCCCGTGCCCTGCTGACCAGCCTTCCCGCACCCATTATATCCCAGGCGCCCTGCGGCTGCCACCGTCGGTTCTCACAAGAGAATCCCGTTGATGAATCAATAGCATGTTGCCTGATTCATGACAATGACAGAGGGGATCAGGCTCCTTCCGTGCAAAACCGCAGACAATGATGATTCCATCCTTCCCGGCATGCGATTCCGGGGTTCCCTGAAAGACCCTTCACGTACCCTGCAAAAAAGATTTTTATGAAATTTCATGGTTGACAACCAAAAACCCTTGTTTTACAGTTCAAACACTTTTTCGAGGTCTTCAATGGCGATGGTATCCGGTCCGGACAAAGCAAGGGGTTTATCAAAAAGTCTGCTTCTCCTGTTGTGCCTTCCCCTGCTCCTTTTGGGGTCCCTTCCGACGCCCATCGTTTTTAGGAAGTGCTGACCGAAGCACAACGAGACGATCCTAAAGGCCATGGGTAGCAAACCCATGGCCTTTTTTTATTTGTAACGGACAATTCAGCTAACGGAGAGAATGCATGTACGAGATCATCTGGCACGGAAGGGGAGGCCAGGGCGTCGTCATCGCCGCACAGATGCTGGCAGAAGCGGCCTATATGGGAGGTTTCAAGGGCGTCACATCGGCTCCCACCTTCGGTCCCGAGCGCCGGGGGGCTCCCGTGACGGCATCGACCCGGATCGCAGAAGAGCCGATCCGTACCTTCTCCCAGCTCGAAAAGGCGGACATCACCGTCGTCCTTGACGATACACTGTTCCAAGTGGCGGACATCTGGGGACGATCGAAGCCGGGCGGAATGGTTGTCATCAACACGGCAAAAGCCCCGGACCAGTTTCCCCCTCCGGAGGGGATCCGGGTGGCCCTCGTGGATGGTGCATCCCTCGCCTTGAAGAATCACTTGACACGGGAGGGGGCACCGGTCGTCAATACGCCTATGCTGGGTGCTTTCGCCAAAGCCACCGGCCTGGTCACCTTGGAAAACCTGGAGAAAGCACTGGGAGAGAAATTATCCAGGGAGGCGGTCCGGAAGAATTTCGCCACGGTGACGGAGGCCTACCAGGAAACGAGAGTCATCACCAGTTGACGCGGCATTCACTGTGTCATGGAAAAACCGTGGTCTGGGGGCCGGCAGGCTCCCCACTGAAACTTTGAGGCAGTTATGGAAAAACGAGACGACAATATTTCGGCCATGTGCAAGCCTTCCATTGGGGAAGCGGGAAGAACGGGCGACTGGCGCACTCTCCGCCCGGTCATCGATCAGACACGATGCATCCCTTCGGTGAAAAAGAAATCCGCCTGCTTCCTTTGCTGGCTTTACTGTCCCGAGGGCGTGGTAAAGGCCACCATCCCGGTCGAGATCGACCTGGATTACTGCAAGGGATGCGGCATTTGCGCCGAGGAGTGTCCGGCCAAGGCCATCCAGATGGTAAGGGAGGACCAGTCCGATGAGTGAAGTGCGGATCATGACCGGCAATTCGGCGGCGGCCGCCGCCGTGATGCTCTGCGACGTCCAGGTTGTGGCTGCCTACCCGATCACCCCCCAGTCGCAGCTGGCGGAGATGATGTCCCAGTACATCGAAAGCGGAGAGTTGAAGGCCGAATACGTCCGGGTCGAAGGGGAACACACCGCCCTGACCGTCTGCATCTCCGCCTCCACCGTGGGAGCAAGAGTCTTTACCGCCACCAGCGCCAACGGCCTTCTTTACATGCACGAGCAGCTGCACTGGGCAGCGGGGGCCCGCCTGCCGATTGTCATGTGCTGCGTCAACCGGGGCGTTGGAGCCCCCTGGACGATCTTCAACGATCAGCAGGACTCCCTTGCACAGCGCGATACGGGATGGATCCAGCTCTACTGCCGTAACAACCAGGAGATCCATGACACGCTCCTGCAGGCCTACCGGATCGCCGAATCGGTCTATGTCCCGGTCATGGTCTGCTACGACGGCTTTGTCCTTTCTCATACCATGATGCCCGTAGAAATGGCGGAGCAGGAAGCGGTACGGAAGTACCTGCCCCCTTACAAACCCCACACGATCCTCACTCCTGATGATCCCCGCTGCCTCAATCCCGTACTCTTCCCGAACCGCCGGGCCGACAACGAAGGGGTCCTCCGAGACGGATACATGGAGATGCGCTACAAACTGGAGGCCGCCCTGGAGGCGTCCCTGGAGGCCATCACCGAGGCGAGCGATACATTCGCGAAAAAATTCGGCCGGGACCACGGCGGCCTGGTCTGGGATTATCAGACGGAAGACGCGGAACTTTTTCTTGTCGCCATGGGCTCCCTCGCCAGCGAAGCCACGCTCGCCGCCGATGCGCTTCGCGCCCGGGGCATCCCGGCCGGCGTCACGGGTATCCGGGCTTTCCGTCCCTTTCCGAAAGAAGCGGTCAGAAAGTCCTTGTCCAAAGCGAAGGCTGCCGTCGTCTTCGAAAAGAGCATCAGTTACGGAAACGAGGGCGCGCTGTGTACTGAAATCAAGGGCGCCTTGTTCGGAACGGGATTCCAGCCGGCCACGTACAACTACATTGCCGGTCTGGGGGGACGGGACGTGAAGTCCCGCGAACTGGAGGCTGCGGCAGCAGAATGCTGGGCCGACCTGAAAGCGGGCCGACGGGAAAAGAAAACGACCTGGCTCAACTGCATCACGGAGTGAGACGATGCCGGAAAATCTCTTCAAGATCAACAGCAAGGAATACATCCTCCCGGGGAGCCGGGCCTGTCAGGGTTGCGGGTTGTCCCTCTTCTATCGATACGCTCTGAAGGCACTCCGGGAAAACACGATCGTCACCCTTCCGGCCTGCTGTCTGTGTGTTCTGCAGGGTCTCTACCCGAGCACGCCGGTCATGGTACCCGCCCTCAACAATTCCTTCGCCAGTACGGCGGCGTCGGCATCCGGCCTGGTGGCGGGGCTCAGGGCACTCAACAAGGCGGACACCACGGTAGTGGCCATCGCCGGGGACGGGGCGACCTTCGACATGGGCATCCAGGCCTTGAGCGGAGCAGCCGAGCGTGGAACGGATTTCATCTACGTCTGCTACGACAATGAAGGATACATGAACACGGGGACGCAGCGCTCCAGCGCGACGCCGATGGGTGCCCTGACGACGACGACGCCGATCCTCACGAAACAGCAGCCCAAGAAGGACTTTCTGAAGATCATGGAGGCCCACAACATCGCCTATATCGCCACGGCCTCTCCTTCCTATCCCCTGGATCTGTATGACAAGTTCGTCAAGGCCAAGAAAATCAGGGGAACACGGTACATCCACATCCACGTTCCCTGCCCGCCGGGCTGGGCGTATCCGCCCAAAGACACCGTAAAGATGGGCCGGCTGGCCGTGGAAACGGGGCTTTTCCCGCTGTTTGAAATAGAAAACGGGAAGTTCCGTTTCACCGGCCGCAGCAAGACCCAGGCGGAGCGTGGCAATCGGCTGCCCGTCATCAACTACCTTGAGAAACAGGGACGATTCCGGAAGATGGACGCCGAGCAACTGCGTCAATTTCAGGCCAACGTGGATGCCAAATGGGAAGAGTACCTGCGGAAGAGGGAAGAATAGAAAACGGACGGCCAGACGCAGATTCATGGAAAGCAGGGGCACGCGGATGGCGGGCGGTTATTTCTTCTCCACTTGAATCCGAACCATGGCGGCATATCGCTGCGCCGCCCCCATGTTGGCGATGACCGTATCCCGGCCACGGCCGCCTCGCCGGGCCCTGTCCTCTGGATGATCGAGAAGTCGGACGATTCCCTCGAACAAGTCCTCACCATTGTTTACGGTCATACCGGCCCCCGATTCCTCCAGGAGCAACCTTTCCTCCAGGAAATCATCCATGGAGGGTCCGTAAAAGACAACCTTGCCCCATGCGGCGGGCTCCAGGATGTTCTGGCCACCCTTCGGAACAAGGCTGCCGCCGCAGTACACGACGGTAGCCACGCTGTAGAGCTTGAACAGTTCCCCGATGACATCCACGAGCACAATCCGTTCTGTCTGCCGTGAGCGACCCTTCTGTATTTCCGACAGAGTGATCACGTCTTCGAAGCCGGCCGAATGAACCAGCGAAAGCACCGCTTGGGCCCGCTCGATATGTCGGGGAACGAGGATCAGCATGAAATCCGGATGAATCTCCAGGAGGCGGCGAAAGCACGAAAGGATGATCGATTCCTCTCCCTCGTGGGTGCTCCCCGCCACCAGCACCTCTTCCGATCCGGTGAAGTTCAGTTTCTGAAGCGTCTCCCCGTGAAGTACCGGGGAGGCATTGGCGGCCAGCCCGTCGTACTTTGCATTGCCCAGGACATGCACCCGCTCTCCGGGGAGCCCCAGTTCCACAAGCCGGCTGGCATCCGTTGCGGAGATAACCCCCACATCCGCAATGTCGTTCAAAAGGGGCTTCCAGAAGAAACGAGTCAGACGATACCCCCGGAACGATCTCGGCGAAAGGCGGCCATTCACCATCAGGGTCCGGACCCTGCGTTCCCTGCAGATCCGCAGGAAATTCGGCCACAACTCCGTTTCCACCATGATGAAAACGTCGGGGCGGATGCCATCGAGCATCTTCCGGATGACCCACGGGATGTCGAGGGGATAGTACAGAAACGCCGAGGCATCCTTAACCATGCGCCGGGCCATATCCTGACCCGTCTCCGTGCTTGTTGAGAAAACCAGGCAGGCGCCAGGATAGTGCTCCCGAAGGGATGCCACAATGGGAGCGGCGGCAGTCACTTCTCCGACGGAAACGGCATGGATCCAGATCCGGGGGGTTCCCTCCAATGCTTCAAAAAACCGGGGTTCGACGTAACCGAATTTCCGCGTCAGACTTTTCCTGTACTTCCCGGTCGTCCACATCCTGATTGCATAGTAGGGAATCGCAAATAGCCCAACGACAAGCATCAGAAGATTATATATAAAAAACATGAACTCCCCATTGCGAAAAGGATTCAGCCCCCAAACCGGGGGCGAGGCGAGGATCTTGTTTCTTTTCCCGGTGCCTGTCAAGACCAATCAGAATCAGTAACCGGGCCGACAATCCACGGGTTCGCAGCTGCGCGGGACAGAATGCCCTGAATTGACAGAGGGATGCCAATTGTGTATGGAACCGACAGACAAACCCGGGAGGACCTTTCGTGAAACGTATCGCCCCTTCCATCCTCTCCGCCGACTTCAGCCGCCTCGGTGACGAAATCACCGCCGTGGAGCGGGCCGGAGCAGACTGGATCCATATTGACGTGATGGACGGCCGCTTCGTGCCGAACATTACCATCGGTCCGGCCGTGGTCGGACATCTCAGAAAATGCACGAAGCTTCCCTTCGATGTTCACCTGATGATCGAGGAGCCGGAACGGTATATCGACGCATTCGCAAAAGCAGGCAGTGATTACCTGACGATTCATGCCGAGGCCGCCCGCCACCTGCACCGGATCCTGGATCAGATTCGTGAGGCAGGAATCAAGCCCGGGGTTTCCATCAATCCGGCGACCCCTCTGGCCCTGGTGGAAGAGATACTCCCGAATGTGGACCTGCTCCTGGTCATGACGGTCAACCCCGGATTCGGCGGGCAGAAGTTCATCAAAAGCATGCTCCCCAAGATCCGGAAGGCACGGGAGATGATCGACCGGATCGCCCCCGGAGTCATTCTGGAGGTTGACGGTGGAATCACACCGGAGAACATCGGGCAGGTTTCCACGGCCGGAGCCGGGGTTTTCGTGGCAGGGGCGGCCGTTTTCAGCGGATCTGATTATGGAGAAAAGATACGGCTTTTAAAAGAGGCCGCAGGCTGAATATGATTTTGCAACCAAGCCCCCTCCAGATCCGGCCGGGAGGGGGCTTGGTTTTTCCTGTCTCATGGCTTGCCTCAAGCCACCTGTCGGGCCATCTTCTCCTGCACGGCCTTCGCTTCCGCGACCATGCGCTCGAATAGTTCCGCCACCGTCGGCTCGTCGTGAATCAATCCCGTGTTCTGGCCGATGGGAAGAATTCCCTTCTCCACGTCGCCGTCTTCCGTCGCCGCCTTGAAGAACCGGAAGGCGTTCGCCATGTAGGCCAACTGCTTGGCGTTGCCGTATCCGGAAGCAAGAACGCCGAGAAACAGCTTGAAAAATGGCACCTTGATCTGCCGGGCGATGTCCTGGGAGCTGAAAAACGCCGACACCCAGTCCAATCCCTTCTTTGCCTGCTGGCGCGCCGCATCCGTGTCCATAACGCGGCAATAGATGCCGTCGATCCGCTTGGAGAAGACCGTATCATAGACGTCTTTCTCTACGGACAGCTTTTTGAAATTCGCATGGAGCGGGCTTTCCTTCGTGTTCATCAACCGCGTTCCCATGGCAATCCCTTCGGCACCCAGGGCCAGCGCAGCCGCCAGTCCCCGGCCGTCGGCAAAGCCTCCGGCGGCAATGACGGGGATCTTCAGCACGTCCGCCAGACTCGGCACCAGAACCAAGGAAGTGACTTCCTCTCCATGGGCTGCGGCTTCATTCCCTGTGGCGATCACACCATCGGAACCATAATCCTGCGCTCGCAGGGCATGGCGCGCATTGACCACCGTGGCGATCACCTTGCCGCCGTATTCATGGGCCCGCTTGACGATCCAGTCTCCTTTGCCGAGGGCAAAATTGATGACCGGGACCTTCTCATCCAGCAGAATCTTGGCGTTTTCCATCGCCCCTGGAAACAGCAGGGAGGCGTTCGCGCCAAAGGGCTTGTCCGTAAGCGTCCGGATCTCCCGGATGGCCTTCCGGGTTTCTTCCCCCCCCAATGCTCCGGTGGCCAGAATGCCAAGCCCTCCGGCGTTGGAAACGGCCGCCACCATTTTCGGTGTGCTGATCCAACTCATGCCGGACAGCAGGATGGGATACTGAATTCCAAAAAGCTCCGTTATCTTCGTCTTCACAACCTGACTCCTCTTGCCTTAATCGGACCCCTCTCCCTGGGTAGGGAGAGGGGCTATCCATCATACAAAACAACCGCTCGGGTGGTTGTCCTTATCTCGTCTGGAGATATCGACCGATGGTCATGATCTCCGCTTCCTTCGTCCCCTCGTACAGCTCCAGGATCT
>CAYNEJ010000006.1:0-50202 GCA_964396205.1 uncultured Syntrophaceae bacterium
CCTGGGGATCCGGAACATCCGCCTGGGGCCGTCCCTGCCGGCCTTCGTGTCGCCGGGCGTCCTGGACGTCCTGGTGAAGGACTTCGGCCTCATGCCCATCACAACGGCGGAGGCGGATCTGGCGGCGATCCTCAATTAAACAGGGGGCGGATGTTGCATCCAATCCCGTTTCCCGATGGAGGTGGAACCATGGAACGAATCGATGCAAAAGAGGCGGATCTCCGGGGCAGGGTGCTCGAGACAGCGGCCCTGGCAGCCTACCAGGAGGGCTCCGTGGTGAGCCGGCAGATCCTGGGCCGGAAGACAGGGACGGTCACGCTGTTCGCTTTCGACGAGGGGCAGGGGCTCAGCGAGCACACGGCGCCCTTCGACGCACTGGTCCTGATCCTGGACGGGGAGTCGGAGGTCTCCATATCGGGGAAACCCCATCGGCTGAAGGCCGGAGAGATGATCATCATGCCGGCTGGCGAGCCCCATGCGCTCCAGGCCGTCAAGGCCTTCAAGATGATGCTTGTCATGATCCGGTCGTGAAACAAACAGAAAAAGGTCGGATGGTTTTGCTTTGCCACCAACGATCCGGCCTCTTTTCTTCCCGGCCGCTTCCCTGAAGAGGAGGGGGAGGGGAGTCCCCTCCGACCCCGCCCGGTGCCTTCCAGATCCGGGTCAGGAACGAAAAAGGGCCGGCGGTTTCCCGCCGGCCCCGGTCGTTACGGGTGAGTCACGCCGCCCGGTCTCAGTAGAAGTTCTTCCCGAAGAGCTTCTTGCTCAAGCCCGTCAGGTCCGCCCACTTCATCGGGCCGCCCTTGTCCGGCGGGAATCCCACGCCCCAGATCATGCCGACGTCGATCATCCGGACGTCGTCGACGATCTTGCGGTCCAGGAGGTCCTTGCCGACCTTCACCATGGCCTCCATGATGCCTTCCTGAATCTGCTCATCGTTGCGCTCGCGCGGCGTGGCCGCCTTCGCGATGAGGGGCAGGACCGTCGGGTCCACGGAGCCGTCCTTCACGAAGAAGCCCTTTCCGTTTTTCTTCAGGCCCCAGCGGCCGTCGGCCACCACGGCATTGAGGGTCTTCTGGTCCACGCCCATACCCTTGAGGACCTTGGCGGGGACGTCGATCCCCACTTCATCCGTCAGCCGGATGGGCCCCACGGGCATGCCGAATTTCACCATGGCCTTGTCCACCTTCTCGATGGAGTTCCCTTCCTCCACGTACTGGAACGCGTTGAGGATGTACGGGAAGATCAGGGCGTTCACCACGAAGCCCGGATTGTCCTTGCAGGTGATGGGACGTTTGCGGATGAGGGCCACGAAATTCAGCAGGTTGTCCACGGTCTCCCGGGTCGTCTTCGCGCCCTGGATGACCTCGACGAGCTGCATCATCCAGACGGGGGAGAAGAAGTGGAGGCCGCCGAAGCGCTCCGGGTTGGTCACGTAGGGGGCCATCTTGTCGAGGGCGAGCGACGAGGTGTTGCTCGCGATGACGCAGTCCGCCGCGACGACGGGGCAGAGCTCCTTGTAAACCTGCTCCTTGACCCCGATGTCCTCGAAGACGGCCTCGACGACGATGTCCACGTCCTTGAAGTCCGCCGTGTAGTCGGAAACCGCGATGATCCGGCTCATGATGGAGTCCACGGGTTCCTTGAGGCGCTTCTTCTCTGCCATGCCGGTGAGGATCTTCTGCACGAAGTCCTTCCCCGGCTGGAGGGCCGCTTCCACGTCCTTCACGACCACGGGCATCTGGGTGTTCCGGAGGATCTCGATGACGATGCCCCGGCCCATGGTCCCGAAGCCCAGGACGGCCGCCTTCTTGAGGGCCTTGGGCTGGAATCCCTTCGACATCATGTTCTTGGGCTTGTCCGTCAGGCCCTTGATGAAGAAGGTGTTGATGCTGCCCTTCGACTGGGGCGCCATGACCACCTTCACGAAGTTGGCCTTCTCGATCTCCAGTCCCTCGTCAAGAGAACCCTTCAGTCCGCGGTGCATCGAATCCAGGGCCAGCATGGGACCCGGGATCTCGCGGCCCTTGGTGGCCTTGAGGACGCCCTGTTTCGCCATGTCGGCCACGGCATCCACCTGGGAGAAATCCTGGGCCGGCCGCTTCAGGTCGGCCTTGCCGGCGATGATGTCCGCCAGGAACGTCTTTGCCTCCGCCAGAAGGTCACCCGTGGCCGGGATGAGGCGGTCGATGATGCCCAGCTCCAGGGCCTTGGCCGCCGGCAGCATGGATCCCTTGAGGATCAGCTCGAAGGCGCCGTAGCCGATGAGCCTCGGCAGGCGCTGGGTCCCGCCGCCGCCCGGGAACAGGCCGACGTTGCACTCGGGCAGGCCGATGACGGTGTTCTTGCCTTCCTTGGCGATCCGGGCCGTGCAGGCCAGGGCGAACTCGAGGCCGCCCCCCAGGCAGTGGCCGTGAATGGCCGCCACCACCGGGATTCCCAGGGCGTTCATCTTCCCGAAGGCGCCGTGGAAGGTGTCGAGAACCTCCCGGACTTCTTCGGGCTTCTCCAGCTCCGAGATCATCTTGAGATTCGCCCCGGCGAGAAAGTTTTCCGGCTTGCCGGAGATGAAAAGGATCCCTTTGAGGTCTTTCTGCTTCGCCAGATCATCCATGAGGGCGAAATAGTCCTTGAATGCCTGCTCCGTCCACGTGTTCATGGCATCGCCCGCGACGTCGAAGGTGACCACTCCGATGCCGTCCTCCACCTTCAGTTGAAAAATGTTTCCCATACGCTACCTCCTTTGAGATGAATGGAACAACACGGCTGATCCCTGCGACGCTTTTCCCAGCCTGCGTCTCCCGGGGGAGAGCGGACGCGTTTGTGTAACATAGATCCCCTCCGGGGACCATGAAAAACCGCCTCTTTCCATATGCCCCGGGGGCAGGGCCGCCTGGGCGGTCTGCCGGGTATATGCGCATCGGGAGGTTTTTCGTTTGACAGGTTCCAATATACTCCGGTAAGTACTACATACTTTTTCAAAGGAGGTTCGCGATCATGTCGAAATTCAAAGCGCTTTTTGCAATCGCACTACTCTTCCTGTTTGTTGCCACGCCGGTCCGTGCCGCCCAGGATACGATCCGGATCGGCGCCGCCTTCGCCCTCTCCGGAAGCATCGCCGTCTATGGCGAGGGATTCCGGAAATGCGTGGATCTGGCGGTGGACGAGATCAACGCCAAGGGAGGGATCAAGGGCAAGAAGATCCAGATCGTCTACGAGGACAACAAGAGCACGCCCAAGGACTGCGTGACGGCCGTCCGGAAGCTCATCACCATCGACAAGGTGCCCGTCCTCTTCGGACCCGCCGGGAGCTCCAACTTCATGGCGGCGGCGCCGGTTGCCCAGCAGAGCAAGGCGGTCATGATCTCCGCCCAGGGGACCGCAGAGAAGCTGACCCAGGCCGGCCCGTTCATCTTCCGCATCATTCCGTCCAACGCAAAGCAGGGGCAGCGGCTGGCGAAGCTGGCCTTCGACATGGGCTACAAGAAGCTGCCCGTCATGTACGTCAACAACGACTGGGGCCTCGACCTGAAGGACGGGTTCGTGGAGAGTTTTAAAAAAATGGGCGGCGTCGTGATGGACATCATTCCCTTCGATGAGAAGAAGACGGACTACCGGACGGAGCTGCTCCGGGCGAACAAGGGAAAACCTGCCGCCATCGTCAACCTGACCTACATCAACGAGGGAGCCGTCCAATTCAAGCAGGCCTATGAAATGGGCGTCAAGACCCAGTGGCTCTGCGGCTCCGCCGCCCGGGCCCCGAAGCTGGTGGAACTGGCCGGCAAGGCCGCCGAGGGCGTCATCGGGACCTACCCCTCCGTTCCCCAGGAGACAAATCAGTACAAGGCCTTCAAGGATGCCTACAAGAAGAAGTACGGCGACGACAAGATCCCCATTTTCGGAGACTACAACTACGACATGGTGTACCTGGCCGCGAAGGCCATCGAGAAGGGCGGATACAACGCCGAGGGCATCCGGAAGGCCCTGCCCGCCGTGGCCAAAGGTTACAAGGGGGTCACGGGAGACAAGACCTTCGACGCGAAGCGGGGCATGCTGAACGCCGAAATGGGCATCTGGACCGTCAAGGGCGGCAAGATCGTCGACTACAAGAAGTGACGACCCGACAGCGGGCCTTCTGCGGCATCCGACGATCGCATCACGCGTGATCGCGGGCGCCGCGACCAGAAAAGCGGATGACAGGTTCCGGCAGCCGCGGGGCGCCGGAACCTGCTTTTTTGAGCCCCCTCATGGACATCCTCCTCCAATCCATTGTCAACGGCATCCTCGCCGGATGCATCTACGCCCTCTTCGCCATGGGGCTGACCCTCATCTACGGGGTCCTCAACTTCGTGAACTTCGCCCACGGCGAGTTGATCATGTGGGGGGCCTATTTCCTCTACCTGTTTGTCTCGGAGCCCTTCTCCCTGCCCCTCGGAGTGGCCGTCGCTCCGGCGATTCTCTGCACGGTCTGCCTGGGCATGGTCATGGACTTCGCCATCTTCCGGCCGCTGCGGAAAGCGGACCGCCTGACGCTGCTCATCGCCGCCATGGGCCTGTCGTTCCTCCTCCGGAACGCCGCCCAGCTCTTCTGGGGGGCCGAGGTGCGGACCTACGGCCTCGATATCAGCCGGGGATTCCAGTTCCTGGGAGTGAGTCTGACGGCACAGCAGATTCTGATCATCGTGGTCACGGTGATCTGCGTGATCGGGGTCTATCTCCTGTTCTTCCGGACCAGCATCGGCAAATCCATGCGGGCCGTCTCGGACAACCTGGACCTGGCCCGGGTGGTCGGGATCAACGCCCGGCGCTCCATCCGGGCGGCCTGGATCGTCTCGGCGGCCCTGGCCGGAACGGGGGGGATTCTCCTGGCCCTGGACACGAACCTGAATCCCGAGATGGGCGTCATCAACCTCGTCAAGGCCTTCGCCGCCACGCTGATCGGCGGCGTCGGGAACCTCTGGGGGGCGCTCCTGGGCGGTCTCCTCATCGGCCTGGCGGAAAACCTGAGCGTGCTGGTCATCTCCCCGGGGTACAAGGACGCCGTGGCCTTCGCGATCATGGTGGTGATTCTGTTGACACGTCCATACATCGTAACGGGAAAGAGGATGGATTGATGGCAGCCTCGCAAAATGCCCGGATGCTGCGTTGCATCACGCCCCTCGTCGCTGCGGCGTACGCAGGGGTACGCCTCGCTTCTCGGTGCGGGTGCGCCTTGCCTGCGGCCATTTTGCGAGGCCTTTACGCCCCCGGCATGATGCCGGGCCTTCACGGGTGAACGTATGGATCTGCTCCTGCACCTGTGCGTCGTCATCGCCGTCTACTCGATCTTCGCCATGAGCCTCAATCTCGAGGTGGGCTACACGGGGCTGTTCAACTTCGGCCACGTGGCCTTTCTCGGCATCGGCGCCTACACGTCGGCCCTCCTCAGCCTCGCGGGGTTTCCCTTTGCCTTCTGTCTGACGGCGGCCCTGGTTGCGGCGGGTCTCACGGGATTTCTCCTGAGCATCCCGGCGCTCCGGCTGCAGGGGGACTATTTCGGCATCGCCACCCTGGGTTTCGGGGAGATCCTCCGCCTGGTCTTCCAGAACGAGGTGTGGCTGACCAAGGGTCCCATGGGGCTTCCGGGGATTCCGAAACCGGAGATACTGGGGGTCCGCTTCGAGAGCCTCCCGGAATACCTGGGCCTGTCCGTGATCGCGGTGCTCCTGACGTACCTGGTCCTGGGATCGGTGACGGAGAGCCCCTTCGGCCGCGCCCTCCGGGCCGTCCGCGACGACGAAACGGCAGCGGAGATCCTCGGGAAAAACGCCTTCGCCTTCAAGACCCGCTCCTTCGTCATCGGCTCCATCTTCGCCGGACTGGCAGGGGTACTCTGGGCGCATCATACCTCCTTTATCAGTCCGTCGGACTTCACGCTCAACGAGACGATCGTCGTGCTTCTGATCGTGGTTCTCGGCGGGAAAGGGACCCGCCCGGGGCCCGTGGTGGGGGCCATTGCCCTCATCTTCCTCCAGGAGTCCCTGCGCTTCCTTCGGCTGCCGCCGGAGTGGACCCGTTATTTGGGACCCATGCAGCAGATGATTTTCGGCGCGCTGCTCGTGGCCCTGATGGTCTTCCGGCCCGAGGGCCTCATCCGCGAAAAGGGGAGGAAGTGATGCTGGAGCTTCGCGGCGTCAGCAAATCCTTCGGCGGAATCCGGGCCGTGGCGGACTGCACCTTGAGCCTCGAGGGGCTGGCCGTATCCGGGCTCATCGGTCCCAACGGCAGCGGCAAGACGACGCTCTTCAACATCATCTCCGGCCTGCTCCGGCCCGACGCCGGGCAGATTCTCTTCGACGGCGTCCGGATCGACGGCCGGCCGCCCCACCGGATGGCCCGCCTGGGGCTGATCCGGACCTTCCAGCTCTCCCGGGTCTTCGCGGGCATGACCGCCCTGGACAACCTGCTTCTGGCCCCCCGGGGGCAGCACGGGGAGTCCCTGCGGTCCCTTGCCTGGAGGCGGGGCGCGATTCGGCGTCAGGAAGCCGGAAACCACGCCAGGGCCCTGGAGACGCTGGAGATCCTGGGAATCTCCAGGCTCCGGGACGAGTTTGCCGGGAACCTCTCCTACGGGCAGCAGAAGCTGCTGGAGATGGGCCGGGCCTTCATGACGGAGCCGAAGCTGATCCTGCTGGACGAGCCGGCGGCGGGTATCAATCCCTCCATGATCCGGACGATGATCGATACGATCGTGCGGATGAAGGAGGCCGGAGGCCGGTTCTTCATCATCGAGCACAACATGGACGTCATCGTCGAGTTGTGCGAAAAGATCTTTGTCCTGGACCACGGGGAGAAGATCGCTGAGGGAACGCCCGAGGAAATCCAGAGCGATCCCAAGGTGCTTGAGGCCTATCTCGGAGGATGAGCGTGTCGCAGGGGGACAACGGACCAGCGGTGATTCTGGAGGTGGAGGAGGTCTTCGCCGGCTACGGCAAGATCGAGGTCCTGCACGGGACGTCCATCCGCGTCCGGGAAGGGGAAATCGTCTGCATCATCGGTCCCAACGGCTCCGGGAAGTCGACCCTCCTGAAGACGGTCGTCGGCCTCCTCAAGCCCACCCGGGGATCCGTGCGCCTCTCCGGGCGGGAAGTGGGACGCCTGGATCCGCAGGAGAAGGTCCGCCTGGGGATGGCCTACATCCCCCAGGGGAGGAACGTGTTCCCGTCGCTGACCGTAATGGAGAATCTCCAGATGGGGGGCGTGTCCCTGGGTGACGCGAGAGCCGTCCGGCAGGCCGTGGAGGAGGTCCTGGAGGACTACCCCGTGCTCCGGGAGCGGGCGCGCCAGCAGGCGGGCAATCTCTCCGGCGGGGAGAAGCAGATCCTGGCCCTGGCCCGGGCCGTCATGACCCGGCCGCGGCTGATCCTGCTGGACGAGCCGTCCATCGGCCTGGCGCCCAGGATCATCGAGGACATCTACAGCCGGCTCCAGGAGATCAACCGCGGGGGGGTCAGCCTCGCCGTGGTCGAGCAGAACGCCCGGAAGGCCCTCTCCGTCGCCGATCGGGGGTACGTGCTGGACCTCGGGGTCACGCGCCTGGAAGACACGGGGGCGCACCTTCTGGACAACGAGGAGGTCCGGAGGCTTTACCTGGGGGAGAAGGGGAACGGCCCGGATCCGGCGCCTCAGGACCCGCCGTCCCGGCGGTAGCCGTCCATGGCCTGCTCGATGAGGATGAGCAGGTATTCCAGGTCCTCCAGGGCGTTCCGGTACTGCCGCTCCGTGACGGCCCCGGGGTGGTCCCGGCGGAACCGCTCCACCAGCCGCCGGTATTCCTCTCTCGCCGCCAGGAACCCCTCGTCGCCGCCCCGCATGAGGCTCTCCTGCAGGTAGAGGGCGGCCAGCCTGACGTCCTCCGCCGCTTCCAGCAGGTCCTGCCGTGAGCGTTCGTCCATCCTTTCCCGTCCTTTCCCGCCTCCGCGGCGCGATCCTTTCCGGCGTATCTACCGGAGGCTTTACAGGATGGCAAGAAATTGCCTACAATGGCGCGAAACCGGAGGAGCCTTTCGCGCCATGTTCCGAGCCGCCCTCGTCAACGATCCCTTCGAGGACCCTGTTGTCTACCTGGACAGCAAGTACCGGCGCGACGGAATCCTCTTCGACCTGGGGGACCTCCGGAACCTCGTTCCCCGGAACATCCTGAAGGTCCGCCACGTCTTCGTTTCCCATGCCCACATGGACCATTTCATCGGTTTCGACCACCTGCTCCGGGTCCGCCTGGGCCGTGAGCGGCCCCTCTTCCTGTACGGGCCCCCGGGCTTCCTGGAGCGCCTGGAGCACAAGATCCGGGCCTATACATGGAACCTCGTGGAGAACTACGCGACGGACTTCGAACTGGTTGTCACGGAGGTTCACCCCGATCGGAAAATCACCCGCCGCTACCGGTGCCGCACCGGCTTCCAGTCCGAGGGAGAGGAGGAGATCGTCCGCTTCGACGGACTGCTCGCGGAGGAGCGGCTCTTTTCCGTACGGGCGGACCTGATCGACCACGGCATTCCCTGTCTGGCGTTCCGCTTCGAGGAGAAGAACCGGATCAACTTCAAGCGCAACGTCCTGGACGAGATGGAACTGCCGACGGGATCATGGCTGATGGATGTGCGGCAGATGATCCTGGAAGGGGAGCCGGACGATACGCCCGTCCGCGCGTGGTGGAAGGACGGCCGGGGGGGGACGGAGGAGCGGATCCTGCCCCTGGGCCTTTTCCGCGAGCGGGCCGTCAGGATCTCTCCCGGGATGGTCGTTTCCTACGTCACCGATGCCGTCTTCACCCCGGACAATGCGCGCCGCATCGAGACGATCGCGGCGGGGGCCGACCTCCTGTTCATCGAGGCCACGTTCCTCCATGCGGAGCGGGACAAGGCCTTCCTGAAGCGCCACCTGACGGCCTGCCAGGCCGGCTGGCTGGCACGCCGGGCCGGGGTCCGGCGGATGGCCCTGTTCCATTTTTCCCCGAAATACCGGGGCCTGGAAGGGGAGATCCTGGCGGAGGCGGAAGCGGCGTTTCGCGGGGAGAAAACGCCGGAGCCGGCGGAAGGCGGGATGGTGTAGAACGCGGATTCCTGGAAATGCGGCGCCGTCAGGACGCCAGGAATCCCTCCAGCGCCTCCAGGGCTCCGGCGACCCGGGCCGCGGCAGGGTTTCCCGCGGGATCCGCGGCGGCGGGCCGGAGCGAAAAGAAGTAACAGGAGACAGGTGCCTGGAAGACCTCCCCCAGACGGGCCGTCGTCTCCTCCTTTCGCTGGAGCACCTTTTCCGATGCCCCGTAGGTGTCACCCTCCGGTTCGTTGATCCCGAAGTCATCCACCAGGAAAACCCCTTTCCATTGCCGGCAGTCCAGGATCCGGCGCACGGAGTGCCAGAACGCCCTGCTGGACTTGTTCGCTCCCAGGTCGGCCGATGTTGCCACCAGGACGGCTTCCCCAGGAGACGAATGGGGGGCCTCCGCCAGGGAGTGCGCCGGAATGCCGATTCCGGCCAGGGATCCGACGATGGCGTCCGTTGCCTCGGCGTAATGATCCGTGGCGATGACGGTGGCCAGGCCCGCCTGCCGGACGCAGGTCCTGAGAAAAGCTGTCCACAGGGGATCGACGGCGTTGGCCCGGAAGTAGGAATCGCTGAAGCGGGAGACGGCCCGGTCGATGTCTCCCCGGGATGCCCGCGGCTTCAGGGCTGCCAGCCGCTCCGTCAGGACCCGGCGGTAACCGGCCCGGGTGGTGCTCCCCTCGGTCCAGGTCGGGTTGACGAGCTCGGACCAGAAGAGATCGGGAGTCACGCCCAGGGCGGCAAGGCCGCACTTCTCCAGCTCTTCCCGGAGGGCATCCGGGGCGGCGAAGCGGGGTGCCGAGAGGGACAGCGTCCCGGAAAAATCCAGGACGGCCAGTTTCTCCGTCAAGGCCCGTCCTTTCTATCCGCGAGGGCGCCGGCGATGATCCGGGCCAAGTCCCGGGAGGCCTCCCGGGGATCCTCCGCGGCGCAGACGGCGGAAACCACGGCCACGGCGTCGGCCCCGGCCCGGACGACGGTGCCGGCGTTGCCGGCGTTCAGCCCCCCGATGGCGACAAGGGGGTGGCGGGAGTAAGCTCGGATCCGCTCAAGCCCCTCGATGCCCCAGGGTTCCTTCGTGTCCGTTTTGGTCGGTGTGGCGAAGACGGGGCTGATACCGAGGTAGTCGGCGTCCAGCCCCTCCGCCCGTTCCACGTCCTCCCAGGTCTCCACGGACAGGCCGATGACGGCCTTCGGCCCGAGGATCCGCCGGGCGACTTCGTAGGGCATGTCGTCCTGCCCCACGTGGAGTCCCGCGGCGCCCACCGCCAGGGCCACGTCGAGGCGGTCGTTGATGATCAGGGGAATCCCGAAGAAGTCCAGTAGGTTCCGGATTCGGAGCGCCTCCTCGACGAAGGGCCGGGTTGGAAGGTCCTTCTCCCGGAGCTGGACGGCGACGGCCCCGCCCTCGGCGGCAAGCCGGACGACCTCCTCGACGGTTCTCGATCCGCAGAGGTCCCGGTCGGTGACAAGGTAGAGTCCTTTCACGGAAGGACCTCCGCCTTCAGCCGCTCCCGGATGTCCTGCTCGGTCATGAGCCAGAGGGCGTCCAGGAAGTGAAGCTGCAGGGTTCCCGGCCCGGCGGCCTTGTCCGCCGCCATCTCGCCGGCGATCCCCATGACGGCCATGGCGGAGGACACGGCGAGCACCGGGTCTTCCACCACGGCGGCAAACGCCCCGCAGAGGGCGGTGGCGGTGCAGCCCAGGCCGGTTACCCGGGGCATCAGCGGATGACCGTTCCGGATGCAGACCACCTCCGCCGGGCCGATGATGTAGTCCGTTTCCCCGCTGACGCAGATGACGCTCTTCCGGACCCGGTTCAGTTCCCGGGCGGCCGCCACGGCGCTGTCCGAAGCGGCCAGGCTGTCCACGCCCTTCGTCTTCGCGTCGCTCTCCACAAGGGCCCGGATCTCCGAGGCATTGCCCCGGATCACGGAGACAGGTGCCGCGTCCATGATTTCGAGGGCCGTCTTTGTCCGGTAGGACGTCGCGCCCGCCCCCACGGGGTCCAGGATGACGGGAATTCCTTTCCGCCCCGCCTCCCCGGCTGCCAGGTGCATCGCGTGGATCCATGGCCCGCTCAGGGTGCCGATGTTGATCACCAGGGCCTGGGCCAGGCCAGCCATCTCCTCCACCTCTTCGGGGGCGTGGGCCATCACGGGCGAGGCCCCCACCGCCAGGAGGGCGTTGGCGGTCGAATTCATGACGACGTAGTTTGTGATGTTGTGAACCATCGGGGAGCGGCGGCGGACTTCAAGGAGTGCGCCGGCGATCCGGTCCGGGTGCAGGTTCATGTCTCCTCCTTCATGGAATCATTTTCACACCCGCCGGGAGCTGTCAGGTCATCCGGTCCCGGATCAGGGGGACGACGAGGCTTGCAGAACGATATCCCTCGTCGATGGCCTCGTCCCCGCGATTGAATTCGAACAGGGCGATATCGGCCAGGTGAGGGGAAATCAGGATGTCCGGCGGCTCCGCCTGGAGCCGCTGGCGGGTGATGCGGTCCTGCATGATGTAAAGGGATCGGGTGATCACCTCCAGCAGGGTGGGACCCCGGAGGGTTGCGTTGCCGTTGGAGCGCAGCCACGCGGAAGGGGAGGTCCAGGGGATGCTGGCGTCCAGAAAATCGGCCACTTTCTCCTGGATCACCTGGTTCCGCTTCCGCTTCTCCCGGGTGAAAAGGGACTTGCCCAGGATGTCCGAATTCAGGCTCACGGCGATGACGACATCGGCACCCAGGGCCCGGCAGAGGGAGACCGGGACGGGGTTCACGAGCCCGCCGTCCAGGAGCCAGCGCGAGCCTTCGGGATAGGGAGTGAACATGCCGGGCACGGAGATGCTTGCCCGCATCGCGTCGATGAGGGATCCCTTCCGCAGCCAGACCTCCCGCCCCGAGTACAGGTCGGAAGCGACGGCGCCGAACACCACGGGAAGATCCTCGATCCGGAGATCCGTCAGCCGCTCCTTGAGATAAGCGGTGATCTTGTCGCCCTCCATGAAACCCGAGCGGGGAAGCCGGACCTCGAGAAAGCGAAAGATGTCGGGCCAGCGGAGGTCACGGACCAGCGTTTCCATCTCGCCCAGGAATCCTGCGGCCCAGCATCCTCCGACGACCGCCCCCATGGATGCGCCGCAGACGACATCAACGGGGATCCCTGCCTCCTCGAGGCAACGGACGACTCCGATGTGGGACCATCCGCGGGCGGATCCGCTGCCCAGGGCAAGGCCGATTCGCTTGCGTTTCTTCACCTTTCCTCCCGCCGTTCGGTATGGAAATCAACCGTACGACAAATACGGGAAAAGCCGGTTCGGGTCAATTCCCGAATGTGACGGTCCCGAATGCGTCTTGACAAACGCAACCCGGTTGCGTTAAAAGCGCACTCCATGGAAACGGCTTCGTTATTGGAAAATCTGAAAGACTCGGGATGCCGGATTACCCGGACCCGGCGGGCCGTCCTCGGGATTCTGACAAACAGCCTTGTGCTCCTGTCGGCGGACGACCTCGGGCGATCCCTGGCCGCCGGCGGGCTCCGGGTGAACAAGACCACGGTCTACCGGGAGCTTGCCTTCCTCCGGGGCAGGGGCATTCTCCACGAGATCCATTTCGGAGACGGAACCGTGCGGTACCGGATCTGTCCCGATACGCACCACCACCACGTCATCTGCCTGAAATGCATGCGGGCGGAGGTGGTGGCCCTCGATGGCGAGCTGAAAAAGATGGAGGCGGACATCGGTCAGCAAAAGGGCTTCGAAGTGCTGCACCATACCCTGGAATTCTTCGGCCTGTGCCCGGACTGCCGTCCGGTGGGCGGGACCCGGGGGGCGCCGGACGGTCCGACGGCGGGAGACAGAACGAAAAACGGGTGTAAATAATTGTAATGATAAGGAGAAATGAAGATGGCGTGCATGGTGAGGAACCTGATCCTGATCGCGCTGGGTGTTGCCTTGTTTTCGGGAACCGGTCTGGCCGGTGACAGGATCCCGATTTTTGTCAGCATTGTGCCGCAAAAGTACTTCGTTCAGCAAATCGGCAGGGATCTGGTGGATGTCCAGTTCATGGTTCAGCCCGGAGCAAGCCCCGCCACCTATGAACCCAAACCCAGGCAGATGGCGGATCTGGCCGGGACGAAGATTTATTTTGCCATCGGCGTTCCGTTCGAAAAAGTGTGGCTGAACAGGATCAGCGCCGCGAATCCCGGAATGAGAGTGGTCCGGACGGATCAGGGGATCGGAAAGCTTGGCCTCGATCCCCACATCTGGCTGTCTCCGCCCCTGGTAAAGGTGCAGGCCCGTGCGATTCTGGCGGCACTGCAGGAAATCGATCCGGTCCATCGGAGCGTCTATCAGGCCAACTTCCAGGAGTTTGTCGCACGAATCGATCGGTTGGACGGCGATCTGAAGAGAATCTTTGCGGGCAGGCAAGGGCTGCGGTTCATGGTGTTTCATCCGGCCTGGGGCTATTTCGCCCATGCCTACGGGCTGAAACAGATGCCCATCGAGGTTGAGGGCAAGGATCCCAAGCCTTCCCGGCTGAAAAGGCTGATCGAACAGGCCAGGCGGGACGGGATCCGGGTTGTCTTCGTTCAGCCGCAGTTTTCCAAGAAAAGCGCCGGGCTTGTGGCGAGGGAAATTGGCGGCCAGGTGGCTTTTGCGGATCCCCTGGCGGAAGACTGGATGGGCAACCTGCGCGAGGTTGCGGACAAGTTCCAGGCGGCGTTGAAATAGACGGACGAGCGGCATGAACGTACCTCTGCCCATCATTGAAATCAAGGACCTGGAGTTTTCCTACAACGGCGAACCCGTTCTCCAGGATGTGAACCTCTCCGTCCGGCACGGGGAATTCATGGCTGTCATCGGCCCGAACGGCGGCGGCAAAACCACCTTGCTGAAGCTGATCCTGGGGCTGCTGAAACCGGACCGGGGGACCATTCGCGTCGACGGCCGGTCCCCCGGGCAGGCATCGTCCTGCATCGGCTACGTGCCGCAGGACGTCCATGCGAACAGCAGCTTTCCCATAACGGCCATGGACGTGGTCATGATGGGATATATCAATCCGGAGAAGCGCCGGCGGCAACAGGCGGCGTCCGACCGCCGGAACGCCATGGCGACCCTCGACCGTCTGGAGATGGCGGCATACGCCGACAGGAAGATCGGTGCGCTTTCCGCCGGACAGCGCCAGCGGGTGTTCATCGCCAGGGCCCTTGTGACGAGCCCCAGGCTGCTCCTGATGGACGAGCCCACGGCCAGCATCGACACGAAGGGCCAGGTGGATTTTTACACCCTTCTCAGGGAAATCAACAAAGACATCACCATCCTGGTGGTCAGCCACGACCTGCTGGTGATCTCCCGCTACGTCAAATCGGTGGCCTGCGTGAACAGGCAGCTTCACTATCACGATCAGGCCGAAATCACAGGCGAAATGCTCGATGTCATGTACCCCCCCAGGGGAGACGAGGTCTGTCCCGTGGAGCTGGTGGCCCACGGCCTGCCGCACCGGGTGTTGATGGACCACGGGAAGAAGCGCCATGATTGAAGCCCTTCAATTCGAATTCATGCAGCATGCCATCGCCGCGGGCCTGCTGGCCAGCGTCATCTGCGGGATCATGGGCACCCTGGTGGTGGTCAATCGCATCGTGTTCCTCTCCGGAGGCATCGCCCATGCCGCTTACGGAGGCATCGGGCTGGCGCTGTTCTGCGGCTGGCCCTACCTGCCGGGAACCGTCGGCTTTTCGCTCGCGGCGGCCATGCTGATGGCGGCCGTCAGCCGGAAGGCCAGGCACCGCGCCGATACGATCATCGGGGTCATCTGGGCCCTGGGGATGGCCCTGGGAATCATTCTGATCGATCTGACGCCGGGCTACAGCGTGGACCTGATGAGTTATCTGTTCGGCAGCATCCTCACCGTCCCCCGGTCGGATCTTTTCATCATGATTGCCATCGGGGTGCTGATGGCGGCGCTGGTGGCCTGCTATTACAAAGATCTGCTGGCCCTGTCCTATGACGAGGAGTTTGCCCGGATCAGGGGCGTCCCGGTCGGGAAGCTTTATTTCGGGCTGATCGGCATGCTGGCCGTCACCATTGTCCTCGTGATTCAGGTGGTGGGCCTGATCCTGGTCATCGCCCTCCTGACGATTCCCCCGTACATCGTGGAAAGGCATGCCCGGTCCATGGCCCAGATGATGGTGGGGTCAAGCCTCCTCGGGGCGGTGTTCACCGTAGTCGGCCTGTGGTTCTCGTATCGGTACAACCTCACGTCGGGCGCTTCGATCATCATGGTTTCCGGCGTTGCCTTCCTGATCTCCCTCGTGGCGGAGAAGACGCCCTTTCTGCGCCGGAAAGGGGAGAAACGCGCCTGAGACGCCGGAAAGGGTTCTCCATTCGCCGTTCATGAAATCCGGCGGACGTGCTATGATGGGCGTCTCTCGGGATCGCCGCAGGTCGGCGGCGCGTCCCGGTGGCCCCGGATCATAAACGCTTTATGGAGGAACCCCATTTTTCGTCTCCAATCGCTTGCCGCAAACCGCAGCTTCATCTTCGCCCTCGCGGTCGGTTCGGGACTGGCCGTCCCGGGGCCGGCGGAGTGGATCAGGCCCTTGATCCTTCCGGCCCTGGCCGTCGTGCTCACCGTGTCCACGCTGGGCGTATCCAACGACCTGTTTCGCCGGCCGGGGAAGCTGGTCATCCCCTCCCTGGCGGGGATTTTCCTGAACTACCTGGTCCTCGGCAACGCCATCATCGTCCTGAGCGCCGTCCTGATCCGGGAGGACCTGCTGTGGAAGGGATTCGTCCTCGTGGCCGCCGTGCCGCCGGCGGTGGCGGTGATCCCTTTCACGTCCTACCTCCGCGGCAACCTGTCCGTTTCGCTGGTCGGGACGGTCGGAGGGTACCTGGGCGGCCTCGTCCTGATGCCCCTGATGCTGGTCACCCTGCTGGGCGGGAGCCTCGCGGACCCCGCCGTCCTGGTGAAGCACGCCCTGATTCTGATCCTGCTTCCCCTGGCGGCCTCGCGCCTGATTCTCCGAAAGGGGTGGCACCTCCGGATCCGCCCGATCCAGGGTTCCCTGACCGACTGGGGATTCTTCCTGGTCATCTACGCCATCATGGGCCTGAACCGGGATATCCTTTTCCGGAACCCCGCGGTACTGGTTCCGATCTCGGCGATTGCCTTCACGACCACCTTTGTGCTCGGATTTCTCCTGGAGCGGGTCGCAAAACGATTCCATGTCAAGGAAGAGACAAGGACCAGCCTGGTTTTGCTCGGAACCTTGAAGAACTACGGCCTCGCGGGAGGTCTGGCCCTGTCGCTCTTCGGCCGCGAGGCGGCCCTGCCGGCCGCCGTGGGGAGTCTGTTCCTGATCCTGCATTACCTCTGGCTCGGAAAAGGGCGAAGGGGGACGGCGTTGCGTGAGGAGAGTGCGGAGAAGGAACCCGTGCAGCGTGAGGAAGCGCATCCGAACGGCCCTTCGGGTGCTTGAACGGCATCGCCGCCGATCCCAGGCCCATCATTCCAATTCTTGCGGGAAACCGCTTTCGCTGCTATACAGAAAACCGCGTGCCGCTTGCTGACACGAATGGTATTCAACAGATCCTAAACCACCGAAAGGAGGTATCTTCCATGGCACTATCACTGCCGGAACTTCCCTACGCGAAGGACGCCCTGGCGCCCGTCATCAGCGCCAACACCCTCGAGTTTCATTACGGAAAGCACCATCGAGCCTACGTTGACAACGGGAACAAGCTCCTGGCGGGCACGGAGCTGGAGAACCTGGCCCCGGAGGAGATCATCCGCAAGGTCGCCGGCGACGCAGCCAAGGCGGGCATCTTCAACAACGTCGCCCAGGCCTGGAATCACTCCTTTTACTGGAAGTGCATGAAACCCGGCGGAGGCGGAAAGCCCACGGGAGCCGTCGCCGAAAGGATCCAGGCGGCCTGGGGTAGCTTCGAGAAATTCTTCGAGGAGTTGAAGAACGCCGGGGCGACCCAGTTCGGCAGCGGCTGGGCGTGGCTGGTCCTGGATGGAGGGGCTCTCAAGATCACGAAGACGGCCAACGCCGATACACCCGTCGCCCGCGGCCAGAAGCCTCTGCTGACCATCGACGTCTGGGAGCACGCCTATTACCTGGACTACCAGAACCGGCGTCCCGATTACCTCGCGGCCTTCGTCGAGAAGCTCGTCAACTGGGATTTCGTGAACGAGAACCTGAAGTGAGAACCGGAATACCCGGGATTCCTCTCCGGGGCGTCTCTGTCTGCCGGGAGGAGAAGCCATCATCAAAACATAGCGCCGGCCTCCATCCGCGGAGCGGACGCGGGTGGGGGCCCGGCCGAGAGCCGGATTCACGCATCTGGTCTTCATGACCCTTCCTTCTGAAGAACCCCATTACAAGGAGCACCGCCGACGCCTGAAGAAAAGGTATGTCGAAGCGGGCATCGAGGCGTTCCATGAATATGAGGCCCTGGAACTCCTCCTTTTTTATGGCATTCCCCAGGGCGACGTGAAACCCCTGGCCAAGGAACTGCTGGCCGGATTCGGGAGCTTCCGGGCGATCCTGGACGCCGATCCGGCGGACCTGGAGTCCAGGAAAGGCGTCGGCCCCCACACGGCGATCCTCCTGAAGCTCGTCAAGGACCTGGCCTCTCTCTACCTGCGTCAGAAGGCCGTCGAGAAGCCCCAGATCACCTGCACGGCGGAACTCCTGGACTATTGCCGCACCAGCATGGGGGGACTCAAGGACGAGCAGTTCTCCGTCGTCTATCTGGATGCCCGGAACCGGATCATCGACATCGAGACGATCCAGGAGGGTATCGTGAACCAGGCCGTCGTCTATCCCCGGAAGGTCCTGGAAAACGCCCTCCGTCACAAGGCATCGGCGCTGATCCTTGTTCACAACCACCCCTCCGGTTACGTCCAGCCCTCCGATGCGGACGTCCGGCTGACCAGGACCCTCCAGGAAACGGCCAAAGCCCTGGATATCCTCATCCACGACCATCTGATCGTGGGAGAGAACCGGTTCTTCAGTTTTCGGGAAGAGGGAATGATGGCTTAGAAATCCCGGAAGGGAACGGGAATAAACGTTGCCACGAACAGCCCCAGGGTGATCCAGCCGATGGCGCGCCGGCGCCGGTCCAGGGGGATCCAGTCCAACAGCACCGGCGGGTGACGGGTTCCCAGGACGACCAGGATCGCCCCCCAGACGAGCCAGCCCATCCACCCGGTGAAGCCCAGGATCAGCAGGAACGCCACAACGAGGAGGGACAGGTGTTTCTGCTTCCGATCGAGAACGGCATACGCCACGTGTCCCCCGTCGAGCTGACCCACCGGGAGCAGGTTCAGGCATGTAACCAGGAGGCCGATCCAGCCGGAGAAGGCCACGGGATGGAGAACCAGGTTCAGCTCATCGGGGGCCGAGCCGTGGACGAGCCAGGTCAGAAGACCGAAGATGAGGGAGCTGCCCAGGGCGACGCCCTGTCCTTCCGGGGGCGCAGTTGACACGTCGGAGAGATACAGGCCGGCCAGGAGGATCGGAACGGAGACGATAAAGCCCGTCAGGGGACCCGCCGCGCCGATGTCCAGGAGAACTCTCCGGTCCGGGATGGGGGTCTTCATCCGGATGAAGGCCCCGAAGGTGCCGATAATGGACGGCGCGGGGATGAAATAGGGCAGCGTAACATCGATGCCGTGCCGCCGGGCCATCGCATAATGCCCGAATTCGTGGGCGCCAAGAATAAAGAGGAGGGTCAGGGAGAACGGGAGCCCCTTCCAGACGAGCAGAGGGTCCTCCAGCGGATTCACTCCCTGCTGCAGAGTGCCCGCCAGCAGCGTCGTGATGAATGTGACGACGAAAAGCAGGATGTGGGTCAGGGAGAAGCGGTGCATAGCGGAAAATGAAAAGGGGATCGGCGATCGACCCCCTTCCAATGAGACGAATCATTGCGATTGTGTTTGTAAATCCCTGGAAAAGAAGGGATTATTCCTGTTCGTCCACCCTCTCCTTGAGTTCTTTCCCCACCTTGAAGAAGGGCAGTCTCTTCGGAGATACCTGGATGCTCCGGCCGGTCTTGGGGTTTCGCCCGGTATAGGCCTCGTATTTTCTCACCACGAAGCTGCCGAATCCCCGGATCTCGATGCGGCCGCTTTTCTTCAACTCATCGGTGAAACCTTTGAAAATCAAGTTGATGACGTCGGTTGCCTTTTTTTCCGTCAGATTTTCCCGCTTGCTCAATGCCTCGATAAGACCGGACTTGTTCATAAAACCTCCTTCCGATGAGTGCTCGTGTCTTGCAGATATTGGGATGGATTGAATAACGCTAGGATATGTTTTATTTTTTCGGCGACTATTATTGATTTTTCCCGGAATGTCAAGCGAATTTTGCGGCGCCATACGGTCTCATTCCGCTCATTTACGCAGTCGACCGGGCCTGTCCGCCTGCCTATTCCGGGAGCGGCTGCCGGCCGTCCGTTCTTCCCGCCCTTTCCGGGGGCTGTCTCCGTCCTTCCGGGCGCCGGGCTTCCGTGGGGAGGCGTCTTTTCCCTTCGCCCCGGCCGGTGGGGGGGTGCTCTTCCTTTCTCCCGCCTGTTCCGCGTAGGACAATAATTGCCGGATCTCGCTCGTCTTCAGGGACCTCGACTTTCCTTCCTCCAGGGATCCGAGCTGGACGCCCCCGATGGCGACGCGGATCAACCGCTGGACAGGATACCCCAGTTCCTCCAAAGCCCTTCGGATCACCCGGTTTCTCCCCTCCGTGGCGGTGATCCGGATCCATGTGCTCTTGGGGTTTTTCCCCTCCATGGCCACCACCTCGGGAACGAAGCGTCCGTCGGGGAGATCGATTCCCTCTTCCAGCTTCCGGATGGTTTTCGGCGGCAGGGATCCCCTCACCTTGACCCGGTAGGTCTTCGGGACCCGGTAACGCGGATGGGCCACCTGCAGGGCGAACTGACCGTCGTTGGTCATCAGGAGGAGGCCCTCCGAGTCGTAGTCCAGCCGCCCCACGGGAAACAGGCGCTCGAGCCTTTCCTCCAGCAGATTCCGGATGACCGGCCTGCCTTCGGGATCGTGCAGGCTTGTCACGGTTCCCGCCGGTTTGTGGAGCATCAGGTAGAGCAGGGTCTCCTCCGGCAGGATCCGGCGGCCGTCCACCCGGATGTCGTCCCGCACCGCATCCGCCTTGGTCCCCGGTTCACGGCGGATCTCCCCGTTGACGGTAATCCTCCCCTGGAGAATCAGCTCTTCGGCCTTCCGCCGCGAGGATACGCCGGAACGGGCAAGGATCTTCTGGAGTCGTTCTTCCGTCATGGCGACCTATTCGTTGAGCTCTCCGAACTCCCGGAGGGTCGGCAGCTCGGAGAGGTCCTGGAGGTCGAATATCTCCAGGAACCTTCGGGTTGTGCCGTACAGGATGGGTTTCCCCGGCACGTCTTTCCGGCCGACGATGCGGACCAGCTTCTTTTCGACCAGGCCCTTGAGGGTTCCCCCGGTGTCGACTCCGCGGACGCGGTCGATGTCTGCCTTGACGATGGGCTGACGGTAGGCGACCACCGCCAGGGTCTCCAGCGCCGCCGGCGTCAGGGAAGAGGGGCCCCGGCCCTTCATCTTCCGGATCCAGGTGCCGTATTCCGGAAGGGTCCGGAACTGGAATCCTCCCGCAACCTCCTCCAGAGTGAAACCGCCTCGCCTCTCCTGGTATTCCTGCACCAATTCGACGACCGCCGCCTGGACGGCCTCTTTCGGCATGTCAAGGATCTCCCGGAGTCGTTCCAGGGAGATCGGGATCTCGGCGGCGAACAGGAGCGCCTCGATCAGGGCCTTGTCATGCTCCATCGGGTTCCTCCTCCACGGCCGGGAAAATCCGGATCGGTCCGAACGGACCGGTCTGGTACGCCTTGATCATCCGCAGTTTCATCATCTCCAGGAGGGCCAGGAATGTGTAGACGATCCTGCGTCGGTCCCGGCCTCCCTCCAGGAGCTCCTGGAAGCTGATCTGGCCCGCCACCCGGAGCTTGTCGAGAATCTCGTTGATCCGGTCGGTGACGGACAGTTTCTCGGAGTTGATCTGCATCAGCTCTTCCTGTTCCAGGGAGGAGACGATTCGCCGGAAGGCATCCACCAGTTCGACGATGCCGACTTCCACAATCGCTTCCTCTTCCATCCCCGCCGGCGGCAGGTCCGGGTAGGCCCCCCGCTTGAAGACGTCCCGCTCCAGCCAGGGCCGGCCGTCCAGATCCAGCGCCGCTTCCTTGAAGGCCTGGTAGTCCAGGAGCTGCCGCACCAGGTCCTGTCTCGGGTCTGTCCCCGTCTCCTCTTCGCCGCTGCCTTCCGGGGCGTCATCCGGCAGGAGCATCCGGGACTTGATCAGAAGAAGCGTGGAGGCCAGCACGAGATACTCCCCCGCCAGGTCCAGGTTCAGTGATTTCATCCATTCCAGGGTTTCCAGGTACTGCCGGGTGATCAGGGCAATGGGGATGTTGTAGATGTCGATCTCGTTCTTCTTGATGAGGTACAGAAGGAGATCCAGAGGTCCCTGGAAGATGTCCAGCCGGACTTCGTAACTCATCGTATCAGCGATCCATTTTCAGATGCCGATCCGGACCGCGTCCCGCACTTCCGCCATCGTGGCGGTGGCGACGCGGAGGGCCCGGCCGTTGCCGTCCTCGATGATCTCGCGGACCTGCTCGGGATGGCTGCGGAAATAATCCTGCCGTTCGTGAACGGGGGCCATCCGCTGGGCGATCCGCTCCGCCAGCCGGCTCTTGCATTCGATGCACCCGATCGCGGCGGAACGGCAGTCGGGGGCGATGGCCTCGACTTCCTCCTGCGGCGTATACAGCCGGTGAAACGTGAAAACGTTGCAGAGCTCCGGGCGGCCCGGGTCCTTCTTCCTCTGCCGCTGCGGGTCGGTGAACATGGCCATGACCTTCTGCTTCAATGCGTCCCCCCGGTCGGACAGGTAGATGGAGTTTTCGTAGGATTTGCTCATCTTGCGGCCGTCGATGCCCAGCAGCTTCGGGATCTCCGTCAGAAGCGGCTCCGGGACCGGGAATACCTCGCGGTAGAGAAAGTTGAATCGACGGGCGATCTCCCGTGTCAACTCGACATGAGGCAACTGGTCGACCCCCACCGGCACGCCGTAGGCTTTGTACAGAATGATGTCCGCCGCCTGCAGGACCGGGTAACCCAGGAAGCCGAAGGTGGACAGATCTTTCTGAGCCAGTTCCGACTTCATTTCCTTGTAGGTCGGATTCCGTTCGAGCCAGGCCAGAGGCGTGATCATGGACAGGAGAACGAACAGCTCCGCGTGCAGCAGGATGGATGACTGGACGAAGAGGGTACTCCGCTGGGGATCAAGGCCCGCACTCAGCCAGTCGATCACCATCTCGACGGAATTGGCGCGGATTTCCTCCGTATCGGCATAGTCACTGGTGAGGGCGTGCCAGTCAGCCACGAAGTAGAAGCACTCGTAATCTCCATGTTCCTGGAGGCGGACCCAGTTTTCCAGGGCCCCGTGCAGGTTTCCCAGGTGGAGTTTCCCCGTGGGTCTCATACCGCTCAGGATCCGCTTCTTCATCACGTCAAAAACCTCTGCAATCTCTAAAATGTGGACGCCCTATAGCAGATATGGAGGAGCGCTGTCAATGCGGCTGCAGGAGGTTGCGGGCCTGCGGCCGGATGGTGGGTGGTCGTGCCGGGGCGTGGAGGTGGTCGTGGGGGGCTGGAGGAGCACAAATAAGAACCCCGGGAGGACGAGCCTCCCGGGGTGGTGAGCGTACATCACCTGACTGGCGGAACGTTATTTTACCTTGTCTCCCAGACCCTTGCCGGCCTTGAATTTCACGACCTTCTTCGCCGGAATCTTGATGGCTTTGCCGGTCTGCGGGTTCCTGCCTTCGCGGGCCTTCCGCTTGATCACGGAAAACGTACCAAAGCCAACGAGACCCAGTTTGCCGCTCTTCTTCAGTTCCTTTGCCACGGCACCCATGAACGCGTCCAGTGCCTTGCCTGCTGCCGCCTTCGTGATACCCGCTTCTCCTGCGATTGCCCCGATCAGTTCTGCCTTCGTCATGCCTGTACATCCCCCTTTCCGGATTTTTTGAAATGGCTGCCCTTGTGGCAGCGTCACCCCAATGGATATGCGTTTCCCCCGGTCCGAAACGAACCGGAACCCCGCAGCCTCTGGCTTTGGTAAGCCGGGATTAGAAAACAAAAACGTTATCAATGATCTTCACCCTGACAGGAGCGGAAAGCCATTACCCATCAAGGATGGCACCGGATACCATAGAAATTCTCAAGAATCAAGAGAAATTATTGGGCCGGCGTCGGGAAAATCGCATGGACAGGGTGATAGGAGGGGGACTGGCCCTCAAGCCCCTTTCGTTAGGGGAACAGGGGGAGGGGGGATACGCTGTTGTCCGGTTCTGTTACTCTGTGCCGGAACGAATGTCCCCAGGGCTTACCCATGGCGGAACGGGGCAGGCCCAATCTTAGGTATTTTTTTTGCCGGAATTGGGCATATTTCGCTATGTAGTCATGAAATCGACAAGATGAACGATAGGTGGAAATTCGGGAAACATCGTGGCTGGAACCTATGCGGGATGTCGGCATGAAGCCTCTTCCCGGGAGTGTTTTCCTCCGGGGAGAATGTTGAGGGGGAAGGGGGAGTGGAACGAGTGTTTAGCGGCAGCCCTGCAGCAAAGATTGTGCACGAGAGAGGGCGGCGGGGCAGAACGGGGGCCGCCGGGCCGGTCCGGAAAAGGAGCAAGATCACGGGATCCGGAGACGAACCACCCGTTTCAGTGCGGCATCCCGGCCGAGCCGGACAAGAATCTTCTCCAGCTCCGGTCCCCTGAGGAGTCCCGTCAGGGCCGCACGGATGGGCAGCAGCAGCTTCCGGCCCTTCAGCCCCGTCCGCTCCTGGATCCGGTGAATGAGCGGTCCGTACCAGGGGTCCTCATCGGCAACATCGAGGAGGCTTTCCCGGAGCGCGGAGAGGACGGTCCGGGCGTCGGGGGTCGCCAGGATGGCCCCGGCCTCTGCGGAGAGAGGGGGATCCTCATCCAGGAAAACCGGAAGGAAGGGAAGGGCGTCCTCGAGAACGACCATGTTGTCCCGGAGAAGCTCGAGGATCCCGGAGAGCGTCGTCCTGTCCGGAATCGTTCCCGGATCATATCCCGTATCAACCAGCAGGGGCCGGAGTCGGTCCGCCAGTTCTCCCGCCTCGCATTGCCGCAGGTACTGTCCGTTGAGCCAGCGCAGCTTCGGTTCGTCGAAAACGGCTCCGCCCTTTCCCGCCCGCATCAGATCGAATGATGCGACCAGCTCATCGCGGTTCATGACATCTCTGCCGCCCCCGCCGGAATGACCCAGGAGGGCCAGGTAGTTGACAAATGCATCCGGGAGAAAGCCCCGTTCCCGGAACTGGCGGACCGAAGTGGAGCCGTGCCTTTTGCTGAGCTTGGTTCGATCCTCTCCCAGAACGAGCCCGTGGTGGGCGAAAACCGGCGGCGGATACCCCAGGGCCTTGTACAGGCAAAGCTGCAGGGCCGTGTTCGACAGGTGGTCCTCCCCGCGGATGACATGGGAGACCCGCATGGCATGATCGTCGATGACCACCGCGAACTGGTAGGCCGGGAGTCCGCTGGATCGGACAACGATGAAGTCTCCCATGTCACCGGCCTGAAAACGCATGGTCCCCCGGATCAGGTCCTCGAAGACGATCTCCCCGGGAGGGACCCGGAACCGATAGGCGGGACATCTCCCGCTGTCCTCCAGGCGTCTTCGCTCCGCTTCACTCAGGTCGCGGCAGCGTCCGCCGTACCGGGGCGGCCGGCCGCGGGCCAGCAGGGACGCCCGTTCCGCTTCCAGTTCCTCGTCGGTGCAATAGCATGGGTAGACGCGGTCTTCCTCAAGGAGCCTGTCGAGGACGGAACGGTAGAGGGGAAGACGTTCGCTCTGGCGGTAGGGACCGAAGGGGCCTCCCACTCCCGGACCCTCGTCCCAGGAGAGGGAGAGCCATTCCAGGTCTTCCAGAAGGTTCCGTTCGAATTCCTCCGTGGAGCGCAAGGCGTCGGTGTCTTCCAGGCGCAGAATCAGGGTGCCCCGGTGCTGCCGGGCGAAGAGCCAGTTGAAGAGGGCGGTCCGGGCGCCTCCGACGTGCAGGTCCCCCGTGGGAGAAGGGGCGAAGCGGACACGGGGGCCTTCGGGACTCATGATCTTTCCCTCTCGACAACGGTGACCACTGCCATGACGGCAATGCCCTCTCCACGGCCGATGAAGCCCATTCCCTCGTTCGTCTTGGCTTTCAGATTGATCCCGGTCCCGGGCACATCCAGAGTCCTGGCGATGTTGGCCGCCATCCGGGGCAGATAGGGGGCCAGCTTCGGACGCTCCAGGATGATCGTGGCGTCCACGTGGCGGACGAGGCATCCCGCCTCCCGTGCTTTCCCGGCTACGGCCTCGAGGAGCTTGAGGCTGTCGATGTTCCGGTAGGCCGGGTCCGTGTCGGGGAAGTGCATTCCGATGTCGCCTCCCCCGATCGCTCCGAGCAGGGCGTCACAGACGGCGTGAAGCAGGGCGTCTGCATCGGAATGACCCAGGAGTCCCCTCTCGAAGGGGATATCGACTCCACCCAGGACAAGACGCCGTCCCTCCACCAGGCGGTGACTGTCGTATCCGCAGCCGACTCTCATTTCCTTATGCTCCTCCTCCGGCCGGCCGCATGCGATGTACTTCGCCGCCTCCAGGTCCTCCGGGGTGGTGATCTTGATGTTCCGGTAATCACCGGGGATGATGACGACCGGATAACCGGCGCGCTCCACCAGGGAGGCCTCGTCGGTACCGTAGTGGTTCTCGGCGTAGGCCCGGCGGAAGGCCTCCTTCAGCATGGCCGCGGGAAAGGCCTGGGGTGTCTGGATGAGCCAGAGCTCCCGGCGCTCCAGGGTATCGAGCACCAGCCCGTCGGGGGTTGCCCGTTTCACCGTGTCCTTGGCGGGAACGCCCGCAATGGCCGCTCTTCCGCGCCTGGCTTCCGTGACGACCCGGCGAAGGAGCGAAGCCGCAGGAAAAGGACGGACGCCGTCGTGAACAACGACCACCCGGCAATCCTCCCCGACGGCTTCAAGGCCGTTGCGCACCGAATCCTGCCTCTCCCGTCCCCCGGGAAGCACCAGGGATATCTTGCTGAAACCATAGCCGGTCACGATCTCCCGGCGAACCCGTTTTATGTCTGCTTCCGGGACGACCAGAATGATTTCGTCAATGGATCGGGATTCCTGGAAAACCTGTAGTGTGTGGGCAAGAATGGGCCGTCCATGGAGGCGCAGGTACTGCTTCGCCTGTCCGCTCCCCATCCGGCGTCCGGCACCTCCGGCAGGAACGATCACGATGGTTTTCCGCGACGGTGTTGTCCCGTTTTTCTGCGTTTTTCCGGGAGCCACGGGCCTCCCTTCCTGGCGGTTCAAAAGGCCGTATCCGGAGCGCTTCGACATTCCTGATACAGGCCGGAGTCAAGACAAAGAAAAGCCCGGGGATATTCCCCGGGCCTGGTCCTACGTACGGTTGGATGTGGGATAGGGTTTCTTGTCCGGAGCCGGCGCCTTCAATTCCGAGAAAATCATTCGTCCCGCCGTCGTCTGCAGGACGCTCGTGACCATCGCGTCCACCGTGGACCCGATATGCCTCTGGCCGTTATCCACGATGATCATGGTTCCATCATCGAGGTATCCGACCCCCTGGCCCGTTTCCTTCCCTTCCTTGATGATCTTGACGGTCATCATCTCGCCGGGCAGAACCACCGGCTTCAGGGCGTTGGCCAGCTCATTGACGTTCAGAATCTTGATGCCCTGAAGTTCGGCCACCTTGTTCAGGTTGAAATCGTTGGTGATGATCTTTCCGTCGCATTTCTTTGCCAGGGCGACCAGCTTGGCGTCCACGCTCTTGATCTTGGGAAAATCCTGGTCCACCACGTCAATGGTGATCCCGCCGGTGCGCTGCATCCGGTTGAGGATATCCAGACCCCGGCGTCCCCGGGATCGCTTCAGCGAGTCGGAGGAATCGGCGATATACTGCAACTCGTCGAGTACGAAACGTGGAACGACGAGCCGCCCTTCCAGAAAACCCGTTTCCGCGATGTCGGCGATCCTGCCGTCGATGATGACGCTCGTGTCCAGGATCCGGTAGTCAGCGGGCTCCTTCGCCGCACCACCCCCGAAGAAGGAAAATTCCTCGACCTTCTTGGATCCGAGGACGAGTCCAAGGTATCCCAGGATTCCCAGCAGGATCACATAGATCCAGGGGAGGATCTGCTGGTTCTCCTGAATCTTCCCGACAAAGTTCAATCCATAGGCCATGATGACAGCGATCATGAGACCAATGATCATGCCGATCACTCCGCCCAGGATGACCTTCAGGGATACTTTGCGGATGTCCTGCTCTATCTTGATTACAAAGAGGGCCGTGAATAATCCTGCTATGACTCCCAAGAATGATTGCCATAATCCGTCGAATGACAGATATGCAATGAAATAACCGCTTACAGAACATGCCAGAATCAAAACAAGCCTTGTGATCAATGTATTCACCTCCTTTCCGGTGGGATTTCACATCCCGGAACACCCTTTCTTCCCCCCGGAATTTCTGCGGAGCGAGGGGGTGAACCGGTTGCGCGCCTGCCTCAGGGCGTCGGCGCGGACTCCCCGTTACAAACGGGTGAATGGTTTCGTGCATAATGGCTGCCCGGGCGGATGCAAGGCCGGAACTCCGTCTACCGGCTCGTTCTCCGGGCATGACGCGGAATCCTGAAATCACCGGATTGTCAGGACATGGACAGGCTGGTCTGCGGCTTTTGCAACGATTCATGGCTATTGAAGGGTAAAAAAACGTTGAAGGTCCTGTTCCACCTTTGTTTCTTCCGCTTTGGTAGCCACCGAGATTTCTTTGACGAGCAGGTTCTTTGCCGTATCCATCATCTTGCGCTCGCCAAAGGAAAGGTTCTTGTCGGTCTTGAGAATGAGGAGGTCCCTGAGTACGCGGGCAATTTCAAATACGGAACCGGTCTTGATCTTTTCGAGGTATTCCCGGTACCGCTTGTTCCAGGTCTGCTTGTCGATGGAAACGTCCTTGTTGCGAAGGATGGCATAGATCTTCGGAATGTCCGCCGCCGGGACCACTTCCCGGAGACCGACGGACTTGGCGCTGTGGAGCGGAATCATGATTTTCATGCCATTCCCCATGATTTTCATGACGTAGAAGAGCTGCCTGCTACCCATGACCTCACGATTTTCAATGGCTTCGATCACTCCGACCCCTTGAGCCGGATAAACCGCTATGTCTCCCACCTTGAACATGCTGCATTACCTGCCGACTTCAATTTAAGGTTTGTAGTCTATCAACTTAGGGCTCAAAAGTCAATAAAAAGACTAAAAGAAAGGCCCTCTCTGCCCTGTTCGGGATGGTATGCAGCCCGGGATGAAAAGGATTTCCGCTTGACAAAGAAGACGCCCTTATATGAGGGTCTCTAATTCATTTCAAATGCGGATAAGCGGTTCCGATTGCTGGATTCGGCGGGTATCGGGACGCCGAGCCGCGGATCTCTCCGGGAGAATTCTCCAGGGGGCAGTGATGAAAAAAAGAATCTTTCTTGTCTGCATCTTTCTTGCCGCCCTTGTCCTGTCGACCGGTCCGGTTTCCTCTCTTGCCGATGACTTCAGCCTTGATGAGGCTCTCCGGACGGCCCTTCGCAATTCCGAGAAGATCCGGCTGTCCGAGGAGAATGTCGTCATCGCCGAGACGACGCGGGAGAAGGCCTGGGCGGTCCTGATCCCCAAATTCACGGCCTATGGCGGCCAGACCTGGTATTCGGGACGAAAAACCAATGCCACCGGAACGCTCATCCAGCCGGACGAGGGAAGCTCGTGGGGCGTCCGCGTGGACCAGGCCTTTTCCCTGAGCGGCCGGGAGTTGACGGCCCTCAGCATTTCAAGGGACAACATCGACAAGAGCCGGATGGACCTGGATGCCGTACGGAATGAGATCCTGCTGCAGGCTGCCTATGCTTATTTCGACGTCCTGAAGGCCGGGAAATCGCTGGAAATCGCAGATGCGAACCTCGCTCGGCTGGCGAAATACCGCCACCTTGCGGAGAGACGGCTTCGGCTGGGGGAGGTGACGAAAACGGCGCTCCTCCGGGCGGAGGGAGAGTTGTCCGGCGCCCGGGCCGACCGGATCCGGGCGGAGAACGGGCTGAACCTGACGAAGGCAGTCATGGCCAGGGTCCTGGGCGTGCAAGGGCCCGTCGGCGTCAGGGAAGGCATCGGCGAGAGCGGGGAAATCCCGCCCGTCGACCAGTTGCTCCAGAAGGCCCTCATTCAACGTCCGGAACTCCTGGCTCTGGAGATTCAGAAAGCGGCGGCGGATAAACAGATCTGGTACGCCCGGGGAGGCTACTGGCCGACGGTGGGCCTGAGCGGCGTTTATCAGAAGAACGACCAGGCGCCCGAGACGGCCTCCCTGAACAAGGAAAGCGCCTACGCCTCGGTGTCGCTCAATTTCCCGTTTTTCGAGGGTGGGCTCCGGCTGGCCGAGGTCAAGGAGGCGATGGCCCGAAGCCGGCAGGCGGGACTGGCGATCGAAGACCTGAAGAAAACACTCGGCGTGGAAGTCGAAGGTGCCCGGCTGGAGCTGGTCACCCAGCAGGGAGTTCTCAAGTTCCAGCTGGATCAGGCGGCCTTCGCCCGGGACAACTACCAGGCGGTCTCCCGGCAGTTCGAATTCGGTTTGGCCTCCAGCCTCGACATCATCGACGCCAATACACTCCTGGTGACATCGGAGCAGAAGCTGGCCGAAGCCTCCATCAACTACCAGGTTTCCTGGCTACGCATGAAGCGGGTCACCGGGGAGCTTCTCCCGTCGGTACTCGCAAAGCAGTGAGGAACTGATGATCCGAATCCACAGATGTTTCGGCGTATCGGGACAGGATGAAAGGTGCGGGATGAAAACCGGGAGATCCGAGGGCCGGATGCCTCGTTTCTCCGGTGGACGAACAGGCGTGTTTCTGCTGGCGGCCCTGGTCCTGGCGGCCGTTTTCGTCGCCGGCTGCCAGAAAAAGGAGACCCAGGCGGTTGAAAAGATCATCAACGTCCGAACCGCAATCGTGGAAAAGAAGTCTCTTCGTCCCTTCGTGGAGGCGGTGGGGACCCTCAAGCCCTTCCAGGAGGTGGTCATCAGCCCCGAAGTGGACGGCATCGTCCGGAAGCTGAACGTGGACGAGGGATCATCCGTGTCGAAAGGCATGGTCCTGGCGGAGATCAACGAAACGGATTACCGGCTGGACCTGGAGCGCGCGGAGGCGGCCCTCAGGCAGGCGGAGGCCACGCTGGCCAACGTGAAGGTCGAGTACACCCGAAAAGAGGCCCTGTACCGGGAGCAGCTCGTTACGCAGCAGCAGTTTGATGACATCACCACCCGGGTCACCCTCGCGACGGGTGATGTCGACCGGGCCCGTGCGGGTCTTTCCCTGGCCCGCGAGCGTTACAGCCGCAGCCGGGTGAGGGCCCCCTTGGCCGGCGCGGTCCGGGAGAAGCGCGTCACCGCCGGGGACTTCGTCCGCACGGGGACGCCCATGCTGTGGATCGTTCAGTCCAATCCCATCAAGCTGTCCTTTTCCGTGCCGGAAAAGGACGTCAGCAGCCTCAAGCTCGGCCAGGAGGTGGGCTTCCAGGTCGACTCTTTCCCAAACAAAACCTTCACGGGCCGCCTGATGAGCATTTACCCGAGCCTCGACGAGAAGACCCGGACCCTTCAGGCGGAGGCTCATATCCCGAATCCCCAGGGGCTTCTCAAGCCGGGTTTCTTCGCCCGGGTGACCCTGTACACGGGGCCGGCCAGGGATGTCGTCGTCATTCCGATCACGTCCATCCTCTACGAAAACGCCCTGAAAAAAGTCTTCCTCGTGGAGGGCGACCGGGCGCGGGAAGTGAAGATCCAGATCGGGGGGAAATACGGCGAGTCCATGGCGGTTCCGGAGGGGCTCCAGGGGGGTGAGCAGATCGTTGTGGTCGGGCAGAATACCCTGGCGGACGGAGTGAAGGTGAATGTGGCTCGCTGATACCTCGATCAAGCGTCCCGTCTTTGCCACCATGTTCATCATGGCCCTGGTTCTCCTGGGGCTGGTTTCCTATGCGGAAATCGGCGTAGACCTGTTTCCGAAGGTCGAGTTCCCCATCGTCAACATCACGGCCGTTTTGAAGGGTGCCAGTCCCGAGGTCATGGACATCGACGTGACGGACAAGATCGAAGAGTCCGTCAACACCATCGAGGGCGTCAAGACCATCACCTCGACGAGCCGCGAGGGAGTCTCCAGCGTCACCGTGGAGTTCGTCCTGGAGCGCGACATCGACCTGGCCGTTCAGGATGTCCGCGAGAAGGTCTCGATGATCCGCTCCAAGCTGCCTTCGGACATCGACGAACCCATCATTCGGAAGGTGGACCCCGATGCAAACCCTGTCCTGTGGGTCAATCTCTCGGGGCAAAAGAGCGTTCGCGAGCTGTCCACCTACATGGACGAGGTTCTGAAGGACCAGATCCAACGCATCCCGGGCGTGGGGGCCCTGCGCATCGGGGGGCTCCAGCTCCGGGAGGTGAGGGTCTGGCTCGATGCCGACAAGCTCAGGGCTTACCAGGTGGCCCCCGGCGATGTGGCCGCCGCTCTGGCGCGGGAAAATGTGGAACTCCCGGGCGGGCGAATCGAGACAGCGACCAAGGAATACTCCGTCAAGATCAAAGGGGAGTTCACCCGGATCGCCGACTTCAACGACCTGATCGTCGCCTATTCCAAGGGGGTTCCCGTCCGGATCCGTGACATCGGCCGCGTGGAGGACGGTCAGCAGGAGAAACGTTCCATTGTCCGGTTCAACGGGATCCCGGCCGTCGGGATGGGCATCCAGAAGCAGTCCGGAACCAACACCGTCGAGGTCATCGACCGGATCAAGAAGGAAATCGCCGTCATCAACAAGAACCTGCCGCCGGGGTTGAAACTGGACTTCGCCTTCGACCAGTCGACCTTCATCAAGCGCTCCATCAACGAGGTTCAGGGGCACCTGATTCTCGGCGGGATTCTTGCCATCCTGGCTGTTTTCCTCTTTCTGCGGAACACCCGGACAACCCTGATCAGCGCCGTGGCCCTCCCGGTCTCGGTCATCTCCACGTTCGCCCTGCTCCGGGCCTTCGACTTCACGTTCAACAACATGACCATGCTGGCCCTGACGCTGTCCGTGGGGCTCCTGATCGACGACGCCATCATCGTCATCGAGAACATTTATCGCCACGTGGAGGAGGGCATGCCGCCCCGGGAGGCCGCCGCTTTTGCCACGTCGGAGATCGGCCTGGCCGTCATGGCCACAACCCTGGCCGTCATCGTCATCTTCCTGCCGGTGGCCTTCATGAAGGGCATCATCGGGCGTTTTTTCCTCCAGTTCGCCCTCACCGTCGTCTTCTCCGTAGCGGTATCCCTTGTTGTGTCCTTCACGTTGACCCCCATGCTGGCGTCGATCTACCTGAAACAACTGGAGCGATCCAAGGGCGATCCGGAGCTGCCGGCACCCGGGCGGTTCGCGGGGCTGAAAACCAGGCTGGCCTGGATCCACAAGGCCGGTGATGCGCTGGAGAGAGGATACAAGAAGACCGAAGCATGGTACCGGATCCTGCTGGAAATCTCCTTGCGCCACCGAGGGGTGGTCCTGATCGCAGCCCTTGTCCTGTTCATCTTCAGCCTGTTCATCACCCGGTTCATCGGCAAGGAGTTTGTCCCGCCGGAAGACCAGGGCCAGTTCCTCGTCCGCCTGGAAGCGCCCTTCGACTACTCGGTCTACCGCGCGGACGAGATGTTCCGGCAGGCGGAGGACATGATCCGGAAAGTGCCCGAGGTCCGGTCCGTTTTTTATATCCAGGGAATGGGCGCGGGCGGCGTCGGGGAGGTCAATAAGGCGGTCTCGTTCGTGACCCTGTATCCCAAGGCCGATCGAAAAAGGAGCCAGGAGCAGATCAAGGCGGACATCCGCCGGAACATGCGGACAATCCCGGGACTCAAGGGTACGGCGGAAGACGTGTCCCTCATCGGCGGCGGCATCCGGAACGTGCCCATCCTATATGCCATCCGGGGGACCAACCTGGCGGACCTCCAGACCTATACCCGCCAGATTACGTCCGAGTTTTCAAAGCTGCCGGGCATTGTGGATGTCGATACGTCCATCGAGGCGGGGAAACCGGAGGTGAAGGTGTTCATCGACCGGGACAAGGCGGCGGATCTTGGCGTCTCTGTCGGTTCCATCGCCGAGGCCGTCAACATCCTCATCAGCGGCGAAGTGGACATTACAAAATACAAGGACGAGGAGAGGGGGAAGCGTCTGGACGTGCGCGTCCGCCTCAACCCGGAGGACCGCACGAATCCCTCCGACCTGGGAAACATCTATGTCCGCGGCCGGGACGGCCGGCTTGTGGATCTGGCCAGCGTGGCCCGGTTCCAGGAGGGGGGAGGGCCCAGCACCATCCAGCGCGTCGATCGCCAGCGGGCGACCATCGTCTATGCGGGTCTCGAAAAAAAGCCCCTGGCCGAGGCCATGACGGAGCTGAACGCCATCTCGAGCAAGGTCCTGCCGTCGGATTACTCGGCCAAATACAAGGGGCCGGCGGAGACCATGGGGGAATCTTTCCGCTACCTGATCTTCGCGCTGATCCTCGGAATCATCATGGCCTACATGATCCTGGCGGCCCAGTTCGAGAGCTTCATCCACCCCCTTACGGTCCTCCTGGCCATGCCGCTGTCTTTCATCGGAGCCTTCGGCGCCCTCCTCCTGACGGGGAACACCATCAGCATCTACAGCCTGATCGGCATCATTCTCCTCATGGGCCTGGTGAAGAAGAACGCGATCCTGCTGGTGGACTACACGAACACCCTTCGGGAGCGCGGCATGTCCCGGAAGGAAGCGATCCTCCATGCCGGTCCCGTGAGGCTGCGGCCGATCCTCATGACCACCTTCGCCATGATCTTCGGCATGATTCCCGTGGCGCTCGGAGTGGGCGAAGGAGCAGAGTCCCGGTCACCCATGGGCATCACCGTCATCGGCGGCCTCCTGACATCCCTTTTCCTGACGCTGGTCGTGGTTCCCGCCGCTTATGACCTGTTTGACGACTGGATCCGGAAAATCCGGATGCGCCGGCATATCCGTCCGGAGAAGGGGGGAACTCCGTCATGAAGATGTTTCTGATTGTCTATTCGCGGGAGGCCGACGAGTATGTCGTCGGCCGCTTCAAGAAGGCGGGCATCCGGGCTTATACGAAGATGGAGGCGGTACACGGCGAAGGGCCCGATTCGGAGCCCAAGCTGGGAACCCACATCTGGCCCGGGGGAAACAACGTGCTCATCCTGGCCGTTCCGGACGAGCAGATCCACGTCGTCACCTGTATCGCCCATCAGTTGAAGGAGGAGCGCCCCAGGGCGGGTGTGCGGTGCTTCGTTCTTCCCCTGGAGGAGTGCATCTGAAAAGGAAACCCCCGACGCGGCGGACCGCGACGGGGGTTTCTCACCGGTACGGTCCCGCAGGGACTACGGGACCTGGTTATGGATGATGCCCTGGATGGCGCTCTGAAGCATCTCGTCATTGAAATTCGCCTGCCCCTTCCAGATCGCCGTCTCCGCAGCGGCTTTTGCCGCCCCTGTGCTTTCCCTTCCTTCTTTCCCTTTGCCGGCTGTTTTCCGGCGGGCTACCGATCCCTCATTCCATTCTGTCTTTTTCATCGAGAGCGTCTCCTTGTGCTCGACTCGCTGTCGGCGTAAAGCAATCCCGCTCCTGTTGCGGTCCAGGAGGAGACATCAGGCCGGATCGCATCCTGGCCGCCGCGGAACGGCTGGAGTGCGCCCTGGGTCCTTGCCGGGAGAGCCTTTCCTGCGAGGGGGGTCTCCCGTGGTCCGATCAATCCGGGTCCGGGAAGGATGATCGTCTGTTTCTTCCCGGCTGCAGGCTGCAGGATGGGTAGTCTCTACAGGGATGACTGTGCGGGTGCAATCAGGGAGGGTCTGAATCCAATATCGGATGTGAGAATACACGACAACAGGACGAATGACCCATCCGGTATCGGACTTTGTCCGACCTTTCCCGGCCTTCCGTACTGCCGTTTTTTTTTGTTACGTTATGGTCCTGCTTTCCTTCTCTTTATTCCTGAGAACCGCCTTTCTCTATGATCCCGGGTCGGAATGCTCTTCCATCCCCTGGTTGTCTCTGCGATCCCGTTTGACTTCTTCTGTCGGCAACGGCCGGAAGAGCCGGCACCCGTAGCGGGCAGGGTGTCGCCACCCCGCCCGCTTGGAAAGAGAGGAAGGGAATTCTTGCATGTTCGTTCGGTTCGGTCTCTCTTTCCCGGCTGCCGGGCATGTACCCGGCTGTTCTTTCCGTTACGGAGTCCAGCGGATGGGTGTCGCCATCGGATCCACCCAATCCTTTTTGATCTCCTTCCAACCTTTCACTTTCCTCTCCTGTGTCTTCTTCATGGCTCTTTCCTCCTGTCTCTCTTTCCAAGATGGTTTTATTGAACCGGTCAGCGGGTCTCAGGCCCATCCGCCCGTGTGGCGATTCAGCCTTCCCTTGCCGGTGTATCTGTCTCCATGCCCGGTCACCTTCCCGAGCAGGTCTCGCTGCGGGTTGAACTCGATCCGTTCGGGGAGAATCATTGTCATGGCTCGTGTCCTTTCTTTTTTTTTCGATGCCAGGATAAGCGAAACGATTCGATGCAACAATCGGGGACATTCCGAATCTTTCTTCGGATGGCGGGTGGAATTCCGGAAGGATGCATGGGCGGGTGCACATCGGAAGGGGCAGGGGACGGTGCCGGGATGCCTTGAAGGGAGCGCATCGGAGTTTGTCCGACGCACGTGGTCGGGCCGTGTCAGCCGCCGGTTTGCAGGATGCTCCGGAGAAATTGTCCCGTGAAGGATTGTTCGACCCGGGCGACCTCCTCGGGGCTGCCGGCGGCGATGATTTCCCCACCACCCGGGCCACCCTCGGGTCCGAGATCGAGAACGTAGTCGGCGGACTTGATGACGTCCAGGTTGTGCTCGATCACGATGACCGTGTTTCCCATGTCCACGAGACGCATCAGCACGTCCAGAAGTTTCTGGATGTCGGCGAAGTGAAGCCCGATGGTGGGTTCGTCGAGGATATACAGGGTGTTGCTTTCAGGCCGCTTGCCCAGCTCCCGGGAGAGCTTGATCCGCTGGGCCTCGCCGCCGGACAGGGTCGTGGCCGACTGGCCCAGGCGGATGTAGCCCAGGCCCACGTCCACCAAGAGCTGGAGCTTCGACCGGATGGCCGGGATGTTGACGAAGAAATCGATGGCCTGGTTCACCGTCATGTCCAGCACATCGGCGATGCTCTGGTCCTTGTAGCGGATGTCCAGGGTGTCGGCGTTGAACCGCCGACCGCGGCACGTTTCGCAGGTTACGTAGACGTCGGGAAGAAAATGCATTTCAATCTTGATCAGCCCGTTCCCCTCGCATGCTTCGCACCGTCCCCCCCGGACATTGAAGCTGAAGCGGCCCGGCTTGTACCCCCGGACCCGCGACTCCGGCAGGCCGGTGAAGAGATCCCGGATCGGATTGAAGATGCCGGTGTAGGTGACGGGATTGGACCGGGGGGTTCGGCCGATGGGTTGCTGGTTGATCAGGATGACCCGCTCGATCCCCCCCAGGTCGACGATGCGTCGCACCTTCACGGCTGATCCCTGGCGGCGATAGAGGCGCCGCGACAGGCTCTTGTGAAGGGTCTCGATGACCATGGTGCTCTTCCCCGAGCCGGAGACCCCGGTCACGGCCGTGAAGACGCCCACGGGGATGCGGATGTCGATGTTCTTGAGGTTGTTCTCCCAGGCCCCCTCCAGGATGATCCACCGTTCCCGGATGGGTCTCCGCTTTCGGGGAATCGGAATCGAGAGGGATCCGGAGAGATAGCGGCCCGTCAGGGAGACATCCGAACGGAGGATCTCCCCGGGCGTTCCCTGGAAGACGATTCTGCCTCCGTCGCGGCCGGCGCCGGGTCCCATGTCGATGATCTCGTCCGACCTCAGCATCATGTCGGCGTCGTGCTCCACCACGAGGACCGTGTTCCCCATGTCCCGCAGGCGCTGCAGGGTGGCGATGAGCCGGAGATTGTCCCGCTGGTGCAGTCCCACCGTCGGCTCGTCGAGAACATAGAGAACCCCCATCAGGCCCGAGCCGATCTGGGTTGCCAGGCGGATTCGCTGGCTCTCCCCGCCGGAAAGGGTGCCGGAGGAACGGGCCAGGTTGAGGTAGTCCATGCCCACATCCAGCAGGAAACGGAGCCGGTCCCGGATTTCCTTGAGCAAGCGCTCGGAAATGATCGCTTCCTGGTGGGAAAGCGGGAGGGTGCGGAAAAAGTCGTAGCAGTCCCGGATGGAAAGGCGGCACACCTGATCGATGTTCATTCCGCCCACCCGGACGGCCAGACTCTCCGGCTTCAGCCTCGTTCCGCTGCAGGTCGGGCAGTCGCGGAGACTGATGTAACGGGCCAGGTCCATTCGCACATGGTTGGACGCCGTCTCCCGGTACCGCCGATCCAGTTGGTTCAGGATGCCCTCGAAGGGCTTGGTGAAGAAGAAGCGCTGGCCGCTCCGGTCCATCCAGAACCGGATTTTCTCACGGCCCGATCCCCGAAGGATCGCCTCCCGCACTTTGACGGGGAGCTCGATGAAGGGCGTGTTGACGTCGAAGCCGTAGTGCTGGGCCAGGGCTTCCAGCGTCGAGTGGAAGGACAGGGAGTGGCGCCCCGCCCAGGGAGCGATGGCTCCCTCCCGGAGCGATAGCTCCGGGTCGGGAACCACCAGCTCCTCGTCGAAATACATCCGGGTCCCCAGGCCGCTGCAGTCCGGACAGGCCCCATAGGGGCTGTTGAAGGAGAAAAGTCGCGGCTGGAGATCGGGGAGGCCGATATTGCAGTCCGGACAGGCGTACTTTTCGCTGAAGAGGACTTCTTCCGCCCCGGCGGGGGCGATCCGGACCAGGCCGTCGGAGAGGCGGGAGGAGGTCTCCAGCGAGTCCCGGAGCCTCTTGCGGATGCCCTCGCGGAGAACCAGGCGGTCCACAACGACGTCGATGTCGTGGCGGCGATTCTTGTCCAGGGGGATCTCATCCGCCAGGTCGTGCATCCGGCCGTCCACCCGGACACGGACGAAGCCATCCTTCTGGAGCTTCCGGAATTCCTTCTGAAACTCCCCCTTTCGGCCCCGGGCAAGGGGGGCCAGGACCGTCAGTCGGGTCCCCTCCGGCCAGGACAGGACGGCGTCCATCATCCGGTCGATCGTCTGGGAGCGGATTTCCCGGCCGCAGGAAGGGCAGTGGGGGATGCCGATGCGGGAGAAAAGAAGGCGCAGGTAATCGTAGATCTCCGTGACGGTGCCCACCGTAGACCGCGGATTGTGACTGGCGGCACGCTGCTCGATGGCAATGGCCGGCGAGAGACCCTCGATGGATTCCACGTCGGGCTTGTCCATCTGGCCGATGAACTGGCGGGCGTAGGCCGACAGGGACTCAACGTAGCGCCGCTGTCCCTCGGCATAGATCGTGTCGAAGGCGAGGGACGACTTCCCCGATCCGGAGACCCCGGTGATGACGACCAGCCTGTCCCGGGTGATATCCAGGCTGATGTGCCGGAGGTTGTGCTGCGAGGCTCCCTTGATGCGAATGACCTGCATGGTCTTACTTGATCTCGATGAGGGCGCTCTTCCGGAGATCCGCGATCCATTCGTCGAATTTCTTGTTCATCTTCTCGTTCTCGATCCTGGCCTTGATCTCGTTGCGGACGTCCGCCAGGGACTTCGTTCCGGCACCCCGTTTGTCGACAACCTTGAGGATATAAAATCCCGTGGAGGCCTCGATGACGTCGCTGACTTCTCCGACGTTCAGGCGGAAGGCCTCCCGGTCCGCCTCGGCGACCAGGGAATTCCTCTCGACGAAACCGATGTCCCCGCCCTGTTCGGGTGCGGGCCCCTTCGTGAACTGGTATGCCATGGCCTCGAAGGATTCTCCTTTCCGGATGCGATCCAGAATCGAGCGGGCCTCGGTGCGGAGGCGGTCCCGGCCTTCGGTGCCGGCATCACCGGGTAGCGGGAGGAAGATCAGGTGGAGATGGACCGCTTCCGTACCCTCGTAGTCCTCCCGGTGGTTCTTGTAGTATTCGCCGATCTCCTCGTCGTTGACGACGACCTTGGCCCCGATTTCCCTCCGGATGAGGCGCTGACGGGTCATGTTCTCCCGGATATCCTCCTTGTATTGCTCCAGCGTGATCCCTTCCTTGGCGAGGTTTTTGCGGAGATCTTCCAGACTGATTTTCTGCCGGGAGAGCATGTCCCGGATGGCGGCGTTGATATCCTCCTCCTTGACGGTCATGCCGGCCTTTTTCGATTCCAGCTCGATGAGTTTGCTGTTGATGAGCCGGTTGAGGGTGGCCGCCCGGGCTTCCTCCATGATCTGATCCTTGTTCGGCCCCTTGTATCCTTTTTCGATCCGTTCCTGGACGGCCTGGAAGGCTGTGTTCCATTCGGAAAGGGTGATCACCTCGCCGTTCACGACGGCGGCGATACGGTCCAGGATCTCCGCGGACGGAGAGGATGGAATCAGAAAGGTCCCTGCCAGGACCAGGATGATCAGAAATTTGATTTTCTTCACGGTTTCCTCCGTTAAGATGGGGTGTTCCGGAGGGGTGTCGGCTCCGGCTTCGGGGTTGTGGGGCGGCTCTCGGGGACACGGATCTTCCGGAGGATCTCCGTCCGGATTTCGATCCTGGCGGATTTCTGAAGTGAATCCATCCAGGCGCTGTATGCCTCTTCCGCTTTGGCTTTCCGTAGATCCTCGATCACCTGCTCCCGCACGGCGGGATAATCCGGCGGTCTTCCCGCCTCGCGCTGGAGGACCTTCACGATGTGATAGCCGTAAGGGGTCCGGATGGGGGGACTGACTTCCCCCACCGGGATGGTGAAGACAATCCGGTCGATGGCATCCGGAAGGGTGCCCCGGGAAAGAAATCCCAGGTCTCCGCCCCGTGCTGCTTCCGGACCGACCGACTCTTCCCGGGCGACCTTAGCAAAATCCTCCCCCTTCTTCAATCGATTCCGGACCACGGAGACCCGGCGGGATTCCCGGAGGACGATCTGCAAGGCCCGGACACGGGGCTCCCGCTGATAGGAGTCACGATGCTTCCGGTAATACGCCTCCGCCTCCCCCGGGGCGATGGTCACGGTCCGGTAAAGGTCCTGCTGGATCAGCTTGCCGACCAGCATCCGCCGGCGCAGGTTCTCCCGCCATGGAGGCGACAAGGCTTCGCCGGGACGTCCGCCGCCGGCGAGAGAGAGGGCCTCCCGGTCGAGTTCTTCCTCCGTGACGGACAGGGAGAGTGCACGGGCCCGCTGGATCATCAACTTTTCCTGGATCAGCTCCCGGAGGATTTCTTCCTTCACCGCATCCCGGTTGCCCATGGCGGCGGCCGGCCCACCCCAGCGGGTTGACTCGGAGGCAAGTCGATCCTCGAACTCTGCCGCGGTGACAGCCTCGCCGTTTACGACGGCAACGGCGGCCGGCCTGGAGGGATCCCCGCAGGAAGCGAGAGCCGCAGCAAACAGGAGGCAGACCAGGAGGCGGGGAACGCAGCGGTTTGGGTGGGCGGGGATTCGGGAGTCGCGGCGGGAAACCGGGTAGTCGGATCGATTCCGGGCATGCATGGACATGGGCGGTTGATCCCCCCCTTCAGGCCGTCAGGGCCCGCAGGATCTCATGGACTCCCGCGATGACGTCCCCTCCCTGCCGCACCGGCAGAGGCACGGAGAGCCTGCCGTCCGGGGCCAGGGCGATGCCGCGGTAGGGACCGCGGGAGAGGGACAGGATTCTTTTCGGATCCACGGGGGTCGCGGCGGTGAGAAGCAGGGATGCCTGCTTGCCGTCGTAGGTGAACTTCCGGATCTTCAGTTCCTTCAACCGGTTGCGGATCCGGATCGCCTCGAAGAGGGAGGCCGCTTCCGCCGGGAGCGGTCCGTAGCAGTCCACCAGCCCCTCGCGGATCTCCCGCAGTTCCTCGTCCGAGGCGGCCAGAGAGATTCGCTTGTAGGTAATGAGCCGCTGGTGCTCGTCTCCGATGTACTCCGCAGGCAGGTAGGCGGCGATGCCCAGGCTGATCTCGGGCCGGATTTCCTCCTCCGGCAGTTCCTGTCCCTTCAACTCCCGGATGGCCCGCTCCATGAGTTCGGTATACAGCTCGTAACCGACGGCCGATACATGGCCCGACTGGGAGGAGCCCAGGAGATTGCCGGTTCCGCGGATCTCCAGGTCGCTGGTGGCGATCCGGAATCCGCTGCCGGGCTCGGAGAAGTCGAGGATCACCTGGAGACGCTTGACGGCATCACGGGAGAGCATGGCCCCCTTGGGGACCATCAGATAGGCGAAGGATTCCTCGCTGGAGCGGCCCACCCGGCCGCGGATCTGGTAGAGCTGGGCCAGGCCGAACCGGTCCGCCCGGTTGACGATGATCGTGTTGGCCGTGGGGACGTCGACGCCGGAGCCGATGATGGTCGTGCAGACCAGGACGTCCGTTTCCTGGCGGAGGAATCGGACCATGGTGTCCTCGATCTCCCGGGGCTTCATTCGGCCGTGGATGACGGAGATCCGGGCCTCCGGCACAAGCTGTTCCACGAGCCGCGCCACCGTATGAATGGAGCGGACCCGGTCATGGAGGAAGAATACCTGGCCGCCCCGCTGGAGCTCCTGCCGGACGGCGTCCCGGATGACCTCTTCGTCGAATTCGAGGACGCGGGTTTTCACGGGAACGCGCTCTTCCGGGGGGGTGTGGATGACCGAGAGGTCGCGGATGCCCACGAGGGACAGGTGCAGGGTGCGGGGAATCGGCGTCGCCGTCAGGGTCAGGACGTCCACCAGCGTCCGCAGCTTTTTCAGGCGCTCCTTGTGGACGACGCCGAAGCGCTGCTCCTCGTCGATGACGACGAGGCCCAGGTCCCGGAATGCGATATCCTTCTGCAGCAGCCGATGGGTGCCGATGATGATGTCCACGGCACCCCGGCGGAGATCTTCGGCAATCTTCTTCTGCTCCGCCTTCGTTTTCAGGCGGTTGAGCGTTTCGATGCGCACCGGGTAGGGCTCGAAGCGCCGGAGGAAGGTCTTGCAGTGCTGCTCCGTCAGGATGGTCGTGGGGGCGAGGACCGCCACCTGCCGCCCGTCCATGACGGACCGGAAGGAGGCCCGCAGGGCCACCTCGGTCTTGCCGAAGCCGGCGTCGCCGCAGACGAGCCGGTCCATGGGCTTCGCCAGGCTCATGTCTGCATGGATGTCCTCGATGGCCCTGGCCTGGTCGGGGGTCTCCTCGTACTCGAAGGAGGCGGCGAACTCCTCGTCGAGGCCCCGGGGCGGCGAGAAGGCCTTCCGTTCGAGGATCTCCCGGGCCGCGTAGACCGCCACCAGCTCCTCCGCCATGTCGCGGATGGATTTCTGGACCCGCTCCTTGGTGGATTCCCAGGAGGTTCCGCCGAGCCGGTCGATCCGGGGATGCTCGCCGTCGGGGCCGATGTAGCGCTGAAGCTGGTCCAGGCGGTCCACCGGCAGGTAGAGCTTGTCACCCTCGGCGTACTCGACCAGGAGAAAGTCGTTCTCGATCTCCGAGAAGGCAATTCTCCGGAGTCCCTGGTAGCGGCCGATCCCGAACTCCTTATGGACAACCAGGTCACCCTCGGCCAGATCGCCGAAGGACTTGAGGAAGAATCCCTCCCGGTGCAGACGTCGGGGCCGCCGCGGGATTTTCTTCCCGAAGAAGTCCTCGTCGGTCAGGACGACCAGCCGGCGGGCCTTCCAGGAAAACCCGGCGCTGATGCGCCCCTCCGCAAGAATCAGGTCGCCGGCGGAGCGGGGACGGTCCATCTCGGTGGAGAGGCTCTCCCGGGGGATCCGGAAGGGAAGGCCCGCGGCCTGGAGGATCGAGGACATCCGTTCCCGCTCCTCCGGGCCGCTGGCCAGCAGAAACACCTGATCCCCCGCCTCCAGGCTCCCGCGGATCCGGCCGGCCAGTTCCCCGAAGCGGCCTTCGTCGTCCCGCGAAACCGGTGCCGTGCGTTGAATGACCGCAACCGGTGCCGTGGAAAAGGAGACGGTCTCCTCCGGCGGCTCTTCCGTGGCGGCCAGCAGGAGGCTTTCCAGGCGGATCCGCCGATGCTCGCCGATTTGCCTCCGGTATGCCTCGTGAGACAACAGGAATGTGTCCCGCTCCAGGAAGAAACGCTCCTCCTGGCCGGCTTTCCAGAGGGTGCGGTCGATGCCGTTCACCAGGTCCTCCCGCGCCCGCTCGATGGCCAGCGGGTCTTCCAGGAGGATCGTGGCCGTGTCCGGCAGAAAATCGAGCAGGCTTCCCGGTTGCGGATCTGACGGTGGATCCTCCGGCGAGGCATAGAACAGGGGAAGGTACATGGGGTGGAGCGAAAAGAAGGCGTCACCCGTGACGGCCTCCAGGAGGCGGTCACGGGTGGAACGGGGGAGATCCAGGGAGAGCGCCCGCTGCCGGATGCTCCGCTCCGCCCGTCTCCGCCCCTGCCCATTGACAAGGATCTCCCGGGCCGGGGTGACCGGAAACGAAACCACCTCCCGGAGGGAACGCTGGCTCATGGGATCGAACTCCCGAATTCCCTCGATCTCGTCGCCGAACAGCTCCAGCCGGAAGGGCCGTTCACCCGCGGGCGGAAAGATGTCCACCACATGTCCCCGGACGCTGAACTGTCCCGGCTCCTCCACCAGGGTGACGGCCTCGTATCCTCCCTCCAGGAGCTTGGCCGCGAGGGCGTCCCGGTCGATGAAATCGCCCATGGAGAGGGTCTGCCGCCAGGAGAGAAGGAGCTCCTTCGGCAGTGTCCGCTGGAGGGTCGCCGCCAGGGAGGCCACGACCACGACGGGCTCGTCCTCCAGGAGGCGGCTCAGAACGGCAAGGCGGGCCCGCTCCACGGTTTTCTGCGGAGAGAGCGGATCGATGGATCGGATGTCCCACGGAGGGAAATGCAGAATGTCCCCGGAGCCCAGGAAAAAAGAGAGGTCCTGCCGGAAGGAGAGGGCTTCCTGCTCTGTCGCGACCAGGATCAGTGACGTTCCGGCCAGGAGAGGCAGCAGGCGGGCCGACACAAGGGCCCGCGCCGCGCCGTGGAGCCCCGCCAGGGAGATCTCACGCCGGCCATCCTCGAGATGAGCCAGCAGTTCCAGGAAGGCGGGATCCTCCCGGGGTTTCAAGTCGACGATCTTGCGCATGGGCCGGCGTCCGTCAGGAGAGGGCCGTCATCCGCTCCAGGGCCCGGCGGGCCGCTGCGGCCGTTTCCTCGGGCACCCGGATGATGTGCCGGTTCTCCGTGAGGGAGGACCGGATGTCCTCCAATGTGGTGACTTTCATGGTCTCGCAGAGGAGCGAAGGAGAGGCGAGAAGAAATGTCTTTCCCGGGTTTTCGAGGCGGAGGCGGTGGAAAATCCCCTGCTCCGTCCCGATCAGGAATGCGCCCGCCTCCGATTCCCGGACGAAGCGGAGAATCCCCGCGGTGCTGCCGACGAAATCGGCCAGGTCCAGCACAGCCTGCGGGCACTCCGGGTGGGCCGCCAGCGGTGCCGACGGATGAGCCTCTTTCAACCGGGCCACGGCACCGGCGTCGATCTCGTCGTGGACCGGGCAGGCCCCCCCCCAGGGGATGACCTTTTTGTCCGTGAACCGGGCCGTGTGGCGGGCCAGGTTCCCGTCGGGGACGAACAGGATCTCATCTTCAGAGAGGGACTGGACCACCCGCACGGCATTGGCGGAGGTGCAGCAGATGTCCGAGAGGGCCTTCACGGCGGCGGAGGAATTGATATAGGTCACCACGACGGCCCGGGGATGCGTCTTTCGGGCTTCCCGGAGGGCTTCCGGGGTCACCGTGTCCGCCAGGGGACAGCCGGCGTCCAGCCGGGGCAGAAGAACCGTCTTTTGAGGGCTCAGGATGGCGGCGCTCTCCGCCATGAAGTGGACCCCGGCGAAGACGATGACCCGGGCCTCCGTCTTGGCCGCCTCGATGCTCAGCGCGAGAGAATCCCCAACGATATCGGCAATCTCCTGGACCTCGTCGCGCTGGTAGTAATGAGCCAGGAGGATCGCCTCCCGCTCCTTGAGGAGCCGCCGGATTTCTTTCTGAATCTGTTTCGTTTCCATCCGCTGTCTTCCGTGCATCCCGTGATATGAAGGATTGAATTTCCTATATCAGGAGGGAGGCGAATTCAAGGGGAAAAAGGGCGCCCCTGCGTCGCCCCGGGGCCGGCCTTTCCATTTGGCCTTGGACGCGGGGCAATCGTTCGTGCTATTCAGGACCACCAAAAGACCTGGGGGAATGCATGGCCCGTCACCGCTCCGTTTTCTTTGTGTCCGACAGCACCGCCATCACCGCGGAAACGCTCGGTCAGAGCCTCCTCACCCAGTTCGAGCACATCCCCTTCGATCCCATGACCCTGCCGTTCATCGATACGCTGGACAAGGCCGCCGAAGTGGTCCGGCAGATCGATGCGGCGACCAAGGTCAAGGGCCTCCGGCCCCTTGTCTTCAGCACCCTCATCAACCCGCGGATCCGTGAGGTGCTGAAGGAGAGCACCGGTGTTTTCTTTGACTTCATCGGGACGTTTCTTCCCCTCGTGGAAAGCGAGCTGAAGACCCAGTCCTCGCACACCGTGGGCCGCTATCACGGGATGGTGAGCGACACGCAGTACAGTGTCCGGATCGACGCGGTGAATTACGCCCTGGGCCATGATGACGGCATCTCGACAAAAAACTTCGAGGAGGCCGACATCATCCTCGTGGGCGTCTCCCGGACCGGCAAGACGCCCACGTGCATCTACCTGGGGCTCCAGTTCGGGATCTACGCCGCCAACTATCCGGTCACGGAAGAGGACTTCACCCAGCAGGACAAGCGAATCTACAACCTGATTTCCCCCTACAAGAAAAAGATCTTCGGTCTCAGCATCAACCCGGAGCGGCTCCACAAGATCCGCTCGGAGCGGCGGCCCGGGAGCCGGTACGCCTCGCTTGGCCAGTGCCGGCTGGAGATCGCGATGTGCGAGTCATTCTTCATTTCCGAAGACATCCCGTTTCTCAACATCACAAGCATGTCCATCGAGGAGATCGCCGCCACGATCATGCATGCCCACAAGCTGCCCCGCCGGGTCGTGTGAGAGGCGTCCGCGGAGGAATGAGCTCTCGCCGGCAGCCTTCACGTCCGCCGCGGAGGGAGGCATGAGACAATGGAGAGATGCCTGATACGGAGAAACCCTTTTGCGATGGCGGCAGTTCCTCGATTCGGCGGAGGCCGCAGGTGAAGAAAACCATCCGGCAGATATTCCTGACGGGCCTGGCGGTGGTCGTCCCTGTCGGGGTGACGATTTACATCCTCGTATTCCTGGTCCGCCTGATGGACGGCCTCCTGTCGGTCGTTCCCCAGCGGTATCACCCGGACACGCTCCTGGGCATCCATGTCCCCGGGCTCGGGATCATCTTCACGGCCGTCTTCGTTTTCCTCTGCGGCCTCATCACCCGAAGCTACCTGGGCCACCGGCTTGTCCGGACGGGGGAGCGCATCCTCCAGAAGATCCCCTTCGTCAGGGGTGTCTACCGGGCAAGCAAGCAGGTCTCCGACAGCCTGATCAAGGACAAGGGGCAGGGATTCCGGAAGGTCGTCCTGGTGGAGTTTCCCCGGGCCGGGACCTACGCGATCGGATTCGTCACGGGGCAGCCGTCCGGAGAAATTCACGAGAAGACGGGAGAAGCGGTGAGCATCTTCCTGCCGACGGCGCCGAATCCGACTTCGGGGTACATCCTCTTCGTCCGGGAAAAGGATCTCGTGCCGCTGGACATGACCGTGGAACAGGCCTTTACTCTGATCGTCTCGGGTGGTATTGTGGCGCCCCCGGAACGGGGGAGACACCCCGATACGGCCGGGCGGACGCGAACGGAGCGGCAGGGGGACGGATTTTCATCTGTCCCTTCCCCGGTCCGGCAAAGCGAAAATCCCAAAGGAGTGAACCATGAAATATCAGAAGATTGACCCGGTCCTTCCCTTCAAGGTGGCGGACCTGTCCCAGGCGGACTGGGGCCGCCGGGAGATGGACCTGGCGGAGAACGAGATGCCCGGCCTGATGGCTGTGCGCGAGAAATACGGCCCCCGGAAGCCCCTGAAGGGGCTCAAAATCATGGGCAGCCTCCACATGACCATCCAGACGGCCATGCTGATCGAAACCCTGAAGATCCTGGGCGCGGACCTGCGCTGGGCCTCCTGCAACATCTTTTCCACCCAGGACCACGCCGCGGCGGCCATCGCCAAGGCCGGCTCGGCGGCGGTCTTCGCCTGGAAGGGCGAGAGCCTGGAGGACTACTGGTGGTGCACCGAGCAGGCCCTCACCTGGCCGGACGGCTCGGGCCCCGACCTGATTGTGGACGACGGCGGCGACGCAACCCTCTTCATCCATCAGGGGGCGGCGGTGGAGAAGGATCCTTCGATTCTCGAAAAACCTTGTGACAACAAGGAATTCGCCATCATTCTCGACCGCCTGGGCCGCAGCCTGAAGAAAAACCGGTCGCGCTGGCAGAAGGTTGCCGCGGGCATCCGGGGCGTCTCCGAGGAGACCACCACGGGGGTCCACCGGCTCTACTCCATGCAGAAGGCGGGGGAGCTGCTCTTTCCGGCCATCAACGTGAACGACTCGGTCACCAAGTCCAAGTTCGACAACCTCTATGGCTGCCGCGAGTCCCTGGTGGACGGCATCAAGCGGGCCACCGACGTGATGGTGGCGGGGAAGATCGTGGTGGTCTGCGGGTATGGAGACGTGGGCAAGGGGTCCGCCCAGTCCATGCGGGGCTTCGGGGCCAGGGTCATCGTCACCGAGGTCGATCCGATCTGTGCGCTCCAGGCGGCCATGGAGGGATACGAGGTGAAGACCCTGGAAGAGGTCGTGGGGATCGGCGACATCTTCGTGACCGCCACGGGCTGCTGCAACGTCATCACCGGCCGGCACATGGAGAAAATGAAAAACGAAGCCATCGTCTGCAACATCGGCCACTTCGACAGCGAGATCGAGGTGCGATACCTGGAGACGACGAAGGGGATCCGCCGGGAGACCATCAAGCCGCAGGTGGACAAGTGGACCCTCCTGTCGGGGCGCTCCATTCTCGTCCTGGCGGAGGGGCGGCTGGTGAACCTGGGCTGCGCCACGGGACATCCCAGCTTCGTCATGAGCAACAGCTTCACGAACCAGTGCCTTGCCCAGATCGAGCTGGCGACGAACCGCCTGCCGGTGGGCGTCTACACCCTGCCGAAGAAGCTCGATGAAGAGGTGGCCCGGCTTCACCTGGGCCGTCTCGGGGTGAAACTGACGAAGCTGACGAAGGAGCAGGCGAAGTACCTGGGCGTGCCGGTGAGCGGCCCCTTCAAGCCGGACCACTACCGCTACTGAAAAGGAACACGACGCAGTCTGAAGGGGGAGCGGATTGGAATTGACACAACCCCATCACAAAATAGCTAAATAGCTGATTTTCAAGTGTTGTCCAGTGGCTCTTTTGGCTCCGATGCGGTCAAGAGAGCCACTTTTTACGTTTTTTTACCCATAAAAGTCACCTGTGGGGATTTTTTCTTTCTTCCTTTCGGGGCTGTTTCCTTTAGGTTTTCTTTTTCTTTATTCCGTCCCCCACTCCCCTTTGATTTTTCGATAGTTGTCATTCGTTTGCTCAGGGTATCGATTTCGGTTCGCAACGATTTTAATTCATTCTCAACCCCATGAACCATCAAGAAAACCAATAATTCTTCATAATTGTTTATTTCCATTTCGCTAATATTACGAACTGCATCTATCCTGCGAATCTCAATGTTCTGATTTTTTTTGACGTGTCGATGGTTTAAGCGTCCACGAACCTTATTCCAAAACTTTAACACCAAAGGAATTAACTGAATTAGTGAAGCCATTGAACCGGCAATATAAAGTATTTCCAGACCCGTTTCATGCTCAACAAAAATTATTTTAAGGTCGCCTTGCCTTAAAAGATAACCTCTACCAAAAAAATCATCGTCCAGCTCTTCTGACAGAACTCCCGCTTCGTGTTCCATAATGCTTAATGTTTCTCTATAATCGTTGTAAGATAAAACCATATCACGCAATTTAAGAGAGATTATTTGGTCTGGTGCTACACCAAGACATTTTCCCGCGTTCTCAAATTTTCTGGTAAATGCCTCTTTGCGGTAATCCATCCTAATTTCCTCCTTTCAAAGGGTTGTCCATTCCCTCCATAATCCTGCCAATTCTCACTATTTCAGAGTAAAGGGATTGTAGGTCATATTCTTCGCCATGAAACCGAAATAGATGACCATCCATCGCTCGCAAGAAGTTTTTATGTGGGAACCCTTTAGCACCCGTAATAATGTTCATATCGAAGAATGCACTTCCTTGCAGGTTTTTACCCAATCATCCAAACGCTCGTCAAAGTGTTCTAAATGATTACGAAGACGCCTGAATTGCTTTAAGTTGATTGCCACAAGAGAAAGCAAAGGGGTTAGATATTTAGACCGGAAACTATCTGGATGAACATCAATCAACTTGTCGATATTTGTGGCGTGAATCAGAAAATGGTGCGCATGATAAAATACAGATGAAACATCTGATGATTCCATTGCGTTTAGATATTCTGCAAATGACCTTTCTGCAAATTCTACTTGTATTCTAATTTCACCAATATAAACCTTCGAATTATCCATTTCCCCCCTCCTTTATCATCAAACTGATGAGCTTCCCCAAAATATCCTCTTCCCTCCAATCCGATGTCTTTTCAAACACCAGTCCCTTATATGGATTAAAAGGAACTCGCTGGCCCAGCAAAACGATGCCCCCGCCGTGACTCGAACACGGGGCACCCGGATTTGAATCCGTTCCCCCGTCCTTTCTTCTCCCTTTTTTTCAAGTTTCAGGCACGTATCGCCGTCTGAATGTAGGGGGGCATCCCTCGCGCTCAGGAGCGTTTTTTCGACCCTGCATCGTCTC
>CAYNEJ010000007.1:0-32514 GCA_964396205.1 uncultured Syntrophaceae bacterium
TGTCCCTCGCCATTCGACGTACCCAGAAGTACGCCTCATGGCTCAGGACTGCGGGCGCCTTGCATCCAACCCCTTTTGAACAGCCGGAAAGGTGATGTTTTCCGCGGGCTGTTGAAAAGGGGCTGTCTGCTGCGTTCCCCTTGTGTTATCTCCTTCAGAAATGGAATGCTTCCTGCCCTGATTCCCCGGGTGTTGCGGCCATGCCTCTTCACGAGGCGTTTTTGAATTTCCGGGGCAGGGGAGGCGCGTCGTACGTGTCCGTGACGACCTCTATGTAGGCCCCACTGCCGCATCCCTCCGCTTTTCCGACGGCGTCGTCGAGCTCCCCGCATGTGGTCGCCCGGGCGGAGAACCAGCCCTCGCATCCCAGTGCCTCGGGCAGCTTGTGGTAACTCCACTGCGCCAGGTCGTTGTAGTATATGCCGGGGTCCTTGCAGAGGAGGCGCTCGATCAGGTATCCGTTATTGTTGATCACGAACAGAATCGGCTTCAGTCCATAGCGATGGAACGCGCAGATCTCCTGGGCCGTGAGCTGGTGGGAGCCGTCACCGGTGACAAGGATGGCTCTCCGGCTCGGGTCGGCCAGGGCGGCGCCGAAGGCGGCTGGTGTGGCCCAGCCGATGGAGCCCCACAGGGACTGGTTGTGAAACGTCGAGCCCGCGGGCATCCGGGCGAAAGCGAACCCCATGGACGCGGTGCCCGTCTCGACCATCACGATGTCTTGCGGTTTCAACATCCGTTCCAGTCGCGGGTACAGGTAGGACGAGGTGATTTTGTCGTCCGGGCTGCCTTCCGGCTCACCGAGTCCCTGGACCCGCGGGGCTTTGACATCCGTGCGCCGGGGGAGCCTTCCCGCCAGCGCCGTCAGCACATCCCGGATTTCCACGTTGTTGTAGACGGCATACCCCACCCGTACATGATGGAGCCTGATGTTGATGCTCTTTGCCGGGTCGATCCTGGCGGTGAAGCCACCGGAACTCAGGTCCGTCATGAGCGCGCCGATTTCGATGACGCAGTCGCATCCCTCGACAAACTCGCGAACCTCCTCGTTCATGAGCCGTCCGTCATAGATGCCGATGTAGCCCGGATGGGTCTCATCCAGCACGGACTTGTCCATGATCATGGCGGCAAACGGCAGCCCCGATGCGGTCACCAGATCGGTTGCGGATTCTTTCAGCCCGCAGCGGGAAATGATGATGCCCGGCAGGAAACAGGCGGATCCGGCGCGGCACACGGCATCGACGATGGCGTCCACCGCCTTTTCGAGGGCCGAGGGGTCGCTTTCGCGGATCTCCTCAGCCGGGGTCGATTCGTTCACCGGCATAGTCGCATAATCGGCCGGGAAGCCCATGTAGACCGGTCGACGGTGATAGAATGCCGCCGCAATCAGCCGCTCCGTTTCGCGGATGCAGTTGTCCGGGGTCAGGATCGCCCGTCCGCAGACCACCGGCTCGGTCATATGATAAAAAAAATCGAACTGGCCGTTGCCGAACGTGTGATGGACCAGACGTCTGGCTTTCCTGGTTCCGCTCGACGGCATGCCCACCAGGTGAAAGACCGGCAGATGCTCCGCATAGGAGCCGGCAATCCCGTTAACGGCGCTGAGCTCGCCCACCCCGTAGGTGGTGCTCAGTGCGGCGGCGCCGCGGATGCGGGCGTATCCGTCCGCCGCGTAGGCGGCGTTCAGTTCGTTGCAGTTGCCGATCCAGCGGAGGCTGCCGTCCGTGCAGATTGCATCGTTGACCGGAAAGGCAAAGTCTCCCGGCACCCCGAAAATGTCGCTGATGCCGATGGCCGAGAGACGTGAAAGTACATGTTGAATCACGGTTTTATTCATGTCCCTGCCCTTTCTTCCGAATGGAGAACCCTGTCAGATGCCACCTCCTGGAAAACCGGAGACTTCGCATTGTGAGCCGCCCCGGCCCTGTCTCACGGCAGAAGAAAAACCGGTATACATCGAGAAGTGAAAGGATACCGCGAAACCTTCCCGCCGTCCTTCAGGGCATGTGTCCTCCGGAGGATGAACACCCCGGGGCATCGTGGACTTTCCGGCCGGTCTGCCGGTCCGGCCGACCGACGGCAGGCGGGTGTGTGAATGCGGCACTTCGGGAAGACTGTATTCCGGGACCGGCAAGGCCCGGGGTGCATCCGAACGACGATGCCGCTTGGGTCTCGGATACTCCCGGGGATCAACGAGGCAGGGGGTTCGGTGATCGCGGGCACGAACCTGGCATTTGAATCCATGATATGAATATTTTGGCAGGATTCACACCATTTCTATGTCATCATTGTCGAGAAAAACGAGGGATTCTGATGGTGCAACCTGATTCCGTGTCATTTTTGGCGAACTGGAGGGCGACAAAGGATGCCCGCCCGCCTCTTCTAAAAGCGCCCGTCGAGAACCTCCGCGAAGAAGCGTTCCTTCTTCTTCGGATACCAGAGGCTCCCCTCGTAATCCACGATGAGCCTGCCGTCCAGGTGGTCGATCTCGTGCTGGGCGATGCGGGCCAGGAAATCCAGATACCGCCGGTTGATCTTTTTCCCGTACCGGTCGAGTGCCCGGACCTTGATTTCCGGGAAGCGGTCGATCTCCACCTGGATGTCGGGACAGGAAAGGCAGCCCTCCGCCCCTTTCACCGGTTCCCCCCGGGACTGGGTGATCCGAGGGTTGACCAGGACGTCGTAATCCTCCTCCTTCTTCGACCAGGTCTTCTCGTCGAAACCCTTGTTCCGGAACACCACGATCCTCTCGCTGATGCCGATCTGCGGGGCCGCCAGGCCCAGGGCGTCATTCCGCTGCAGGAAGGTATTCACCAGGGTCTCGATATTCCGGAGTGTCTCCGGAGGAAACGGAGATGCCGCCTCCCGGCAGGGAGTTCTCAGGACGGCCGCGTCACCGATATTTCTGCCGGTATCGGTCCACAGGGTTAGAACCCTTCTTTCCAACATGCCGATTCGTATGTTCCTTTCCGGTTTATGAATCCGATCTCCCTATAGCACCGGGTGCCGCCCGTTGCAAGGGAGCGGGTGAAACACCTTGATTATTTGCGGAGCCTCTGTTAGCCTCTGCCCCTCACCAACGGAAGAACCAATGTTGACCCCTTTGATTCACCGGATCATCAGCAAGCAGGCCAGGGCGGAATTTGCCAGGGCCATGCATTTCGAAATGGGCCCTCCCCCGGAACTCAAGCCCTGCGAGGATTCGGAGTCGCGCCTTCTCTATCTGCACATTCCCTTCTGCGAGCGGTTGTGCCCGTACTGCTCGTTCAACCGGTTCGTTTTTCAGGAAAAGGTTGCCCGCCGCTATTTCAAGGCCCTGAGAAAAGAAATGGGCCTCTATCGGGACCGGGGATACGATTTTCAGGGTATCTATGCCGGAGGCGGTACGCCGACGGTTTTGCCCGACGAGTTGGCGGAAACCCTTCTCCTGGCGCGGGATATGTTCGGAATTCGGGAGATTTCCGTGGAAACCAACCCGAATCACCTGACGGACGGGAATGTGGAGATCCTCCGGCAGGCAGGCGTGAACCGACTGTCGGTGGGCATCCAGAGCTTTGACGATGGTCTGCTGCGCCAGATGGAGCGCAAAGACAAGTATGGCGACGGGCAGGAGATCCTCGGCCGCCTGCGTTCGTACCTGGGGGTGTTCGATACCCTCAATGCCGACATGATCTTCAACTTTCCCACACAGACGCCCAAGATGCTCGAACGGGACCTGGATGTTCTGCTGGGCAGCGGTGTGGATCAGGTGACCTATTATCCCCTGATGGTGTCCGATTCGACGCGGCGGATGGTCAACCGGACGCTCGGGCATGTGGACATGAAGCAGGAGGGCCTGTTTTACAGGCGAATCCTCGAACGGCTCCGTCCGACCTACCGGATGTCCTCGGCCTGGTGTTTCTCCCGCAAACCCTCTCTCATCGATGAGTACATCGTGGACTACGACGAGTATGCCGGCCTGGGCAGCGGATCCATCGGGTATCTGCACGGTACCTGCTACGCCAACACCTTCGACGTGGCCGAGTACGTCACCCGGATCGGGCGCGGGGAAGTGCCGCTGATGGCTGCCCGGATGTTCAGCGTTCAGGAGAGGATCCGTTACGATTTCCTGATGAAACTGTTCAGCATGGAGCTCAAGGAATCCAGCCTGCAAAAAAAATATGGTGCCGTGTACCCGTATTTATGGAAAGACATCCTGGCCTTTTCCGCGGCAGGGGGACTCCGTTACCGGAACGGCACATTTTTCTTGACGGAACGGGGATGCTATCATTGGGTCATCCTGATGCGGGAATTTTTTACGGCGGTGAACAATTTCCGCGATTTCTGCCGCAATGCCCTCGTTTCTCCCCTGGTGTGGTGAAGGCTTTTCGTCTGCAGACGGCGATCCAGGCCGGCGGATCCGCCGGACGGATGCGGACAGGACGTTTTTTCGCAGCGACAGAGTGAATCGGTATTCCCGGATGATCCGCCGTCGACGATGACGCATTGTGGTGGAAGCCTGCGGTCAAGACGGCAGGGAACAATCGGACGGAGAGACTTCCGGGAGGGAGGAGCAGGGCGATGGAGGAACGGACAAAAATCCGGTTGCGGAACCTGCCGAAGATTGACGAACTGATGCTGTTCCTGGAAAGGCGGGGGCTCTTCCGGCAGATGCCCAGGGAGTTTGTCCGTGAGGCATGCCGTGCCGCCGTCGAAGACCTGCGACGGCGGATCCTGGCGATGGATGCCGAGGAGGTGTTTGCCATGCCTGACCTGAATGCCGTGGCGGAAGGCGTGCAAAAGAGGATCGGCGACCTGGCTTCCCCGCGGCTCAAACAGGTTATCAATGCCACCGGCGTAATTCTTCATACGAACCTGGGACGGGCTCCCCTCAGCAGGGAGGCGGTCCGCCGGGTGGCCGAAGTGGCCGGCGGCTATTCGAACCTCGAATTCGATCTGGAAAAAGGGGAGCGGGGACTCCGGTACGATCACGTCCGGGACCTTCTTCTCGTTTTGACCGGAGCGGAAGAGGCTCTGGTGGTGAACAACAATGCCGCCGCCGTTTTTCTGGTTCTGAACACCCTGGCGGAAGGCCGCGAAGCCGTCGTTTCCAGGGGCGAACTGGTGGAGATCGGCGGTGAGTTCCGCATCCCCGAGGTCATGGAGAAGAGCGGCGTCCGCCTCCGTGAGGTCGGCGCCACCAACCGGACCCGCCTGGGAGACTACGAGCGGGCCATCACGGAGCGGACAGGCCTGATTCTGAAAGTGCATACGAGCAACTTCCGTATCCTCGGGTTCACAGAGGAAGTGGCCGTTTCCGACCTCGTTGCACTGGGAGGCAGGACGGGCATCCCGGTCATGCACGACCTGGGCAGCGGCTGCCTGATCGACCTGGCGCCTTTCGGCCTGGAGCGGGAGCCGACGGTCCGGGAGGCTGTCGCCTCGGGGGCGGATGTGGTGACGTTCAGCGGTGACAAGCTCCTCGGCGGGCCGCAGGCAGGAATCATCATCGGCCGGCGGGAGAGCCTGGAAAGGATCCGCAAGAACCCCCTGAACCGGGCCCTGCGAATCGACAAGATGACCCTGGCGGCCCTTGAAGCGACCCTGGCCGCCTATCTTGAGCCGGGTCTGGCTCTGCAGGAAATCCGGGTCCTGAAAGCCCTCTCCGAACCGCTGGAGGCCGTGCGGAAGCGCGCCCGCAGGCTGATGACCCTGGTCCGGAAGTCGGGACTCGAAGGGATCTCCCTGACCTTGCGGCCGGGGACCGCGATGGCCGGCGGCGGCTCCCTGCCCGCCCGGGACATTCCGACCTGGCTGGTTGCCGTGAAGATGGACGGACTCTCGTCCGCCTCCCTTGGGGAGCGGCTCCGGCGACTCCCGCTGCCGATTGTCGTCCGGATCGCCGACGAGGAAGTCCTCTTTGACGCCCGCACCCTGGACGAGAGCGATCTCCGGCCGGTTCGGGAGGCCCTGCGGGCGGTGTCTGCGTCGTGAGCGGAGACCCGAGGACGGAGCGATGCACGGTTGCCGGCGGCGATGAGGATGTGCGACTGGATGTGTATCTGGCCGACCGGGATGTGGGCCTCTCCCGGTCGCAGATCCGGAAGGCCGTTGAGGAAGGCCGTGTTCTTGTCGACGGGCGGCGGGTGAAGGCGGGCTACCGGCTCCGCGCGGGAGAAACGGTGGAACTGGCGATTCCCGAGGCGGCCCCATCGAGCGTTCAGGCGGAAGACATCCCTCTTTCCATTGCTTTCGAAGACGAACACCTGCTGGTGGTGGACAAGCCGGCGGGAATGGTCGTCCACCCGGCGGCGGGGCATTCCCGCGGGACCCTTGTGCATGCGCTTCTCCACCACTGCCGCGATCTCTCCGGCATCGGCGGGGTGCTGCGGCCGGGGATCGTCCACCGCCTGGACCGTGATACCTCGGGGCTGCTTCTGGTTGCCAAGACGGATGAGGCCCATCGGGGCCTTACCACGCAATTCCGGGACCGCCGGATCGACAAGACCTATCTCGCCCTGGTCTTGGGGACGCCCCGGACGGAGACCGGGGAGATCCTCCTGCCCGTGGGGAGGCACCCGGCGGACAGGAAGAAGATGTCCACCCGGAGTTCTCAGGGCAGGGAAGCCGTCACCCGCTGGCGCGTGCGGGAACGCTTTGGGAGCGTGACACTGCTGGAGGTCGACCTCTTGACGGGCCGGACCCATCAGATCCGCGTTCATCTGAGTTCCCAGGGGCATCCCGTCGTCGGGGACGCCGTATATGGAAGGTCCGGTTTGTTGAAATCGGTCACGGACACGGAAACCCGGTCCATTCTCCGGGGAGTGAAACGTCAGGCCCTGCATGCGGCCCGGATTGCTTTCCGGCATCCCGTTCACGGGACCTTCCTGTCCTTTCAATCCCCGTTACCGGAAGACATGGCAGGGCTGTGCGAGGCTCTCCGGGGGAGGCGGACATATGTTTGAGCTCGTCCGAAGGGGACCCGTGTCGTACCTGGAGTGTGTGCCCCTGAGGGAATTGGGGTTTGTGAGCCATGCCTTCTGCACGCGTCGGGAGGGCGTCAGTGCCGGGGCCTTCGAAAGCCTGAATTTCAGTGCCTCAGAGGGCGACCCGGAGGAATGCGTCCGGGTGAACTGGGACCGGACGGCGGAGGCTTTCGGCCTGTCCCGCCGCCAGTTTTTCAATGTCCGCCAGGTGCACGGGAACGAAGTCCTGGCCATCGATGACCCGGCGTTCATGACCTTCACCTGCCAGCCCCTCCGCTACGATGCGATCGTCACGGACAAGCCGGGACTGGCCCTCTGCATCCGGACGGCGGACTGCGTTCCGATTCTCCTGGCGGATGCCAGAAGAGGAATCGTCGCGGCGGTTCATGCCGGCTGGCGGGGGACTTCCCTGGGTGTCGCGGCACGGGCGGTCGACTGCCTCCGGGACCGCTTCTCCTCAGAGCCCCGGGATCTGCTGGCGGCGGTGGGGCCTGCCATCGGACCATGCTGCTACGAAGTGGATGCGCCCGTTCATCGGGCCATGGAGGCCCTGGGGCCCGGCCAGACGTCGTTTCTGGTCCCTGCGGGGCCGGGGAAGTGGAGATTCGACCTGGCGGCGGCGAACCGCGCCCAGTTGCTGGGTCAGGGGCTTTCTCCGGAGCGGATCCATCTCTCCGGTGAATGCACGTCCTGCGATCCGGAACGCTGGTTTTCCCACCGCCGGGACGCGGGGCGGACAGGCAGGCATCTGAATTTCATTTTTATGGACCGGACGCCGGGGATCCTGTAAAAAGGAGAAAAAACCCTTGACACTTCAGGGGGCATCGGGTAGAGGGAGTCGGGAATTTTGAAAGGTAACTTCAACGCCTCCCTTTTCAAGTGTTTCCAGCGTTCCAATTGGCAAACCGGTTCTAATCCAGATTGTATTTCTGTCACATGGCCAATTCCACTTGAAGACAGTGGGAATGATGGCGCCGGGAACCGTTGCACGTGCAGGCGTGTAATAACGTTCCGGCTGGATCCGTGCAGTGACACGGAAAGGAAATCAACATGAACATCGAGGAAATTAAAAGACTCCCCATCAGTGAATTGGCCAACCTGGCAAAGGATCTCAACGTACCGGGCGCCGGGGGAATGCGACGGCAGGACCTTATCTTTTCGATTCTGCAGGCCCAGTCGGACAAGAACGGCGTCATCTCCGGCTCCGGGGTTCTGGAAATCCTGCCGGACGGCTTCGGATTCCTCAGGGCCGTCGACTACAATTACTTGCCCAGTCCGGACGACATCTACGTATCCCCTTCCCAGATCCGGCGTTTCAGCCTCCGGACCGGCGACACGATCTCGGGAGAGGTACGGCCTCCCAAGGAAGGGGAGAAATACTTCGCCCTGCTGAAAGTGGATTCGGTCAACTATGAACATCCGGACGCCGCTCGGGACAAAATCCTCTTCGATAATCTGACGCCGCTTTACCCCCAGGAGAAGCTTGGCCTGGAGTCGGACACGGAGAACTTCTCGACCCGGATCATGGACCTGTTTACCCCCATCGGGAAAGGGCAGAGAGGCCTCATCGTATCTCCCCCCCGGGCAGGGAAAACGGTTCTCCTGCAGGATATCGCCCACAGCATCGCCAAGAACCACCCGGAAGTGATCCTCATGGTGCTGCTCATCGACGAGCGGCCGGAAGAGGTCACGGACATGCAGCGCAGCGTCCAGGGGGAGGTGGTCTCCTCCACGTTCGATGAGCCGGCCACGCGGCACGTCCAGGTGGCCGAAATGGTTATCGAAAAGGCGAAAAGGCTCGTGGAGCACAAGCGCGACGTGGTCATCCTGCTGGACAGCATCACACGCCTGGCCAGGGCGTACAACACCGTGGTTCCCCCAAGCGGAAAGGTCCTCTCCGGTGGCGTCGACTCCAATGCTCTCCACAAGCCAAAGCGCTTTTTCGGGGCCGCCCGGAACATCGAGAACGGCGGCAGCCTGACCATCATCTCCACGGCCCTCATCGACACGGGAAGCAGGATGGACGAGGTCATCTTCGAGGAATTCAAGGGAACCGGCAACATGGAGCTGCACCTCGACCGCCGCATCGCCGACCGCAGGATCTTCCCGGCCTTCGACCTTATCCGTTCGGGAACCCGGAAGGAGGAACTCCTGATCCCGAAGGTCAATCTGAACCGGGTCTGGATTCTCCGCAGGCTCCTTCAGGAGATGAATCCCCTGGACGCCATGGAGTTCATCATCGACAAGATCCGGAAGACCGACACAAACCAGCTGTTCCTGGATTCCATGAACCAGTAAAATACCGCTTGAATTTTCCGGCGGAATTGATTAGATGCACAGCCCTTTGCTGGACGGTTCGCACATCACGAAAAAGGAGAAAGAAGTCCCATGAAAGAGGGAATCCATCCGGAATACAAGGAAACAACCATCACCTGCGTCTGCGGGAACGTCATTGAAACGAAGTCCACCCGGCAGGACATCAAGGTCGAAATCTGCTCCAGCTGTCATCCCTTCATGACGGGGAAGCAGAAGATCGTCGACACGGCCGGAAGGGTGGAACGGTTCAAGAAAAAGTATGCCTCCCTGGAACAGAAGAAGGAAGCCTGATCGGTTCCTCCGCTTACGGGGGGCCTTCATGGGACCGGTCCGGCGGCCGCTGAGGCAGGTCGTGTGGAGTGATCGACAGACGTCGACATTCCGTTCCCGCCGTTCCCTGCTTGTCCCCTCTTCGGTCCATCTTCTCCGGGGTCGCACCCCTCGCAGCCTTCCGGACAATCACTGCCCGAACAGGCGTTTCACCCCCCCCGGCTTGCCGGGTTTTCCCATTCCGTTTCCCGGGTTCTCGGTATATCCATGTTCAAGAGACTGAAAGATATCGATCAGCGGTTTCAAGAGCTGGAAGGGCTGCTGAGCAGCTCCGATGTCGTCACCAAGCCCTCCCTGTATCAGAAGTACGCCAAGGAGCATTCCGACCTCCACGACCTGGTGGACGCCTGGCGGGAATACGAAAAACTGGGCGGACAGATCGAAGAAGACCAGCGGATTCTCCGTGAGGATGACGAGGAGTTGAAGGAGCTGGTGCGGGGGGAACTGACCGAGCTCAAGGAGCGCAGGACGCTGCTGGAGGAGCGTCTGAAAATCCTCCTGCTTCCCAAAGATCCGAATGACGAAAAAAATGTCCTCCTGGAAATCCGGGCGGGTACGGGGGGAGACGAGGCGGGCCTTTTCGCGGCCGACCTTTTCCGGATGTACGCCCGATATGCGGAGCGATCCGGCTGGAGGGTGGAGGTCGTGAGCGGCAGTCCTTCCGGAGGAGTCGGTGGATTCAAGGAAATCATCGCGTTGATCGAGGGTCGCGGGGCGTACAGCCGCCTGAAGTACGAGAGCGGCGTCCACCGGGTTCAGCGAGTCCCGGCCACGGAATCCCAGGGCCGGATCCACACGTCGGCCGTCACGGTGGCTATTCTCCCCGAAGCGGAGGAGGTGGAAGTCCAGGTCGATCCGAACGACCTGCGGATCGACGTCTACCATTCCAGTGGTCACGGCGGGCAGAGCGTCAACACGACCGATTCCGCGGTGCGGATCACGCACCTGCCCACCGGCCTGGTCGTCACCTGCCAGGATGAAAAATCCCAGCTCAAGAACAAGGCGAAGGCGATGAAGGTGCTCCGGGCGAGGCTTCTGGACATCATGATTCAGAAACAGAACTCCGAGATCACGGAGGCCAGGAGAAGCCAGGTGGGAAGCGGAGATCGAAGCGAGCGAATCCGGACCTACAACTTCCCGCAGGGCCGGGTCACGGATCATCGCATCGGGCTTACGCTGTACAATCTGGAGAGCATTCTGGACGGCGAGATCCAGGGAGTCATCGATGCCCTGACGACCCACTTCCAGGCGAATGCCCTCCAGTCGTCGGCATCCGCCTGAAGGCCGCTCATCCGGCGATCGGCGTGAACCGGGGGGAAGTCGTGGCAACCATCCGTTCCGTCCTGCACGAGACAACCGACGATTTCCGCCGTCATGGGCTTCCTTCCCCCCGTCTGGATGCCGAGGTCCTGCTCAGCCGGTATCTCGGGACCGATCGCACCTATCTCTATGCCCACCCGGAAGATGTCCTCGATGAAGAGGTCCTCCCCGGCTTTCTGGCCTGGGTGGAAAGAAGGAGGAGGCACGAACCGGCAGCTTATATCGTCGGAGAAAAGGAGTTCTGGTCCATCCCCCTTTCCGTCGACAGCCGTGTTCTGATTCCCCGGGCGGAAACGGAGATTCTCGTGGAGGAGGCGCTCCGGGTAGCGGAAGATGGCTGCATCATCCTGGATGTCGGAACGGGAAGCGGTGCCGTGGCCGTGGCGCTGTCCCGGGAGCTGCCCCGGGCGAGGGTGGTGGCCACGGACCGGTCAGCCGCCGCCGCCGCCATCGCCGCGGGAAATGTCGGACGGGCGGGCGTCTCCGGCCGGGTATTGATCGTCGTTGCGGACATTGTGGAGCCGTTTCGAGGTCCTTTTGATCTGATTGTCTCGAACCCTCCTTACATTCCGGAGGAGGAATTCAAAAGCCTTCCCCCCGGGGTGAGGGCTTTTGAGCCGAAGGATGCCCTGTGGGCCGCCGGGGACGGGACCGCGGTGCACCGCCGGCTTATTTCGGAAGCCACATCCGTCCTGAAGGGCGGGGGATGGCTCCTGATGGAAATGGGCGAACGTCAGGCAGAGAGGCTCAAGGAGGCTTTCCGGGCGGACGGCCGGTATGATCGAATCGATGTCCGGAAGGATTATGGAGGCAGGGACCGGGTCGTGAAGGCTCGGAAGATGGAGATCAACCATGGATAAGATCGTCATTCAGGGAGGACGGAAGCTGACCGGAGAGGTGCCGGTCAGCGGTGCCAAGAATGCGGCGCTGCCCATCCTTTTCTCAGCTCTGTTGACGGAGGGAACGAATACCTTCCGCAACATCCCGAACCTGGTGGATATCAAAACGGCCCGCAGGCTGTTGCACAATCTCGGTGTTCGTACGGGAGGAAACGGGACGGTCAAGGTGGACGCCACTTCCATCACCAGCTGTGAGGCGCCGTATGACCTGGTGAAGACAATGCGGGCGTCGATCCTGGTTCTGGGGCCGCTGGTGGCCCGGATGGGCCAGGCCCGGGTGTCCCTGCCCGGCGGGTGCGCCATCGGGGCGAGGCCCGTCAATCTGCATATCAAGGCCCTGGAAGAAATGGGGGCGGAGATCCACCTGGAAGAGGGGTATATCGAAGCCAGGGCGCGGCGCCTCCGGGGGGCGAGGATCTATTTCGATCTCTCAACCGTAACGGGAACGGAAAACATCATGATGGCAGCCACCCTCGCGGAGGGCACCACGATCCTGCAGAATGCCGCGAAGGAGCCGGAGGTGGTCAACCTCGCGGAAGTTCTGACCGGAATGGGCGCTCGCATCAACGGGGCGGGAACGGATGTCATCACCATCGACGGGGTCCCGCGCCTGCACCCCGCAGATGCCTCCGTCATCCCGGACCGCATCGAGGCCGGAACATTCCTGATCGCCGCCGGCATGACGGGCGGCAATATCCGTCTCACCGGATGTGAACCCAGCCACCTCGAGGCCTTGATCCTGAAGCTCCGGGAGACGGGGATGACCATCGAGACGGAACGGGATGGAATCCGGGCCGCCGGATCCCGGCGGATCGCCAGTATCGATATGAAGACCCTTCCTTATCCGGGCTTTCCGACGGACCTCCAGGCCCAGATCATGGCCATGATGACCCTTGGGCAGGGGTACAGCCTCATTACCGAGACGGTCTTCGAGAATCGCTTCATGCATGTGAGCGAGCTGCTTCGAATGGGTGCGGATATCGACATCCAGGGAAACCGGGCGGTGGTTCGGGGCGTGCCGCGGCTGCTGGGTGCGCCGGTCATGGCCACGGATCTTCGGGCTTCGGCATCCCTGGTTCTGGCGGGTCTCGCGGCGGATGGAAGGACGGATGTTTCCCGCGTCTACCATCTGGACCGCGGTTATGAGTCGATGGAGAAAAAGTTTGCCGCACTTGGGGCCGATGTCAAGAGGGAGAAGGCGTGAGATGAGAATCATCCGGACAAGCGATTCCCGATTTGAAGAGGTGTTCCGGCAGATCGCCGGGAGGGGCCGTGTCTTCGATGAGGATCTCTGGAACGCGACATACGGCATCGTTCGTGATGTGGCAGCAAAAGGGGACGAGGCTCTTTTCGATTACGTGGAGCGATATGACGGTTATCGGATCTCGCCGGAAACCGTGACGGCCTCACCGGGGGAGATCGAAGAAGCGTGCGCATCTGTTTCCCCGGAGGAATGGCGAATCCTTCGTCTGGGTGCGGAAAGGATTGAGCGTTATCACAGGAGGCAGGTCCTGACGGACTGGCGTATCGACGACGAGGAGGGGATCGTCCTGGAGCAACGGATCCTTCCGCTGGATCGGGTGGGTGTCTATGCTCCGGGGGGACTCGCGGCCTATCCGTCGACGGTGCTCATGGCGTCCATTCCCGCCCGCATTGCCGGGGTGAAAGAAATGGTGCTGGCGTCGCCGGCCCGGGATGGGCGGCTCCAACCCCTGATTGCCGCGGCGGCTGCGCTCTGCGGTATCAAAACAATCCTCAAGATCGGCGGGGCTCAGGCGATCGCAGCCCTGGCGTACGGCACCGCCTCGGTGCCCCGGGTCGATAAGATCGTGGGCCCCGGGAACGCTTATGTGGCCGCCGCCAAGCGAATCGTCTTCGGGGAGGTTTCCATCGACATGATCGCCGGTCCCAGCGAGGTGCTGATCGTTGCCGACGGCAGTGCCCCCGCGGCATTCGCCGCCGCGGACATGATCGCCCAGGCGGAGCACGATGAGTCGGCCAGTGCGGTTCTGGTGACGCCCGATGACGGGTATGCATCCCAGGTGGCGGCGGAGGTGAAACGTCTGGTGAGCCGCCTGTCCCGGAAAGACATTCTGAACCGGGCTCTGGAGCGGTTCGGGGTGATTTTTCTGGTGGGCAGCCTGGGTGAAGCGGCGGACATCGCCAACCGGTTCGCGCCGGAGCATCTGGAGCTGATGGTAAAGAATCCCCGTCACATTCTTTCCTGGTTCCGGCATGCCGGATCCATCTTTCTGGGGGCCTATGCACCCGAGGCGATCGGAGACTATCTCGCCGGTCCGAATCACATCCTGCCCACCGGCGGGACCGCCCGCTTCTCATCCCCCCTGGGAGTGTATGATTTCCTGAAGCGGACCAGCATCATCGAGTTCTCCCCGGAAGCCTTCACACGTCATGGAGCCTCGGTGGCGGCCTTCGCCGGCATGGAGGGGCTGACGGGGCATGGGTTGTCCGCAACCGTCCGGCTTCCCGCCGACCTCTCCGCGAAACGGGATGCGGGAAAAAAACCTTGATAAAAAAATCGGTCTCCATTAGGATGGCGATCCCATTCAACATCAGGAATCATCGAGGGCGGGCGTAATTCAGAGGTAGAATGTCAGCTTCCCAAGCTGAACGTCGTGGGTTCGATTCCCATCGCCCGCTCCATCGATTCCTCCTTCCTGTGATTGATTGAAGGTATCTCCCCGGCTCCCGTTTCCAGGCAGCTTCCCGGCTTCGCGGGAAAAAAACACTTGAAATCGCGGTTCGGATATGTTACCGCCCCCCCAGATCATCGTGGAGTTCTGATGAGTGGGCCTGAGCCCACTTTTTTTTTCAAAGCAATGAACGACATTCCGGCCGGAAGGCCCATCGAGGAAGCGATCTGGAACCTGGCGGAGCCCACTGCGGATGCGGAGGGTGTGGAGTTGATCCACGTGGAATGCATCCGTATGAAGACGCGCTGGATCGTTCGAATATTTCTGGATAAGGCAGGGGGCGTCACACTGGACGATTGCACGCGGGTCAGCCATGCGCTGGGTGATCTCCTGGAAGTCCATGATCTTCCCCCGGGGCCTTACACCCTGGAGGTATCCTCGCCGGGTCCGAACCGTCCGCTTTCCCGGGATCGCGATTTCGTCAGGTTTTGCGGAAACCTCGTAAGCATCAGGCTGGACGGATCTCTGGAAGGACGGCGGAATATCCGCGGAACGCTTCTGGAATACGAAGCCGGGGACGCAGAGAAGACGATCCTGGTGGAGGCGGACGGGGCCATTCATCGCATTCCCAGAAAGGCCGTTGTCAAGGCGAACCTCGCGGATGTTGCCGGGGAAGCCGGAAGATCGGAATCTTCCCGAAGAGGGAAAGGGAAAATCCGTCATTGAGTCGGGAACGGAGCGGTCTTGATCGTACCCGGAACGCCTGTGGAGAAGGAAGCGGTGTTCCGGCGCACCGGAGAAAGGGGAGATGCATGGATCGATCTCCCGGCCGGATCGTGTGGTTAGCGAAGATGCATATTTTGTCAGCGGAGGAACATTCATGTTGCCGGAGTTGAAACGATTGATCGAACAGATGGGGAAGGACCGGGGAATCGACAAGCAGATCATCATCGAGGCCCTGGAAGCGGCGATGCTGACGGCGGCGCGCAAGAAGCTGGGTCCCCACGTGGAGATCGAGGCTCACTATAATGATGAGGCCGGCGAGGTGGAGGTCTTCCAGTTCAAGATGGTGGTGGACAAGATCCTCGATCCGGATCTTCATGTCCTGTTGGACGAAGCGCGGCAGAATCTGGATGAGGAAGCGGAACCCGGGGACAGCCTGGGAATCAAGATCGACACGAGCACGTTCGGGAGAATTGCCGTCCAGACGGCCAAGCAGATCATCATCCAACGGGTCAAGGACGCGGAGCGCGACAATATCTACGATGAATACAAGGATCGGAAGGGAGAGTTGATCAACGGGTTCGTGCAGAGGTTCGAGGGGGGATCCATCATTGTGAACCTCGGCCGCGCGGAAGGCGTCATCCCCGTTTCCGAGCAGATCTTCAAGGAAGTGTACAAACGGGGTGAACGGATTCGGGCCTATATCCTGGAAGTGAAACGGATTACAAAAGGGCCGCAGATCATCCTTTCGAGGACCCACCCCGGGTTCCTGCGAGCGCTGTTCGAAGTGGAGGTTCCGGAAATCTCCGAGGGGCTCATCGAGCTCGTCAACGTGGCGAGAGAGCCCGGGAAAAGGGCTAAGATCGCCGTACGCACCAAAGACAAGGACATTGATCCGGTGGGGGCCTGTGTCGGCATGAGGGGATCCCGTGTCCAGAGTGTCGTCCAGGAGCTGCGGGGCGAAAAAATCGACATCGTTCCGTATTCCGACGACCCGGTCAAATTCGTTTGCAGCGCTCTGTCGCCGGCCAAGGTGGAGCGGGTGTTCATGGACGAGGAAAACCGCTCCATGGAGATCATCGTTCCCGAGGATCAGCTTTCCCTGGCCATTGGCAAAAATGGGCAGAATGTGCGGCTGGCCGTCAAACTGACAGGCTGGAAAATTGATGTGAAGACGGAAGTGCCGGCTGCTTCCCAGGAGGCTCCGGGATACAGGGAATTGATGGAGATCCCCGGAATGAGCGAGGAACAGGCGGAGCAGCTCTATGAACTCGGTTTTAAAACAGTGTCGGCCTTGGCCGCTGCAGACCCCGGAATGATCCCCTCATTGCCCGGTCTGGACGGGGAGGCGGCCGCCCGGTGGATTGAAGAAGCGGGAAGGATGATCACACAGGAGACTGTCGCCGGGAAAGGCGAGTGATCATAGGCCCTTCGGGGTTTTTCCTCTGTTAGGACTTCGTCGGAGGAAGTCGGATGTCGAAGAAGAGGGTTTACGAACTGGCGAAGGAACTGGGGCTGGACAACAAGGAGCTCATTTCCCGCCTGGAAAAGATCGGCGTCATTGTGAAGTCGCATTCGAGCACGCTCGAGGAGGCGGATCTGGAAAGAATCCAGAAAGAGTTGCTGGCGCCGGAACCTCGCGAGGTGGTGGAGCAACGGATCAAGTCTACCGTGATCCGGCGCAGGGCAATCCGGACGGCTGCGGAGGACGAAAAACCCGAGGCTGCCGACGAGGCGGCCACGGAAGCCGAAGAAGCCCCTGCCGTTCCCGAGCAGGAGCAGCCTGCAGAAGAACGGCCACTGGACGCGCCCGCCGTATTGCCGGAACCGATCGTGGAGGAAGCCGCGCCGGTGGTGGTGCCGGTCGCTGTTGCCGTGGAGCCGGCCGCGCTCGCCGAAGAAGAAAAGAAACCGGAAAAACCGGTGGAAGTCCCCACTCGCGGGACCACTGCCACGGTCATTTCCAGGCCTGCCCCAGGGGAGATTCGAAAGCCCTTTGTACGAAGGGATCCTGTTCCTGCCAGGCCGTCCCCTGCCGCACCCGGGGTCCGAAGAGAGGTCCCACGCAGACCCGATCTGAAGGTGACGAGAGATGTTCCGCCGGCAGCTCCCGCTGCGGGGGCGGCTGCGGATAAGAAGCCGAAATGGGTGGCTGACAAGAAGAAAAAAACCATCGAAGTGGTCATGGGCGAGCAGCCTGGCCTGAAGAAGAAGACCCTGGGCCGCAAATCCACCGACCGCCGGGACATCCGGCAGGAAATGGAACTTGATGAGCGGTCGTCGCGCTGGCGGGAGGAAAAGAAAGCCACCGTTGTCCGGATGCAGAAGCCCCAGATCACGGTTCCCAAGGCAAGCAAGCGGCGGATCAAGGTGATGGAAGCGATCACCGTCGGGGAACTGGCAAAGAAAATGGGCATCAAGGCCAGCGAAGTCATCAACAAGCTGATCGGGCTGGGGCTGATGGCGGGAATCAATCAGTCCATCGACTTCGACACGGCCGTGCTGATCGCGGGTGACTTTGGATATCAAGTGGAAGCGGCCGCTTTTGATTACGATGAAACCATTCAGCGTCCGGAGACGGCTCCGGCGAATCTGAAGCCGCGGGCCCCTGTCGTGACGATCATGGGGCACGTCGATCACGGAAAGACGTCTCTCCTGGACGCGATTCGCCAGACCAACGTGATTGAAGGAGAGGCAGGCGGAATCACCCAGGCGATCGGCGCCTATCACGTCCACATCAAGGACCGGGACATCGTATTCCTCGACACGCCAGGCCACGAGGCGTTTACGGCCATGCGCGCCCGCGGAGCCCAGGTCACGGACATCGTTGTCCTCGTGGTTGCCGCCGATGACGGCGTCATGGAGCAGACCGTGGAGGCCATCAACCATGCCCGGTCCGCCGGTGTTCCCATCATGGTGGCAATCAACAAGATCGACAAGCCGAATGCCGATATTGCGCGAATCAAGCAGGGACTGACGGAATACAACCTGGTTTCCGAGGAATGGGGAGGGGACACAATCTTCTCGGAAGTGTCCGCGAAAAAGCAGGAAGGTATCGAGGAACTCCTGGAAATGATTCTTCTCCAGGCGGACGTGCTGGAACTGAAGGCCGATCCGGATCAGCCCGCTCGGGGGATCATTATCGAGTCAACGCTGGACCGGGGACGTGGCCCCGTGGCGACGGTCCTGATTCAGGAAGGCACGCTGAAGGAAGGGGACACCTTTGTTTCCCGGACGGAATTCGGACGAGTCCGGGCCATGATTGACGACCAGGGACGTCGCGTGAAGGAAGCTCCACCCTCCATGCCCGTCGTCGTCATCGGCTTTTCCGGCGTTCCCCACGTGGGGGCCGAGTTTGTGGGTGTCGAAGACGAGAAGAAGGCCAAAGGCATCAGCGAATACTGGTTGCGCAAGGAACGGGAGAGAGAGCTTTCCTCCACCTCCAAGATCACCCTGGAACAGCTTTATCAGCGGATGAAGGAGGGCGTCAAGGAACTCAACGTCATCCTCAAGGCCGATGTTCAGGGGTCCGTTGAGGCTCTTGCCGACGCCCTCCATAAACTCGGAACGGAGGAAATCAAGGTCAAGATCATTCACAGCTCCACCGGCACCGTGACGGAGACGGACGTCATGCTGGCCTCTGCCTCCAATGCCATCATCATTGGTTTCAACGTCCGGCCTGATGCGCGGGTTTCCGAACTCGCGGAAAACGAAGGTGTCGAGATCAAACCTTACGATATCATCTACAATGTGATCGCCGATATGAGGGCGGCCATGGAAGGGCTTCTGGAACCGGAGTACCGGGATGTGGTCCAGGGACACGCGGAGGTCCGCCAGCTCTTCAAGATTCCGAAGGCAGGGACCATTGCCGGCAGCTATGTCGTGGACGGCAAGATCTCCCGCAACGCCCAACTGAGGTTGCTTCGACAGGGGGTCGTGCTTTATGACGGCCGGTTCGCTTCCCTCAAGCGCCTGAAGGACGATGTCAAGGAGGTCCAGACCGGTTATGAATGCGGGATCGGTATCGAGAATTTCAACGACCTCCGGGAAGGGGACGTGATCGAGGCCTACGTGAAGGAGCGGGTGGAGCGCAAATTGTAGGGATGTACAACCGGGATGTAAGTTCCGGCTGGTGGGAGTTAAGATGGTCATCGGATCCGGCATCCTGGAAATTCTGATTCCCGACAGCCGATCCCTCAAGGACAAGCGGGGAGTCCTGAACCGGATCCTCAAGAGAACACAGAATACGTTCAATATATCCATCGCCGAGGTGGGCCTGCAGGATTTGTGGGGGCGGGCGAGAATCGGATTCAGCATCGTCGGCAACGATCGGGCATATGTGAACCGGAAGATCGACATGGTGTTGAATTTCATCCAGGAACAGCAACTGGCCGAGATTCTGCAGACCATGATCGAAATAACCAGCGTGTCGGAGCGGATGTCCCCCGCACTCTACGAGGAACGGAAATATGCAGCCCTTCAAGAGGGCACAGAGGGTGGCGGACCAGATCCGGATGGAGATCTCGGAGATCCTCCGTCGTCAGATCCGTGATCCGAGGATCGGCTCCGTTACCATCACGGATGTCCGTGTGACGGATGATCTTCGCCTGGCACGGATTTTCTTCGTCGAACTCGGCAAGGACGATGTGGTCGCCGAGACCTGGGAAGGACTTGAAAGTGCCGCCGGTTTTCTGAAACGGGAGCTGGGGCACAGGCTCCATCTTCGCTATGTGCCGGAGATTATATTCAAACACGATCCGTCTTTTGCATACGGCAGCCGGATTGAGGGACTGATCAGGGAGATCCATCAAGGGGAAACGGAGCATGATGCAGAAGATTCTTGATATCATCCGCAGGGGACGAAAATTTCTCATCGTCGCCCATGCCCGGCCCGATGGCGATTCCGTTGGATCCACGCTTGCCCTGTACCACATGCTGAAATCCGCCGGGAAAGAAGCGCTTGTTTACTCCGAGGATGCAATTCCGGAAAACTACCGTTTTCTGTCGGGTTGCGGCGATATCGCACGTGTTTTCCCGCAGGACCGGGATTACGACGCCGTTTTTCTTCTCGATTGCAGCGAATTGGACCGCATTGGAGACCGTTGGGAGGAAATCGGCAAAGCCGGTCCCCTCATCAACATCGATCACCACATATCCAATGATCGGTTCACGGAGTTGTACTTGGTCGATGCCCATGCCAGTTCGACGTCCGAAATGCTTTGCCGGCTCGCCGCGGGCATGGGGTGGGATCTGTCCAAAGAAGCGGCTGACTGCCTTTATACAGGGATCCTGACGGATACGGGCGGATTCCGCTATGGCAACACCAGCCATGAAAGCCTGCTCGCCGCAGCCAATCTGGTGGCCAGGGGAGCCGATCCGCAGTGGATTTCCGAGAATGTATACGAGAGCAGCCCGATCGAGAAAATCCGGCTCCTGGCCAGGGCGACGGCAGCCCTGGAATTTTGTGTAGACGGCAAGGTGGGGCTCATGGTCGTGACCCTTGCCGATTTTGCCGCCTGTAGAGCGCTGCACGAACATACCGAAGGCTTTGTCGATCTGCCCCGGAGTATACGGGGTGTACAGGTTTCCGTTCTTTTTACCGAGGTTGCCGACCAATCCTACAAGGTCAGCCTGCGCTCCAAAGGCCGGGTCAATATCGAGCGTGTCGCGCGCTTTTTTGGAGGGGGCGGCCATCTGAATGCCGCCGCATGCAGGATGCACGGCGAGCTGTCTGTCGTCAAGAGCCGGATGCTGAAGGAGATCGAAGCGGTCCTGTCGGAATGAATGGTGTCGTGGTGGTGGACAAGCCGGCGGGAAGGACGTCTCATCGCGTCGTTCAGGACGTAAGGCGGGTGCTCGGTGTCCGGAAAGCCGGTCACATGGGAACTCTGGATCCGCTGGCGACGGGCGTTCTTCCTGTGTGTCTGGGGGAAGCGACAAAACTGGCCCCGTTTCTGATGGAAGGGAGCAAGGAATACAGGGCGACCCTGCTTCTGGGGACAACGACGGACACCTTGGACCGCGAGGGCCGAGTTCTTTCAAGCAGGGAGGTTCATGTTTCAGCCGGAGACATCGAGGATGTCATCCCCCGCTTCATCGGCCGAATCCGCCAGGTGCCTCCGGTCTACTCTGCCATCAAGCTGCAGGGAGAGCCGCTGTACCGCAAAGCGAGACGGGGTGAGGTCGTCATATCGCCCCCGCGATGGGTGGACATCACCCAGCTTGATATCGAAGACGTCCGGCTGCCGCATTTGACCCTGCGGGCGACCTGCTCAAAAGGCACTTATATCCGCTCCCTGTGTTCGGATATTGGAGAGGCATTGGGCTGTGGAGCCTGTATGACGGAACTGCGGCGCCTTCGGAGCGGCCCTTTTGCAGAAGGGGATGCCATTTTTTTCGATGGCATGGATGCGGAGGATGCTCACAAAATCCTGCTCAAAGCCGTGATTCCCATGGCGGAAGCACTGGGGGGGAACTTCCATGCTGTTTTCATCGAGGGGAATGAGGCAAGAAGGATCAGAGAGGGAGGGCAACCCCAAGTGGATACATTCCAGGGGGTGGATATCCCTTTTCTTGCCCCTGGAGATATGATAAAAGTATTGAATGTGCAAGGAGAACTGGTCGCCGTTGCCCAAATGCTTTTTTCCTCGGAACAACTCCTGACCGAAAAGGGGGACGCCCAGGCAGCAAAGCTGTTGCGTGTGTTTCTTCCGTCCAACATAGATCGAAATCAGTGAAAGAGGGAGGATATTGAGGTGTTAGATACGGAGAAGAGAAAAGACATCATCAAGAGCTATCAACTCCATGAAGGGGATACCGGTTCCCCGGAGGTGCAGGTTGCCCTCCTCAGCGCGCGTATTCAGTATCTGACGGAGCATTTTAAAATGCACCAGAAGGATCACCACTCCCGGAGAGGGCTCTTGAAGCTTGTCGGCCAGCGTCGGAGACTGCTGGACTATCTCAAGAAGAGCGATGTGGATCGCTATCGAAGCATCATCTCCCGGCTGGGACTCCGGAAGTAATGCGCGGTCCGAAAACCGTGCCGCCGATCCCGGATACGGGAGAGGAATGCATGGAATCCTTACATTCCTTGCCCGATCAAGGATCGATTAAAAAAAAGGAAGAATACGATGAGTCAAGTATTTAGTACAGATTTTGCTGGAAGACCGATTTCGGTCAAAGTGAATTACATGGCTGGCCAGGCCAACGGCAGCGCGCTTGTCCAGTATGGAGACACGGTCGTTCTCGTGACAGCCGTGGCCGTCAAAAGCAGAAGGGAAGGGCTCGATTTTCTTCCCCTGACAGTGGATTATCAGGAAATGACCTCTGCCGCCGGCAAGATTCCCGGCGGCTTCTTCAAGCGTGAAGGGCGTCCCAATGAACGGGAAGTTCTTACCTCGCGCATCATTGATCGTTCTGTCCGTCCCCTGTTTCCGAAGGGCTATGTCCACGAAACCCAGATCGTGGCGACGGTGCTTTCGGTGGACAACGAGAACAATCCGGACGTGGCGGCCATGCTGGGCGCCTCGGCAGCCATGGAAATATCGGACATTCCTTTCAAGGGTCCCGTTGGTGGGATCCGGGTGGGAAGGATCGACGGACAGTTTGTCTACAATCCGTCCCAGGAGCAGATGACCCATAGCGACTTCAGCCTTTTTCTCGTCGGAAGAAAAGTCACTCCCGGTACCGGCGGACGGCCCTACGATATAAACCTCGTCATGCTGGAGGGCGAGGCCAGGGAAGTTGCGGAAGACGTATTGGTCGACGCCATTCAGTGCGGGCTGAGCGAACTGGCTGTGGTGATCGACCTTCAGGACAAGATGCGGGCAGCCATCGGCCAACCGAAGCGGGTGATTGAACCGCCGAAGGTGGATGAAGCGCTTGCAATGCGAATCAAGGAACTGGCCCTGTCTGGGTTGCAGCAGGCTTACATGACGCCTGGGAAGCATGACCGTTATGCGCAACTGGATGCCTTGAGGGACAGTGTTCTGAAAACGGTTACAGAAGAAAACGAGGCATTGGCACCACAGGTCCGGTCGATCTTTGAGGAACTGGACAGGCAGGTCCTGCGGGGCATGATCCTGGGAGAAAAAAAGCGAATCGATGGCCGTGCTTACAATGAAATCCGACCGATATGGTCGGAAGTGGGCATCCTGCCGAGAGCGCATGGTTCGGCCCTGTTTACAAGGGGTGAAACCCAGGCCCTGGCTTCCCTGACGCTGGGTACTTCGTCCGACGAACAACGACTTGACTTCATTATGGGGGAGGAGTTCAGATCCTTCCTTCTGCATTACAATTTCCCGCCTTACAGCGTGGGTGAAGCGAGACCGTTGCGCAGCCCGGGAAGAAGGGAAATCGGACATGGAAATCTCGCACGTCGGGCGCTGGTGCCGGTTTTGCCCTCCGCGGAAGCCTTTCCCTACACAATCCGGATTGTCTCCGAAATCCTTTCGTCGAACGGTTCGTCATCCATGGCAACTGTGTGCGGGGGCATTCTGGCCCTGATGGACGGAGGGGTTCCCGTGAAGGACATTGTGGCCGGCATTGCCATGGGTCTCCTGAAAGAAGGAGACAGCGTGGCGGTTCTGTCGGACATCCTTGGCGACGAAGACCACACAGGCGATATGGACTTCAAGGTCTGTGGCACCCGGAACGGTGTCACGGCACTGCAGATGGACATCAAGATCGACGGTCTCACGGAGGCAATTCTCCGCCAGGCCCTGCAGCAGGCCAAGGAAGGCCGCCTGCATATCATCGAAAAGCTGAAGGAGACGCTTTCCCAGGCCAGAAGCGACATTTCCATTTACGCCCCCCGGATCACGACCGTGAAGGTACGTCCGGAAAGGGTGAGGGATGTCATTGGAACGGGCGGCAAGAACATTCGCCAGATCATCAACGAGACGGGCGTGACCATTGATGTGGAAGACGACGGGACCGTGACAATCGCCTCCAGCGACGCCGAAGCCTCGGCCCGCGCCGTGGCCATGGTGAAGTGGCTCACCGAGGATGCGGAGATTGGAAAGATTTACCGGGGAACGGTGAAAAAGATTATGGACTTCGGCGCATTCGTCGAGATCCTGCCGGGAACGGAAGGACTGATCCATATTTCCCAGTTGGCGAAGGAACGGGTAAACAAGGTGACCGACATCCTCCAGGAAGGGGATGAGGTCATGGTGAAGGTTCTGGAGATCGACAAAGCCGGGAAGATCCGCCTCAGCCGCAAGGAAGCCCTGTGAACGCATGATCCGGAAAAGCATTCTCGATAACGGCATCCGGGTCGTATCTGAGAGCATCGACCACGTCCGATCGGTTACGATCGGGGCGTGGATTCAGTGTGGGACCAGGTATGAGGACGGATCAACCAATGGCATGTCTCATTTCGTCGAGCACATGCTCTTTAAGGGGACTCGGAAGCGGTCCTCCTTTGACATCGCGTCGGCCATCGATTCCGTCGGCGGCGTCCTCAATGCCTTTACAGGAAAGGAACTGACGTCGCTTTATGTAAAAATCCCCGATTACCATCTTCCCTTGGCAATTGACCTCCTGGCGGACATCCTTCAGGAGTCCGTTTTCGATCCGCAGGAGATCCAGCGTGAAAAATCGGTTGTCCTCCAGGAAATTCACATGCTGGAGGACACACCGGACGAGCAGATCCACGATTTTTTCGAGGCCCTCTTCTGGGGCGGGCACCCGCTGGGGTTACCTGTCCTGGGGACGGAAGAGAGGGTCCGGGATATCAGCAGGGAGTCCTTGACGGCATTCTTTTCACCCCGCTACCGTGGAGATAATCTCGTCATCTCGGCGGCAGGGAGGTTGGAGCATGATGCGCTTGTCCGACTGATAGAGGCTGCTTTTGCGAGAATCGAACGTAAAACAACGCCAACAGCAATGACTGTTCCGACGACTGTTTCCCGGATCGGTGCCCTGGAAAAGGACTTGGAGCAGGTGCATGTGATTGTCGGTACACCGGCTCCCTCTTCCGTGAACCCCAGACGCTACGCCGGCTTTCTGATGAATGCCGTCCTCGGGGGGAGTATGAGCTCCCGCCTGTTCCAGGAGATTCGGGAGAAAAGAGGGTTGGCGTATGCCGTCCATTCCTATTTGACCCCCTATCTGGATGCGGGAATGTTGGGCATCTATGTGGGGACAAGTGACGACAAGGTTAGGGAAGTGGTCGGCGTGATACTGGATGAAATGCTCCGCCTGACCAATGAGCCCTTAACCGAGCAGGAACTTCGCGGTGCAAAGGAATTGATCAAGGGGAATTTCCTCTTAAGCATGGAGAGCACCGACAACCACATGACCAGACTGGCAAAGAACGAAATATGTTTCGCCCGGCAGATTCCAATTGAAGAGACCGTATCTGCCATTGATGCCGTGGAAAGCCAGGATGTCCTGACGCTCGCCCAGGAATTGTTCAATCCGGACCAAGTCTCCGTGGCGGCTACGGGACGGGTTTCCGAAAAGGATCTGACGTTTTCCATCCTGCACCATTAGAGGAAGAAGCGCCTGAAGATGGAAATTCTGGAATTGGCCATCCAGCGCCTTCCCGCGGGCCTGGGACTTCCTCTGCCCTCTTATATGACGACGCAATCCGCCGGGATGGACATACATGCGGCCGTGGCGGAAGATACCGTTATCCTGCCGGGCGAAAGGGTGATGATTCCGTCTGGAATCGCGATCTCCCTGCCGGCTGGTTTCGAGGCTCAGGTTCGGCCTCGGAGCGGGCTGGCTCTTCGGCACGGCATAACCCTGGTTAACGCACCAGGAACGATCGATGCGGATTATCGGGGGGAGATCGGCATTCTGCTTATTAATCATGGCCACATCCCTTTCACGGTGCGGAGAGGTGATCGAATCGCGCAGCTGGTCGTTCAACAGGTGGCCAGAGTGATATGGACCGAACAGGAGCAACTCGATCCCACGGCTCGGGGGGAAGGCGGATTCGGTCATACGGAGTGAGGGCGAAAGGATGAAGAAGCATCGGGTCACCAAGAGCTACAAGGAGATCAACGATCGAATCCGCCAGGGGCGGGCCGTGGTTGTGACGGCGGAGGAGATGATCGATATCGTGGAGCGCCATGGGGATGTCGAGGCGGCCCGGCGGGTCGATGTCGTAACGACCGGAACATTCAGCCCGATGTGTTCATCCGGGGCATTTCTGAACTTCGGACATAGCTCTCCCAAAATCAAGGCCTCGAAAGTCTGGCTGAACGATGTGCCGGCTTATGCCGGAATTGCCGCCGTTGATTGTTACATCGGGGCGACGGAAGTGGTGGAGGGGGACCCGCTCAACAGTGTCTATCCGGGTGAATTCAACTATGGCGGAGGCCATGTGCTGGAGGATCTCGTCGCGGGGAACGTGATCCGCCTGCGAGCCGAATCCTACGGGACGGACTGCTATCCTCTCAGGAAATTCGAGAAGAACATCACTGTTCATGATCTCCGGGACGGCATTCTCTTCAACCCGAGGAATGCTTACCAGAATTACAGTTGCGCGGTGAATCTCTCGGACCGTACGATCTATACCTATATGGGGATGCTTCGTCCGCGGGCCGGAAATGCAAACTATTCGACATCTGGCCAGCTCAGCCCTCTGTTCAATGATCCATACTACCGTACCATCGGGATCGGGACGCGTATTTTCCTGGGGGGTGCCCAGGGATTCTGCGCTTGGCCGGGGACTCAGCATAACCCGACTGCGATGAGGGGAAAGAACGGTGTGCCCCGGGAAGGGGCTGGAACGATTGCAACCATTGGAAACCTGAAGGAAATGTCTCCGGACTGGATTGTCGGGGCGAGTATTCTCGGGTATGGGGTGTCTCTCTTCGTGGGCATCGGCATTCCGATCGCGATCCTAAACGAGGAAATGGCCCGTTTTACATCGGTTCGGGATGATGAGATCGTTACACAGGTTTACGATTATGGGATGGATTATCCGAAAGGGACGGCCAAGAGCCTGGCGGAGGTGAATTATAAGGAACTCCGAAGTGGTACAATCCGGCTGTTTGAAAAGGACATTCCGACAGCGCCATTGTCAAGTATGTTCAAGGCCAGGGAAATAGCCGGTATCCTGAAAGATTGGATTGAACGGGGAGACTTTCTGCTCGGAGAACCTCAACAGATCCTGCCAACAGTGGATGCCGAATAGGCATTTTCCCTACCTCTATTTTTTGCCAATCAAGAGCGGCAACTCTATCTTTACCCCCTAATTCGATTTTATGTTGCAAAGCGTTTAAATTTGCTTTATATTTCCATCCCAAATTGATTAATGAAATACCTGTTTGAATCTGGAAATTATGCGGGTGGGAAGGTATCTTGTCGTATTCATAATGTTTATGGCGATTCTCATTACCTTCGGAAATCGCGGGTTACTGGACAATTATAGGATGGGCAAAAGACTGGCGGCCATCCAACAAGCGAACGAGGGAATTGTCCAAGAGAACAGGGAGTATCAGAAACAAATCGATTTGCTGAAAAATCATCTGGGTTACATTGAGATGCTGGCCCGCAATGAATTGGGTATGGTCAGGAAAGGAGACGTTGTTTATCGATTTCCGAAATAAGTGTGGTGAAAATGGTCCGCTTGCCTCCGACGATCGGCAGGGGGGAACGTGATGAACCCATTTCTTTTGTGGTGATCCCATGTTCGACATCAAAAACTTGTTTGCCGGAAAGAAACAGGTCGTGGGACTGGATATCGGGTCCAGTTCTCTGAAACTGGTGGAAGTTCTGGATTCCGCCGACGGGTATCTTCTAAATCACTTCTCGCAGGTATCCCTTCCCAGAGGAATCATTGCCGATGGTTTATTGGTCGACCAGCGCGCCCTCACGGAAAAAGTCAAAGAGCTCTTCAAGAATTCAGGTTGCAGTAAAAAAGCAGTCGTTACTTCCCTCTCCGGTCACTCTGTCATCGTGAAGAAAGTTAACTTCTCCACCATGGAGGAGGAGGAGCTTCGAGAACTGATCAGGGATGAGGCCGCGAAATATCTTCCCTTTGACAACATGGACGATATCAATTTCGACTTCGAGATCCTCGGAGCCTCTGAGTACAATCCGAACCAGATGGATGTCCTGATCGTTGCCGCCAAAAAGGAGGCGGTCAACAGCTATGTGGATGCCCTCATGGATGCGGGTCTCTCCGTAGCGATCATGGACGTCGATTCCTTTGCCCTGGAGACCATGTACGAGGAGAATTACGATTATCAGGAAAACGAAATGGTTGTGATTGTGAACATCGGAGCGACCATAACCAACATCGGAGTCATCAAGAGTGCGACCTCGGTTTTTACACGAGATTTTACATTGGGCGGGAATGCGGTAACGGAAGCGATTCAGGAACGCTTTGGTCTGACGTTTGAAGAAGCGGAAATGATTAAAGCAGGGAAAATGGTTTTTGATGACGCCGCACGGCGGGAGGTCATGGCCAGTCTGCTTTCCTTTGCGGAACCCCTGATCCTGGAGATTGAGAGATCGATTGAGTATTTCCAGTCCTCTTATGGTGGCGCTTCCATTAAGAAGATCATCCTCTCCGGTGGCGGGGCCAACCTGCCGGGACTTGCAGGCGAACTCTATCAGAGACTCAACATCGAAACCGAGATCGTCAATCCCTTCAGAAAGATCGGCATCAACAGGAAGAAACTGGATCCGGAGACTATGGATCGAGTCGCTTCGATTGCCGCAGTGGGGGTGGGTCTCGCTTTGAGGAGGATTGGCGACTAATGATCCGCATCAATCTGCTCCCATACGTTGAGAAGAAGAAAAAGGAGGACACCAAAGCGGAGTTGTTCGTCTTCGCAGGGGTTATCCTCATCTTCCTCGTGCTGCTGGGTTCCCTGGCCGCGTATATGATGATCGGGATCGGCGGCCTCGAATCGGACATTGAGAAGAATGAACAGCAGCTTGCGGTTTTGAATAAGGTCGTTGGTGAAGTGGAGACGTTCAAGGCCGACAAGCTGCTCATGGAGAAAAAGCTCTCCATCATTCAGAAGCTGGAGGAGAATCGCCTTTATCCCGTGCGCATGCTGGACCAGTTTACATCCCTGGTGCCGGTAAAGGATGTCTGGTTTGAAAAGATTGCAGAAGCGGGGACGGAGCTGACCATCGAGGGAATGGCCCGGGACAGCATAGCCGTTGCCAGATTCATGAAAAGTCTTGAAACGGCCTCATTCATCAAGTCCGTGGACCTTATCTTCTCCAAGCAGAAAGATCTCTCCGGCCATAAACTGCAACAGTTTACCCTGAAATGCATTACCAGAAGGAGCATGTGAGCCATGGCCCTTTCGTCTCTGGAGGATCTGAAGAAGCTGTCCATGCCGGTAAAGATGATGATTCTTTGCCTGGTCCTTCTCCTGCTGGCGTATTTCTTCTGGTTCTTCTACCTCGAGTCTGCCCTTGAGAAGAAGAAGGGACTGGAAGAAAGAAAGGCGACCCTTGATCAGCAGATCGACGAAAAAGATCGCATCGCCAAACAGAGAGACAAGTATTTAAAAGAAGTTCAGGCCCTCAAAGAGGCCTACCAGTTGGCTCTCACAAAGCTTCCGAATCAGAGGGAAATCCCCGGCCTCTTCCTGGCCGTGGCCGAGGCAGGACGGGAAGCAGGCGTGGAATTTATCCTTTTCGAGCCGAAAGCGGCGGTGAAAAAGCAGGAAGCTGTTTCAACGGTTGCCCAGAATCTCAAGCCTTCGGACCAGCGGGCCGAACAGAAAGCCACGGAGGCGAAAGCAGGAGAGAAAAGGGAAGATGCCGCCAAGGGAGGAAAGGGAAAACCGGCGGAACCGGCAAGTTTTTACGAGGAAATCCCCGTGAAAGTCTCTGTGAAAGGTCCGTTTCACAGCGCCGCCGTCTTTTTTGACAAAGTGGCCAAGCTTCCGCGAATCGTGAATATTGAAGAAATCACCATGGGGGAGGGGACGGATCTGAAAGGTCAACGGGTCCTTACAACATCCTGCATCATCAAGACTTACATGTTCCTGGACAAGGCCGATGAAAAGAAAAAACCTTAGCTGGATCGGGACGGCCGCTTTGGGTGCGGCTCTGTTGGTGGCGGCTGAAGGGTGGACCCAGACGGCTGTTGTGCCGGTGTTGCAGCCACAGGTTCCGGTGGAGACATACCGGTATGTGCCGGCGGGGAAACCGGATCCGTTCAAGCCCTTTGTTGAGGTGAGCAAGCCCCTTGAAGTCAAGAGGAAATCCGCCAGGGTGAAAACGGGGCCTATCTCTCCCCTCCAGAACCTGCCTCTGGGGCAGTTTTCTCTTGTAGGAATTGCCATGGGCAGGGACAACCGCGTTGCCATGATGGAGGATAAAATTGCCAAGAAATTCTATCCTGTGGTGCCAGGTACCTACATCGGACAAAACGATGGCCGCGTGTCGGAGATTCTGTCCGATCGTATCATCGTGGAGGAGAAGGTAAGAGAGGGCAGGGGAAAGGTGAAAGCGAAGCGGATTCCTATTCTGCTTCACAAGGATTAAGGGGTGAAACCATGAAGCGATTGATTGAGGGACTTCTCGTCGTTTTCTTTGTACTGGCCGTCCTTCTGCCTGGAGGAAATGCCGCCGGTGTGGCTGTGCTGGAGGGCATCACGTTCGACAATCCTGCCGGAAAGGAACGGGTGAATATCCTGGTATCTCAACCCGCTTCATTCACGGTGGAGGAGCGGGCTGGAAACATCGTCCGGGTTCGGCTGGAAAGGGCTTCCGTGCCGGATAAGCTGAAACGTCCCCACGGAGAAGGTGAGTTCAGCAATATCCATAGCATCATCGCCGACGGCAAGGGAGAGGGGAACCGGAGTTGGGTCGCAGTGGATATCAGCCTGAAAGAGCGGGTCCCCTTTGTTGTCAGGCAGAGCAGCCGCTCCATTCTGGTGGATTTCGATCTGTCCAGACGGGCGGTTCGAAAGCCTTCCGTGCCCTTGTCAAAGCCCCTGGCTTCGAGCAAAGGGCTTCTTCTCGGGCAGGCTCCGACAGAGACGAAACCGGTCCAGGCAGTCAAGCCCGTGATGATGGACGCGAGTGATGCGGAAAAGCCGAAATACGGCGGCCAACGAATTTCCATCGACTTCCAGGATGCCAACATCCGTTCCGTATTCCGACTTCTCTCCGAAATAAGCGGGCGAAACATTGTTTCAGCCGAGGACGTCAAGGGAAGTGTCACCATCACCCTGAAAAATGTTCCTTGGGATCAGGCCTTGGACACGATCCTGTCATTGAACAGCCTGACCAAGATGGAGACAGGCAATGTGATCTCCATCATCACCCAGGACAAGCTGAAGAAGGAAACAGCCGACAGGAAAGCAATCGAAGACGAGCAGAGGAAGGCGGAACTGGCCCGCAAGGAAGAAGAGCAGAAACAACTCGTCGAGAAAGGGCGCCTGCGCCAGGTATCCATTGAGGCCAAGATCATTGAGACGACGGACAGCTTCATCCGGCAGCTCGGTGTTCAGTGGGCGGCCGGAGGTACCGGGCTGGGAGGGGCGAACAGTTATCCCTACGGTGTGGCCGGAGGAACCAACCCGTCGCTGTTGAATTCCCTGGTGACAACCCCACCGGCGGGAATCGGACTTTCCAGTGAGGCCATGGCAGTCAATTTCCTGCCGATGGCTTCGACGCTCGTGTCTCCGACGCTGGGCATTGTCCTGGGAAGCTCCAAGGCGATTCTGGACGTCCAGATTGCAGCCAGTGAAACAAACAGCGAGACCCGAATTATCTCGTCGCCCAAAATCACCACGATGGACAATGTGAAGGCCATTATCAAGCAGGGGGAGGATGTTCCGTATGTGACACCGGCATCCTCCACCAGTCCGGCCACAGTTTCCTTCAAGGAGGCGGTTCTGAAGCTGGAAGTGAAGCCCCGCCTGACGCCGGATGGAAAAATCTCCATGGAAATCAAGGCCTCCAACGACTACGCCGACTATGCCCGGGCCGCCAGCCTGCAGAACAATCCGCCGATCAACAAAAGTGAGATCGAGTCAACTGTTGTGGTGCGGGACGGTGACACAATCGTCATCGGGGGCATCATGAAAACGACGGATACCGAGGCCGTATCGGGCGTTCCCTGGTTCCGCAAAATCCCAGTCCTGGGATGGCTATTCAAGACGGAGGACACCACACGCAAGAAAACACAACTCCTGATCTTCGTCACACCGAAGATCATTCATGCATCGGACACGGCGCTCGTCACACCGATCATTCCGATTGAAGGATAATAAAGCAGAAGACAAAGCAAGGACTAGGAGAAAGCCCCTCCCAGCATGATGCAGGGAGGGGCTTTCATTTTTCGGTTGTCACGCAGGCCTGTCAACTGGC
>CAYNEJ010000007.1:32614-48565 GCA_964396205.1 uncultured Syntrophaceae bacterium
TTGTGGGTGCATTCCCCGACGGTCATTCCGCTCTCATGCTCTGCGCGGCCCGGCTCCGGCACGTGGCTGGCACCCAGTGGGGATCGAGACGGTACCTGAACATGGATCTGCTCAGAGAACAGGACCTGGATCAAAACATTGACCTTGTGGAGGCAAACAAGCACCCGGTGGGCACTGCCGTAATGAAAGCGAAAGATTTCATACGTTATCAATGTCCTCACAACGTACGGAGTGTTCACAGGACACGGATAGATATAGGGAACTTTTTTCCGTGCTGTTCCAGAAATTTTTAGCGCCGGCGATGCTTGTAAAAAAGGGGACAGACTCAATGAGCCTGTCCCCCGAAAGAGCTCTCCCGCCTCTGGCGGGGTTCTCCCTGAACCAGGGGCTGTGACGACCGATTGCTATTGCAAACGCCGATCCCTCCAGTAGAGCATGTTTGTTCGGTTGGAGGGCGAAACGGGATTGATGTCTGCCCGCATTGTGCTGGCGCCTACGCCGGCGCCGCCGCTGACGGTGACGTAGAGATCCGGAACCGGTGACGAGCCCGGCTTCAGGGATATGACAGGGGCTGATGGAATCCCTGTGCCCAGCGTGATGCTGCGTGATGTTCCCGTGCTGGTTGTCAGTGCGCCGCCTCCCGTCGTGTAGTTCACGCCATAAAGCGTTGCCGTTCCCGCCATGGAACAGATGTCGCTCCCGAGAGGGGGCTTATACGAGGTAAAATAAACGACCCCACCGTAAACCGTGGGATCAGCAAGCATCTTTTCGCCCTGGCCTGAGAGGTTGATGTACCAGCCCTGTTTCGTTGATGTGACTGCATCGTACGTTCCGGTTGTAATGTTTTCCAGGTCGTTGATCCCGTAGGTTGTGGTCCGGTTGTTGTCTTTCAGGCCGTAAAACTTTTCCTGGGCATTGGCTGCCGTCGGGTCCGCCTTGTCGCCTGTGCCCCAGTAGACCCAGAGGTTGTTCTGCTTGTCCTTGGCAACGGCGGGACTCGTGTAGATAGGCCGGATCACGCCGGTCGATGAGCCGAACAGGAAGCCTCCCGACCAGCTCGATGTTGTGCAGTATGGACTGCTGGCCAGATCTGCAGCGGAGCACATCTTGAAGCGCCACATGTTGCCGCCCAAGTCTCCGATGTAGACCGTGTCGATGAAATTGTCGTTGTCCGTGTCGGCGATGGCCGGGGGCGCGGGGAGGCTGTATTTCATGTTCGTATTGTCCAGCAGGGTATGGCTCCAGAGGACGGTGCCGTCGGCCAAGTCGATGACGAAAAATCCCTTGCCCCGGGCATCGCAGGTACCGCCGCCGGAGCAATCATCGGCGTTATAACCGGCTCCAATGAAGCCCACCCATTTTTCGTTTCCCAGCACGCTGACACGGCCGATCTGCATCCGGCTCCATGGGTCTCCCAGGTATGGCGCCTGGGTGCTTGTGGGCATGATGCGCCACTTGTAAGTAGGAGTAAGAGGGTTGGTAACGTCCAACGCATAGAAACCGCAGTAGTTGGAATATGTTGCGCTGTAAGCATAATTAAAGCCGCTGTCGCAGGAACCGGAGGAGCTCCACATGGTCGAACTTCCTCCCCGTCCCTCGCCGAAAACGAGGATGGTTTTCCAATCGGTGGACGTCTTGCTGGTACCGTCGCCGCTTCCGCTCCAGTACTCGGAGACCGTCACCTGTCCGTCCAGATAGTAGGCGTGGGCCAGCAGGGTGGGATGGGACGAGTGGGCGATAGACTTGAGGCGCGACAGGAAATTCGGCGGGATGAAACTCCAGGCCTCCTCACCGTCGTTTGTCTTGAAGGCGTGCATCTGGGCGTCGTTGGCCCCGGCGAGGATGACCCTGTTGCCGATGGTTGAGGTCCGTGCATGAGCCGAGCGGAATGTCGAAAACGCATTATTGGCGTCACGGGTGTCATTAAAAAATGACGACGGTGTACTGATCGTGATCGGGTTGGAGCGGAAAACATCTCCAAGTTTCCAATAATCTAAGTTGTAAGCCGATTCCCCCCGCATGTACCCCACGATCATGTCCCGTTCGCCGTCCGAGTCCGCGTTGAAGTAAGTTCTGGTAATACTCTTCGTGAAGGATGTCAGTGCACCCCCCACATATGTTTTCATCGTTCGGGTATCGGCTCCCCGGGCTTGGAGCTTGAGCCCGGCGTCCCAGATCACGCTGCCGATGCTGCCATCCTCATTGATGCTGAATTTCTTCAGGTGGCCGAGCCAGAAGGGGTCGTTTGTCACAGGCTGGAAAGAACCTTCATAGATGTAATTTTCATCCTGGGTCCGGGTCGACTGGACGGAGGCCTGGGAAAAGGAATAGGTGGCCTCGCGAATGATCGTGAAGGCCGCCTTGAGGGCGGTGGACAACTCGCTCGGGTTCGATGCGATGAATGCATATCCCGACAGAGACAGCTCCCCTGGGTCGTTGGGTGAGTAATAATGGGGATCTTCACCGGCCAGGGTGTGGTAACAGATGGAATTTGCCACATTGTAGTCCGCCGTGGCGAGGCACTGGCTGCCGCTGGTGACCGTCACGGTTGTGCAGGGGGAGGATACCTCGGTGTACGCTGTCGAGTTGCCCGTGTTGGTTGCCTGCGGGTTGTCCGTGCCGCCGAGGAAAGCAGCCCAGTTCAATGTGTTCTTGAGGAAGTGGGGCATGGCCGCGCCGAAACCGATCACGAAAGTGCGGTAACCTGCGGCCGAAAGGGCGCGGGCCTTTTCGACAAAGGCCCGGCGGCGCTTGTACTGGTCCACCTGATTTTCCTGGCCATTGCCGCTGCAGGCGAAGGTGTCGGCGCCGTCGGTGATGAGAATGGCAAATTTCGAGCGGCAGAGGGCCGCGCTGTCGGTGTTTTTGTGGTAATCGAGATAGGCCTTGGCTTCGTTCAGTGCCCCGGCCAGCGGGGTGCCGCCTGTGGCGGTGGCACCGGCGATATTGGTGCTTGCTCCGGGGCTGGCAGAGGTGCAGCTCGAGGAGCTGCCGCAATAGATGTTGCTGTACTTGGTGTCGATGGTCTTCAGGAGCTTGTTGCAGCCGCTGGAGTAGTCGCCGCTCTCGTCATAGCTGCAATTGTAATAGCGCATGTATCCAAGGCGGATTCCCAGGCTGTTCGAGTCCTGGATGTTGATGTATGTATCGTTGTTGTCGTCCAGAATCTCGAAAAGCCCCCGCTTGGCGATGGCAAGGCGGCTGCAGTTGGTCGTGTAACCCGTCCGGCTTGTCTTGTAAAAGGCACCGTTGCAGTTCGTTGTTCCATATTTTGGGACGTAGGCCGTGCTGATCGTACACCTGACAAGGCCTGCGGCGGCATCGTTATAAAACGGTCCGTCAGAGGAACAGCTGGCTGCATACATGTACTCTCCGGCGGCTGCCCAGTTCATGCTCCCCGACAGGTCGAGAACGATCAGCGCATCCGGTGCCAGGGAGGTGAACAGCGCTGATTCATCTTCCTCCTCCTGAGCTATGGCAAGCGTGGGTAGGATGCAAGCAAGTAGCAGGATCCAAAAGAAAAAAAGCGAACGCTTCATAAGAACTCCTCCGGTTTAGCGATGCATCAGACTGATTTCCACCGGGCCGAAACCAAGGCCGATTCCGACGGTGACGGTGGAGTTATAGGTTGTATTTGTCCCCGTCACATCCACGTTGAAGCGGGCCTGTCCCCACTGCTGTCCCCCGCCGATGGCGAATCCAGCCATGGGGATAATGGAGGGTCCTGAAGTGGGTGATACTGCGGCTCCGATGGAGTAGAAGGAGTTGGGGTCGTTGGTCGAATCGACCTGGGTGTTGGAGGTCGTTGCCGACAGGTTCTCCGGGTCGAAGGTCTGCATGAGCCGGTGGATCCCCGTTTCCACGGCTGCAAGGGCCTTCTTTTCCCCCACGGTCATGGCACTGGTCCGCAAGTCTCCCGTGGACAGGTGAATGACGAGCATGCCGATTGCCAGGAGAATCAGGCAGGCCATGATCGCCGCCACCATCGCAAAGCCTCGTTCCGACAGAAGAGACCGCATTTGCTTTCTATCAATTGGCAACATGGTTCCTCGGCGTAACACTGGTTGAGTAGATAAGGCGTCTTCTCTGGTTTGTCATGGGGTCGATCTCCGCAGTTTCGACCGCCAGAGTGATATCGATGCGCCGGATGTTCGGAATGTCCGCCGGAAAGCTGACCAGTTCGGTTCCATTCCCGTTGTAATAGCGGAACACGGGGATATCGACGCCCGCGTCATAAGCACCGTTGCTGTTGATGTCGTTGATGACGCGGACCGTCCGGGGACGGCCGCTGGCTGCGGTCTCACCGAGAAATGGTTGCGCATTCCCGCTGCAGTTGGTCATCCTGGTAATATACTGATTGGCCGCGTCATAGACATAAGCGATCGTTTCGTTGGGGTCCGTGTTGGTGTTGTTCGTGATCACGGAGTTCTCGTTGATGTCCATTTCAATTGTGATGAGATTGTTTGTGGCCGACTGGATTCCCTGGTAGGTTTGGCTTCCGCTCGCACTGAAACAGTTGCCCGGATCGACCCAGATATTTGTGACAAAATTCGGGTTGAAGGAAGCCATGCGGATCTCCATGGCCATGAGTTCCAGGGCAGCGCGGACATCCTGCTGGGCCGTCACCTTTCGCTCAATCCCCTGGGTGGATCGCTGGGCGGAGTTGATGGCTCCGTAGATGGCCATCATGAGAATGACGGCGATCACCATGGTAACCAGCAATTCAATGAGAGTAAACCCTTTGTGGCTTCTCATACGCTCGAACACCCTTCCGGGAATCGGAATTTTTCCTGTCTGGTCACCACCAGACTCTCCGAGATCCCCCTCGTATTGATCGGCCAAGTTACCCGAACCGTAACCCGCCAGACGCCGGTCCCGATATTGGTTACCGTCGTGGTTACCGTGTACGTGGCGTCCCCGGTGATCGTGCCGGCCATGCCGCTGGTTTTGACGGCTGTGGTTGTGGTTCCCGTTGTCACGGCGTTACAAGGGTTCATGATCCAGGTTTCACGGGTGTCCAATTCCTTGTAGAGGACTTCCGCCGCCCGGCCCAGGAAATCGGATCGTCCTACCGTTCTCCATGCGGATGGCTGCAAGGACAGGATGGCCAGAACACCGATGGTGGTCAGGAAAATGGCGATGATGACCTCCGGGAGGCCAATCCCCCGCTCATTGCGTCTGAAACTGAACATAATTTTTCCCTGTAATGTTCACTACAATACTGGCCGTTGAACCACGACTATTGACAAGCGCTACATTCCCGGCCGATGCCGTACCCCTCGGCAAGAATGTAATGGTCGTGCCTCCGATCCCGAAGTTGGCTCCTGTGATGCGAATGTCGGTCCCGAAGAAAGTGGGACTCTTCACCTTTGCTCCCGGGGCAATCGTATACTGATTGCCTGAAACATCGAACGTGATCGTGTAATTTCGATTTTCCTTGAGGGCGTTTTCCTTTGCCCAGGAGAAATCCGTGGCAATCTCCCGGGCGGCGGCCCGCAGGTTGGCATTTGTGACATAGCGCTGCCAGGAATATCCTGAAATCACCGCGAGGATGCCGATGATAGCAATGATGATCAGGAGTTCGGCAAGGCTGAAGCCTTTGAAGGTAAAGCCACTGCCGATGTTCCCGGAAGTTCGCATTTTGTAATCTGCTGTGTTACTGCGTCGCACGGATGTCATTTTTTCGAATCCAGTTTTTTCAGCAATTCATCTTCCGGAATGGCTCCCACGATGACCGAACCGTCCGGGAAAATCATTGTGGGGGTTGACAACAGGTCCAGTGACTCGGCAAACAAGCGGTTCTTTTCCAGTTCATCTGTCTGGCAGTCTGTGCGGGGGATTTCCTTATTCTCAAAGCCGTCCTCCAGCATTTTCAGAGAACGGCTGCAGACAATGCTCTTTGCTTTCGCATAAGTATCCTTGTGCAGCGGCAGGATCTTGATGAGAAAGGCCGAATCATTCCGCTTGGTAATGATCTGTCGAATGGTCTGGTGAAGTTTTGCGCAATATGGGCAGTCGGGATTCGTGAAAACGATGATTTTTTGTGCGGCATTATCGCTTCCCATCCGGAGCGCGTTTTCAACAGGGATCTTTGACACATCCACCCGGAACTGCTCTTGAATGGTCTTTCGCGTGATCAAGCTGAGGTTTGTCATGTCTTTGGCGTCGAACAAAGATCCTGCGAGGACGTACTTTTTCCCGTAGTCGAGATAAACAATCTGAGGATTCACCTTGCTGCCGATGGCGATTTCGCAGAGGCCTTCAATGGGGCTGGAACGATGGGACAGGATGGTGACTCCCCCCGGTGCAATCTTGTCAAAGACACTGTGCAGAGTTGTTTCGGTCATGGCCGAGCAGGGGTCCTTAGCCGCCGGCCGATCCTGGCCGTTCGCCGCTGCGGGCAAACTGAAAACGAGCGCCAGAAGAATCAACGGGACAATTCGTGTCATGATCCACTTGCGAGTAAACGATGTCATCAGCATGCTCCTTGATCTCCTTCTTGAGAGGGATATGATTGAAATCAGACAAATATTCTCATATCCGAACATCAAAATCAAGAAGCGTATCCGCAGATTGGTGCCCACGGTATGTATCAGGTGACGGCTTGGAGGGTGAATGGTCGGATTTCCGGACAGCCAACGGGAGCATCCCGGAGTATTGAAGGATGATGTTGACTGCTGGCGCCCGGCAACCCTGCCGCCATATCCCATTTCAAGACGTAGGCCGCTGGTTTTGCGTCCTGCCCTTTCGGGCAGTTTGCCTCTACAGGCAGTATGTCAACCATTGCAATTGTTGGACCATTAATAGCGCATCATCTTCCTGTATGCCGAAGCTATCGGAATATATGATGTACATATGTTTAATAGGACTTTCTCATGGGTCGTACATGCGGCGCGAATCCATGACAATCGGGGGTTTTCACCATTGCGGCGGTATTTTTCACCGAGCTCCGTCACGGATTCTCGGTGGATGTGCGCATCCCCTCGAAAAGCATCGTTTTCCTCCTTGACACCCCTGGGGGGCTGTGCTAGCGTTCACCGGGCCGTGTTGGACGGCTGAAAACTTAAACATTTCAAACACATTGGCCAATGGATTCGAGCGACATTCAGGGAGGTTCACCGTTTCTGGAAGAGGCGCAACTGCTGCTGGAGCAGGGTCATTATGATAGCGCCCGCCGGCTTGCAGAAGAGAACCTGGCTCGTCTCCCGTTCAACCTTGAAGGGAAAATAGTTCTCTGCAGAGCGCTCTTGGGCATGGATGCCCTGGATTCCGCCCGCGAGTGGATTCATGAAATTGATCGCTGGATTCATTTGGCGGCCCAGGTCTACCTTGATGCGGGCGATTCATTTGCCCGAAAGGGCCGTTCGGCTGAAGCGACGCGATTCTACAAAACGTTTCTCCGGTTGAATCCGGAGACCCCCGCCGCGGGAGAGATCTCCGCAAGAATAGACCCGGATGGGGAATCGGACCGGGATATGGAGCATGGTCCGGGGGACCGCTACGAACACGTCGAAGAGATAGACCGCCAGTTCTGGACCGTTACCCTGGCTGATCTATACACTCGCCAGGGGCACCTGGACATGGCGCGGGGTGTTCTTGAAGAAATCCTGAGGCGGGACCCGAGTCACGGGGAAGCCAGGAGCAGGCTGGAGGCGCTTCCCGAAGTGGACACACGGGCTGGTGCCGAGTCGCGGGAGAGGCTGGCTGAAGAGCTCGCGCGCTGGTTGAAAAACATTGATAGGTTGAGATCCCATGGGAAATGACCTCACTTCTTATCGCAAACGGCAGATCCGGGTAGCATCCATGCTTCCGGTTCTCGGTCTTGCCGGGATCATTTTTTTTGATTTAAAGACGATCCGTTATCTTACGGGTTTTTCCGGAAGCGATGGCGTCCTTCTGTTGCTGGCCGGCCGAACGATCCTTTTGGTAGATGGCCGGTATCAGACGCAAGCGGCCAGCCAGGCGGACACGGCTGAGATCAGGTTGTACGACGATAAAGTGAGAGGGATCCTGGATGCAATGGCGGACGAAGGCAATTGCTCATTTGGTTTCGACTCCGCCTCACTTTCGGTGGATCTTTACCTGTCCATGACCCAGCAGGTCGGTGACAAGTCTCTCTGCCCCCTCCGGGAGGAGATTCAGCTTCTTCGTGCCATCAAGGATGACGCCGAAATCGACCTCATGCGTCAGGCCGCCGCCATTTCTTCTGAATCCGTTCTTTCCCTCTTCTCGCAAATCAGGCCGGGAGTGAGCGAACGGGAACTGGCTGCCGAGCTTGATCACCTGCTCCGGAAAAATGGTTCCGACGGACCGTCTTTCCCGATCATCACAGCATCCGGGGAGAACTCGGCTCTGCCACACGCAGCCCCGGGGTCGCGCCGGGTTCGGGAAGGGGATGTCATTATCATCGACTGTGGTGCAATCCTTGACGGCTATTGCTCCGATGAAACCGTGACGGTTGTTCTGGGCCCTGGGAATCCGGAAAAAGAACAGGCACATACGGTTGTTCGGGAAGCCCTCCTTGAGGCGCTGGGAGCCGTCCGTCCGGGTATTCCCTGCAGGGAAGTGGACGACAGGGCGCGCGGAAGGATCGAAAAAGCCGGGTGGGGACAATTCTTTTCCCATGGAACGGGGCATGGCGTTGGGTTGGATGTTCACGAGGCGCCCCGGCTATCGACGCGATCCAATGAAGTGCTGGAAGAAGGGATGGTGGTCACGGTCGAACCAGGCGTATATTTTCCAGGGAGATGGGGTATCCGGCTGGAAGAAATGGTACTGGTGCGGCGCGATGGGGTCGAGATCCTCTCCAGGGTGCCGAAGGTATGGACGGTACTTTAGCGATGGATTGTATCGCCGGACTGGATGATCCGCATAAAGCAGAAATCCAGTCCCGAACAGAATAAATCACGTTTCAGGGGCCATTATATGAAAGTATTTCCTGATGATTTCTACTACAGCCGGGAGCACCTGTGGGTTCGTATCGAAGGGGATCTGGCGACGATAGGGATCACCGATTATGCACAGGAGAGGCTTGGTGAAGTGCATGCCATCGAACTGCCGGATCCGGAGGACGAAGTGGAACGGGATGAGCCATTCGGTTCCATTGAGGCGGTCAAAGGTGTTGTGGATCTGATTTCTCCCGTAACCGGCGATGTTGTTCACATCAACGAAGACTTGACCGATGACATCGGGATCATCAACAGCGACGCCCATGATACGGGATGGATGATCGTCGTTGCCATGAAAGATCTTGATGAACTGGATGATCTCCTGGACGCAAGGGGATACCAGGATTTTATTGTCCAAGAAGGAGAGGTGGACTGAGATTCCCGTGTCTTCATGGAGGGTCCTGCGCTATCAGGTTCACTCGGCATTCGACAATATGGCCATTGATGAGGCCATTTTCCGTGAGGTTCAGGACCTCCGTTCACCGCCAACGATCCGATTCTATGGATGGCTTCATCCATCCGTCTCCTTAGGACATTTCCAGGACATCCAGTCGGAGGTCAACCTGGATGCCTGCCGGCGCCTCGGGATTGATATTGTGCGGCGTCCTACGGGCGGGAAAGCGGTTCTGCACGGGAGCGATCTGACCTATGCCGTGGTTGCCCGTCAGGAGGAGCGTTTTGCTCCCGGGATTCTGGCGACATACCTGGCAATCAGTCGGTGCCTGTCAAAGGCTCTTCGAAATTGGGGCATTCCGGTTGATTGCGCCGAGACAGGCCGGCCCGGCTCATCGACGTTCCTCAATGCATCCTGCTTCGCGAAACCCTCACGATATGAGCTGCTCGTAAATGGTCGCAAGATATGCGGGAGTGCCCAGGCCCGGTCGAAAGGCGCATTTTTACAGCATGGCTCCATTCTGATCGATTTCAATGCTGACCGGACTGCGGAAATCCTTCGAGGGACCGGGGAACCGGCTGAAGAGGTCCGGTCGCTTGCCGATTCCGTGACCTGTATTCGCGATTGTCTGCCCGTGGGAGAAGAAACGCCTGTACAGATGAGCCGATGTCTGGAAGAGGCGTTTGCCGGTGAGTGGGGACTTTCCTTCACCGAATCGGGCATGACGGAGAGGGAGTCGATATTCGCCGAACGAATCGGTCGGGAGAAGCTTTTGTACGGCACATCCCTTTGAGTTCCGGAAAGAGCACAAAAATGAAAGATATACAATCCCTGATCCGGGATGAAGTAGCCGGCCAACAGGCTTACGCTATCGAGGATACTCCGGCCAGGATCAGGCTGGATGCGAATGAGAACCCGTTTCCGATGCCATCGCGATTGCGGAGCAAACTGTTTGCAGCCATGCGGACCGTTGCCCTTCATCACTACCCCGAACCGGGTGCCACGCGCATTCGAAAGGCCTATGCGAAGCATTTCGGGGTTGGCAACGATATGATCCTTATCGGCAACGGATCCGACGAGGCCATCGCCATTCTCTGTACGGCCATGGCGCGGCCCGGGGCGGCAATCCTGATCCCGGTGCCCACCTTTGCCATGTACCGGATTGCGGCTGTGAATAATGGATACCGGATTCTCGAAGCTCCCCTGGATGCGCATGGCGACTTGGATATGGAGCCCATGGAGCGGCTGCTTGGAACCGAGAAACCGGCCATCACGTTTCTGAGTTATCCGAATAATCCGACCGGTGGCTGTTTCAGCGAAGATCGGATGGAACGGCTGATCACGGCATCTCCTGGAGTAGTGGTGGTGGACGAAGCTTATTTTCATTTTTCCGGCAGGACCTTTCTCCCGAAGTTGAAGCAATACGAGCGGCTTGTAATCCTGAGAACGCTGTCCAAAATCGGCCTCGCCGCCATAAGGATCGGTTTTCTGATCGGTGCGCCGGAACTGGTGAAGGAGTTAAACAAGGTACGTGCACCCTATAACGTGAATGCACTATCCCAAGTTGCGGCGGCGTTCTATCTCGAGCATGAAGCGGCCTTTCTCGAACAGGCTGCCAGGGTTCGAAAGGAGCGTGAAAAGTTCATGCAGTCACTGTGTTCCATCAGGGGTGTGCAGACCTGTCCGACGGACGCTAATTTCATATTTTTCTATTGCAAATTCCGAGTGGATGACGTATATGAGGCCCTCCTTCGGGAAGGCATTGTCGTCAAGAAATTCAGCCGACCGGGGGCAGCCAGCGGCATTCGCGTGACCGTGGGAACGCGAAGAGAAAACGGGGAGTTCCTCAGAATCGTCAGGAGCGTTCTCGTACCGGGCCGATAAGGAGCGTGATCTAGAATACTCGGCGTCAAAGGGTGGTTTACGGCACGATAGGGATAGATGCGCCGTACTGCCCTTTTTTTGTGCCCAATGGCCTGAAATATGAAACCTATTGATATATAACTGGAATCATAATTATCGCGAAGCCGGATCGTACTGGATTCGGGGAGACAGGATGAACACACACAGAAAAGAAAGGATGGATGGCCTTGGAAGTAAAGGTTTTTGATAATGATGTGGAAAAGGCCTTGAAGATCCTCAAGAACAAGCTTTCCAAGAGTGGCTTGTTCAAGGAATTGAAATTGCGCCGGGCCTATGAAAAGCCTTCCGTGAGGCGAAAGAGAAAAGCGATCGAAGCCCGCCGACGTTTTGCCAAGGTGCAGCGCCGCCGCCATTCCTGAAATACGAGATGGATGTATCCGGGATGGAATGAACGGCGGTTGCCGCTAGTCCCGGATTCTGTGCGTTTCCTTCGCCGGGGGAATTCGGGATGGATGAAAAGCAGTATCTCGTGGACGCCCTGTCTATCGATGAGTCATGGCGCATCTTCCGCATCATGGCTGAGTTCGTCGAGTCCATCGAATCCCTCTCGAAGGTGAAGCATGCGGTTACCATTTTCGGTTCAGCGCGCCTCACACCATCCGATCCTTATTACGAGAAAGCGGAAACACTTGCCCGCCGGCTGGCGGAAGAAGGTTTTGGTGTGATCACCGGTGGCGGACCCGGGATTATGGAAGCGGCCAACAAGGGCGCCGCCGCTGCCGGTGGCAAGTCCGTCGGATTGAACATACATCTCCCTTATGAGCAGAAACCGAATCAATACGCAAACATCAGTCTTGATTTTAAGTATTTCTTTGTCAGAAAAGTTATGTTCGTCAAGTATGCCGTAGCCTATGTCATCTTCCCCGGGGGCTTCGGCACGATGGACGAGCTCTTCGAAGCACTCACGCTGATTCAAACAAAGCGAATCCGAAGCTTCCCCGTCATTCTGCTAGGACGGGCTTATTGGCAGGGCCTCTTGGACTGGTTGAAGAAGGTGATGGTGAAAGAAGGCAAGATTGACGCCGAGGACCTGGGGCTCCTGAAAATCACCGACGACCCGGAAGATGCTGTCCGGCACATTCAACGATTTATCATCCTCTGATCCGACCGCCCATCCCGCATTTGCTTCTCCAGCGTGTGGGTCCCTCTCATCCTCAACTCTCTCTTCAAGGACGTAGGTATGGAATCGAAAGATTCATTGACGGCCATCCTGCGGGAAATCCGGCAGGGTATTGTGGCATCCTGCTATCTGCTGTTGGGCGACGAGGAGTTCCTCATTGAGGATGCCTTGAAGAAAATCACCGAAGCACTCGTTCCGGAGTCCGATCGGGATTGGTGCCTGTTTTCTCTCGACGGCGATCAGGAAACCCCTGTACTTCTCCTGGATCACCTGAATACCCCCCCGCTCATTCCTGGCCGCAAGGTCGTCGTTGTCAGGAACGCCCGTCTGTTTCAGTCCGCCGCCACATCGTCCCAGCTTCTCCAGAGAGGCCGGGATTTGCTGGAACGCCATCCGAGGCAGGCTGTACAATCCTTTTCCCAGTTTCTGGCAGTCAGCGGTCTGCGGGTGGACGACCTGAAAGACGGTGGCTGGAAAAACCTGACCCAGGAGGAATGGATTCGCATTGCCGGCGCGGAATCCGCCCGGGATCTGCTTTCGTGGCTCCCCCGAATCATGGAGATGTGCGAGCGGAACGGGATAAAAGAATCCGCTTCCACGGATGGTACGGGACGTCTGGAGGAGCATTTCCGTGCCGGACTGCCCGAGGATGTCTGCTTGATCCTGACGGCCCCGGCAGCAGACCGCCGGCTCAGGCTGTTCAAGATCATCAGCGAAAAGAGTCGCGTCCTGACCTTTGCATCGGTGAAGGGAGAGGCAAAGCAGAGACAGTCTCTTGCGCGGTCTGTCGAGGATCTTCTGAAGGGAACGGGTAAAAGGCTGGCCGGCGATGCCTTGCTGACGATCGGAAGAAAAACCGGATTCCAGCTCCGCGAATCGCTGAAAATGGTGGAAAAGCTGATCTCCTATGTCGGCGACCGGGCGAACATCGAAGCGCGCGATGTGGAGGAAGCGGTTGGCAAAACGAAGGAGGACACGGTCTTCGACCTGACGACCGCCCTGGCGGCAAGAGATCTCTCCCGGAGCCTGTTGACTCTCGATGAGCTCTTGCTGAGGGGCGAAGCCCCTGTTTTCATCCTCTCCATCGTGGCCCGGGAGATCCGCAATCTTCGGGACGCCGCGGCTCTGATCCGGTCCGGACAACTTCCACCATCCTATCGGGCCGGGATGGAGTTTTCTGACTTTCAGCGCACTGTTTATCCGGCTTTCCGGACAGGTGGTACTTCCTACCCGCAGGAAGGGGGTTTTCGAAATCAGCATCCCTATGTGGTCTATCTGGCCCTGCGGAACGCTCGATCCTTCTCTGTCGGCGATCTGGAGGCGTGGATTGGGGACCTGGCCACGATGGACCTGGCCCTGAAGTCGACTGCCCGCAACCCCAGGCATATGCTGGAACGTTTTTTGATCGGGGTCTGTTCCCGCTGACAGACCTCCTTTTCCCCGTCAGGCACTTCAGGAATGGCGCAGATGGCCCCATTTCAAAAGCCTGCCTGTCATAGTTTGCGGAATCGAGACTGATATGCCTTCTCCCTCTTCGACGGACGTCGGGAGGGTCCTTTTCCCTTGCCCGGGCGTTCTTCTTCATCGCCGGTGTCTTCCGGAGCTCCCCTGCACGCGCTATCCGAAGAGGATCTGATCAGAATCCTCTCAAAGTCCAGCGAGGAAACGGCACTGCCGCCATGGCGGTTTGCATAATCCGCCACGTCCCGGTCGGAGGTGACGACGATGGTTTCCTCGCTGCTCCGGTGAACCATCCGCTTGATCACCTCATCGGCCTTTTCGCCTTTTCGGGAATAGATGATCTCGACATTTCCAAACCGGTCTCGCTCTTCCAGCGGAGAGCCCCCGGACCAGCCATCGAAAACGATGGTTACCTGGTGTCCTTTCTTCTGCTGATATGCGGCCACGGAGCGCGCCAGAGCGGTACGGGCCTCCTCGAGGCTCCTCCGTTCAAATGCCCTCAAGGTGTCGGACTGGCGGATGACATTGTAACCGTCCAGGATGACATGCATAACTATTCTTTATGAAATCGCGCGCATTTTGACTGAAATGTCAATCATGTCGTTGTCACGGGTTGGTGAATGTGTTATAAACCGCGTCGCATGTGATGGTAGACATGTAGTCCAACGGCCGATAAAAGTCCACCCGTTCCACCCGTTCCGGCGGGCCTGCATCAAAGCGGTCCGCAAGGGACCGACTTCAGAAGGTTTCCTGGCTTTCACGGCCCATCCTTAAACCACTTCGTTAGCAACGATCGGCCTGCAAGCGGCGGGTACGGTCTGTGCATAATAACGGGAAGGAGGTTGGAGATGGAGATCAAGAACATTTGTGTGCTGGGTGCTGGTCTGATGGGCAATGGAATCGCGCAGGTATGTGCCCAGGCAGGGTATTCGGTCACCCTCCGGGACATTGAGCAGCGGTTCGTGGACGGCGGCATGAACACGATTCGGAAGAATCTGGCCAAGGAAGTGGAGAAGGGCAAGCGGACCCAGGAAGACATGAATGCCGTTCTGGGCCGGATCAAGCCGACGCTGGACATGAAAGAGGCGGCGGCCAACGCCGACATCGTGGTTGAAGTGGTCATCGAGGTCATGGACGTGAAGAAGAAGGTTTATGCGGAGCTGGAAGAGATCGTTCCGGCTCACTGTCTGTTCTTCACCAACACGTCCGGCCTCAGCATCACGGAGATGGCGGCGGTGACGAAGCGCCCCGACAAGTTCATCGGGACCCACTTCTTCAACCCCGTTCCTGTCATGCGGCTTCTGGAGATCATCAAGGGATACGAAACCAGTGCGGACACGCTGGCGGTTGCCGAGGCCTGGGGAAAGAAGATCGGCAAGGAACTGGTTGTCGTGAAAGAGGCGCCTGCCTTTGTGGTGAACAGGATCCTCTGCACGATGCTGAACGAGGCGTTCTTCGTCCTCGGTGAAGGACTGGCCAGCGCGGAGGACATCGATAAGGGCATGGTGCTTGGGTGCAATCATCCCATCGGCCCCCTGGCCCTTTCGGATCTGGTAGGCAACGAAACACTCCTGCGTGTCATTGACGGACTGCACCGGGAACTGGGAGACAAGTACCGGCCGGCGCCGCTTCTCGTCCAGCTTGTCCGGGCAGGTCGCTTCGGTCGCAAGGTGGGAAAGGGCGTCTTCAATTATAAGTAGGAAGCGTTGTCCACGTTCATATCCCGGGAACGGCTCGGGGGGGCCGTTCCCGGCTTTCCAGCAGTGGAGGGAAATCCCATGCCGGCGACCTACGAACCGGGACAGTCTTATTATTACCCACTGCTCATCAAACATATCCTTGAAATGCCCCTGGTGTTTGCACCGAACCAGGAGATCGTCGAAGCCATTCCCAAAATGAGTGTCGGAAAAATCAACAAGGTCGCATTGCGGAAGACTTACGGAGCGTAGTTTTTCGGAGACTTGCCTCTCCTTGGGGGGCGGGCGAACATAGATCTCAGGAGGTTTGCGATGGATTATGAACTGTCGGAAGAACTGAAGATGTTGAAGGAGATGGCGTACAAATTCGCCGTGGCGGAGTTTACCGCGTTCTCCCATGAGTGCGAC
>CAYNEJ010000008.1:0-47867 GCA_964396205.1 uncultured Syntrophaceae bacterium
ACGAGCCCGGCGAGGACAGGGCCCTCACCTACAAGCAGCTTCACGAGGAAGTCTGCAAGTTCGCCAACGTTCTGAAGTCCCTGGGCATCAAGAAGGGCGACCGTGTCTGCCTGTACCTCCCCATGATCCCCGAACTGGCCATCTCCATGCTGGCCTGCACGCGCATCGGCGCCGTCCACAGCATCGTGTTCGGCGGCTTCAGCTCCGACTCCCTGCGTGACCGGCTCCAGGACAGCGCCTCGAAGATCCTGGTCACCTGCGACGGGACCTTCCGCGGTGCCAAAGCGGTTCCCCAGAAGGACAGCGCCGACGCAGCCGTGGCGGAGAGCCCCTCGGTGGAGAAGATCATCGTTGTGAAACGCGTCGGTGACAAGATCAAGTGCAACATGAATCCCGCCAAGGACATCTGGTGGGATGACGCCATGGCGAAGGCCTCCGCCGATTGTCCCGCGGAGCCGATGGATGCCGAGGATCCCCTCTTCATCCTGTATACCTCCGGCTCAACCGGCAAGCCCAAGGGCGTCATGCACACCACCGGCGGCTACCTCGTCTTCGTCGCCTACACCCACAAGATGATCTTCGATTACAAGGAAGAGGACGTCTACTGGTGCACCGCCGACATCGGCTGGGTTACGGGACACTCCTACATCGTGTACGGTCCCCTCTGCAACGGCGCCACCTCGGTCATGTTCGAGGGCGTGCCCAACTACCCCGACATCAGCCGCTTCTGGAAGATCGTCGAGAAGTACAAGGTCAACATCTTCTATACCGCTCCCACGGCAATCCGCGCCATCGCCAAGGAAGGCAACGAGTGGGTCAAGAAGGCCGACATCTCCAGCCTGCGCATCCTCGGAACCGTCGGCGAGCCCATCAACCCCGAGGCGTGGAACTGGTACTACAACGTCATCGGCCGCGGTGAGTGCCCCATCGTCGACACCTGGTGGCAGACCGAGACGGGCGGCATCCTCATCACCCCGCTCCCGGGCGCCATCGACATCAAGCCCGGCATGGCCACCATGCCCTTCCCGGGTGTCTGGCCCGTGCTCCTCGATGACGAGGGCAAGGAAATCACGACTACCGAGGCCTCCGGCGCCCTCTGCATCAAGCGCCCCTGGCCCGGCATCATGCGCGGCGTCTACGGCGATCCCAAGCGCTTCGCCGAGACCTACTTCGAGCAGTTCCCCGGCTACTATGTGACGGGCGACGGCTGCCGGCGCGACAAGGACGGCTACTACCAGATCACCGGCCGCATCGACGACGTCATCAACGTCTCCGGTCACCGGATGGGAACAGCGGAAGTGGAAAGCGCACTGGTCGCCCACGCCAAGGTTGCCGAGGCGGCCGTCGTCGGCTATCCCCACGACCTGAAGGGCCAGTCCATTTATGCTTACGTGACGGTGAAGAGCGGCGTCGAGAAGTCCGATGCCCTCAAGAAGGAACTGGTCGCCCATGTCCGGACTCTGATCGGTCCCATCGCCACGCCGGAGAAGATCCAGTTCGCCGACGGTCTCCCCAAGACCCGGAGCGGCAAGATCATGCGGCGTATCCTCAAGAAGGTTGCCGCCAATCAGATCGACGATCTGGGCGACACCACCACGCTGGCCGATCCTTCCGTTGTCGACGACATCGTGAAGAACCGGCTCTAATCGGCAATCGGAAACAAGAGGGCGGGACTCCCCGCCCTCTTGCATAAAGAAACCAATACATACTGGATGGAGGAGTCGGCCGAATCCGCCCGGCTCCCATTCGGGAAGGAGGAGAACGTGAATATCATCGCATGTGTAAAGCAGGTTCCGGACACGGAAGCCCAGATCAAGGTCAAGGCCGATGGATCGGGGATCGACGAGGGCGGCATCAAGTGGGTCATGAATCCCTATGACGAGTTTGGTGTTGAAGAAGCCCTGAAGTTGAAGGAGAAGGTCGGCGGCGACGTGACGATCGTCTCCATGGAAACCATCCGCACCGCCCTGGCCATGGGCGCAGAGAAGGGCGTTCACATCGACGACCCCGCCCTCAATGCGGCCGATGCCTACACCACGGCGGCAGCCCTGGCGGCAGCCATTAAGGGCCTGCCCTATGACATCATCTTCTGCGGCCAGCGGGCCATCGACGATGACTCCGCCCAGGTCGGAGCGATTCTGGCGGAGCTCCTCGGCGTTCCCCAGGTGACGTTCGTCACGAAGCTGGACATCGATGGCACGACGGTGAAGGCTGTGCGGCCCATCGAGGGCGCCCAGCTGGTCATCGAGACGTCCCTGCCCTGCGTGATTACGGCGACCAAGGGACTCAACGAGCCCCGTTACGCCTCGCTCCCCGGCATCATGAAGGCCAAGAAGAAGCCTGTCGATGCGAAGAACGCCGCCGCCCTCGGCGTGTCAGGCGATGCAAAGTCGAAAGTGGCGAAGATGGTCCCCCCCCCCGCCCGTCCTCCTGGAAAGATCCTCTGCGCCGACGATACGCCCGAAGGCAAGGCGGCGGAACTGGCGAAGCTTCTGCGGGAAGAGGCGAAGGTCATCTAATTATAAAAACATACGGAATCACGGAGGATATCGATCATGGCAAAAGGTGTATGGATTGTAGCAGAACTGCGTGACGGCGCCTTCCGGAAGGTGACTTTCGAGATGGCCAGCACCGCCCGGAAACTGGCGGACCAGCTGGGCGAGGAAGCCTGCGCCGTGGTGTGCGGCTCCGGCGTGTCGGGTATTGCCGGAGAGCTGGGAAAATATGGAATCGACAAGGTTTACGTGGCCGACAACGCCGCGTTTGAGCCCTATACGACGGATGCCCATGCGGCGGCCGTCGCCAAGGTCGTGAAGGACAACGATGCGTCCATCCTGCTGGTGGCGGCTTCTTTCCAGGGCAAGGACCTGGCCCCCCGGCTGGTCGGCAAACTGGCCACCGGTATGGCCTCGGACTGCACGGACGTGAAGATCGCCGACGGAAAGCTCCTGGCGATTCGCCCCATGTACGCCGGCAAGTGCTTCGGCGAGATCGTTGTTTCGGCGACACCGCAGATCGCGGCCCTTCGTCCCAATGTGTTCCCGATTGTCGAGAGCGCAAAGGCGGGTGCCGTCGAGACCTTCGACCCGGGTCTGGGCGACCTGAAGACGAAGGTTGTGGAAGTGCAGAAAGAGCAGTCCGGCAAGATCGACGTGTCGGAAGCGAACATCATCGTCTCCGGCGGCCGCGGCATGAAGGGCCCGGAGAATTTCGCCATCCTGGAAGAGCTGGCGGCGGTCCTCGGAGCCGCAGTGGGCGCCTCGAGAGCCGCCGTGGACGCCGGCTGGAGAGCCCAGTCGGACCAGGTGGGACAGACCGGCAAGGTCGTGTCTCCGAACCTGTACATCGCCTGCGGCATTTCGGGCGCCATCCAGCATCTCGCCGGGATGAGCTCCTCGAAGTATATTGTGGCCGTCAACAAGGATCCGGAAGCCCCGATCTTCCAGAAGGCCGATTACGGGCTCGTGGATGACCTCTTCAAGGTCGTGCCGGCCCTGACGCAGGAGTGCAAGAAGCTGCTTGGGTAGCAGGTATTTTCAGTGGTAAGTCGCAGTGGGTAGCCGGCGGCCGTCAGGGTCGTCGGCTACCTGCACGTTTTCCATGCGCACATCTTTCACCGCTGTCTTTGCTTCCCATTCGCCACCCCTCGCTGATCACGCAAGAACATATCGCTTGGAGGAGTTATGGCACACGGAATCGCACCAATCGGAATCGGCAACGAAGGCCGGCAGGTATTCTGGAATGCCGAGCATTTCGAGCTGTTCCTCTTTCTCTTTACCGGCATCGCCATGGTCATCCTTGCCGTCGGCCTGTTCCGGCGCTGGCAGATGTGGACCGCCATGGGCAAGCCGGAAATCCGCACGGACAACCGCAACGAACGGCTCAAACTGCTCTGGAGAAATGGTATTCTGCAGATCAAGACTTGGCAGGACCTGTACCCGGGCATCATGCACGGCATGATCTTCTTCGGGTTCTTCGTTCTCATTTTCGGGGCCGCCTTCGATGCGACGGAGTTTCACATCACCGAACCTTTTGGTATCGCTTTCCTCAGGGGCAAGTTCTACCTCGTGTTCTCCATGATCATGGATCTCTTTGGCCTCTTCGTCCTGATTGGAGTCCTCATGGCCCTGTGGAGACGCTACATCCAGAGACCCGACCGCCTGACCTACAAGGGGAATCCGGATACGACCCCCGATGACGCCATCGTCCTGCTTTTGATCCTCGGTATCATCGTAACGGGATTCATCATTGAGGCTCTCCGGATTCATGTCACCTGGCAGGAGGCCCCCTGGGAGACCTGGTCGTTTGTGGGCTGGAACCTGGCCAAAGCCTTTGCCGGTGTTGAACCGGGATCGGCAAAGGCGATGCATGCGGCGACCTGGTGGATCCACACCTTCATCGCCCTGGGATTCATCGCCTACATCCCCTATTCGCGGCTGATGCACATCATCACGACACCGGCCAACCACTTCATGACCACCCTGAAACCGGTCGGCCAGCTGGAGCCGATTCAGGATTTCGAAAACGCCGAAAGCTTTGGCGTGGGCACCCTGGAGGAGTTCACCTGGAAGCAGATCTTTGACTCCGACGCGTGTACCCGCTGCGGGCGATGCCAGGACGGATGCCCGGCATACCTGACGGGCAAGCACCTGTCGCCCAAGAAGCTGGTCCAGGACATCAAGACCTACTGGCTGGAGAAGGCACCGGCCGCCGTTGCGGCAAAGAATGCCACCGCCGGCGACGGCAAGCTCGCTAAGCTGGGAAGGATACTGGATCTGGCCTCCCTTATCGGGAAAGTCAAAATGGCCGGAGAGGGATACCAGCCACCGGCGGAGCGGGCCCTCGTGGGCGAAGCCATCGATCTCCACGAGCTGTGGGACTGCACGAACTGCATGTACTGCATGGAGAACTGCTCGTCTTCCATTGAGCATGTACCCAAGATCGTCGGCATGCGGCAGTACAAGGTCCTGATGGAGGCTGACTTCGCTCCCGAGCTTCAGTTGACCTACCGCAACATGGAAAATAACTCCAACCCCTGGGGCGTAGGATCCCACCTGCGGGCGGACTGGGCCAAGGAGCTGGGTGTGAAGACACTTGCCGAGGACGCCGACGTGGAATACCTGTTCTACGTGGGCTGCGCCGGATCCTTCGATGACCGTGGGAAGAAAGTCACCGTCGCGTTCGCCAAGATCCTTCAGGCGGCCGGGGTCAGCTTCGGCATCCTGGGAAACGAGGAGAGCTGCTGCGGCGACTCGGCCATGCGGGGTGGAAACGAATACCTCTATCAGACCCTCGCCCAGGCGAATATCGAGATGATGAAAGCCTATGGCGTGAAGAAGGTCATCGCAACCTGTCCCCACGGCTACAATGCCCTGAAGAAGGATTATCCTAACTTCGACGGGAACTTCGAGGTCTATCACCACACGGAGATCATCGCCGACCTCATCGCCAAGGGAAAAATCAAACTGCAGAAACCCGTGGAAGGTGCCTTCACCTACCATGACTCCTGCTTCCTGGGCCGGTACAATAACGTGTACGAGCAGCCCCGGAAGATCCTCGCGGCGGTTCCCGGTGCGAAGACTGTGGAGATGGCCCGGAACTACGGCAAGAGCTTCTGCTGCGGCGCCGGCGGCGCCCGCATGTGGATGGAGGAGCACGGCGACCGCATCAACGATGCCCGGGCCAAGCAGGCCATCGACGTGAATGCGGACACCATCGCCGTCGGCTGTCCCTTCTGTCTCACCATGATGAGCGACGGGATCAAGTTCCACGGCAAGGAAGAGAGCATGAAAGCCCTCGACCTGGCGGAAATTGTCTGGAAGGCCATGGGGCTCGAGGAAGAGCCGGCCCCGGTTGAGGTCTGTGCCGCGCCAGCGGAGGAATAAAAAGAAGGTTTCAGACCATTGTTTTTTTAGCCCCGGCTCATTGAGCCGGGGCTTTTTTTGTGGATTACGGGACGCTGATCCATTATAATCCGTCCGTCATACTTCCGTGTCTCACCGCGCACCCTTTACCGGAAAGTGGACGGCACACGCGGCATCCGCCCCGGTATTGAAGAAACCCTTACAGTTCGGTCCGTTATTTCTTGAAAGGAGGCTTTTCATGGCAGGAGAGAGCGTCTATGCAAAGAAACTGTGGCTGAAGTCGTACGAGCAGGGAGTCCCGGAACGGGTCCAGTATGAGGATCTCTGCCTTCCGGACATCATGGAGCGGACGGCCAAGCAGTTTCCGGACAGGCCCGCCCTGATTTTCCAGGGATATACCGCTTCATTCCGGCAGATGAAGGACATGGTGGACCGGTTTGCCGCCTGCCTGACGGATTTCGGGATTCGGAAGGGTGATGCCGTGGCTCTTCTCCTGCCGAACGTGATCCCCTGCGTCGTGGCTTATTATGCAATCCTCAAGATCGGCGCCATCGCCGTCATGAACAATCCCCTCTACTCGGACCCGGAACTGGATCACCAGTTCAACGACTCCGGAGCGAAGGTCCTGATCACCCTGGACCTCCTGGGAAACCGGATGATTGATCTCCGGCCGCGAACGTCGATCCGCCAGATCGTCTACACATCCATCGGGGACTACCTTCCCTTCCCGAAGAACCTTCTCTTCCCGCTGGTGGCCAAAAAGAAGAAGATGGCCGCTGATGTGAAGGCCGCACCGGATGTCTTCCGCTGGAAAGACTGCCTGGCCAAGTATGGCCCGACCGCCGCCGCTGCAAAACTGACCTTCGACGACATCGCCATGTACCAGTATACCGGCGGGACAACCGGTGTATCGAAAGGCGTCATGCTGACCCACGGCAACCTGAGCAAGCAGGTCCAGCAGTTGGCCGCCTGGTTTCCGAAATTCACGAAGGGCACGGAGATCATGCTGGGCGCCCTGCCGTACTTCCATGTCTTTGGCCTTTCGGTGTCCATGAACTTTTCCATCCATATGGGATGGGCCCAGGTCCTGGTGCCGCGCCCCCAGCCGGAGCCGCTCCTGGAGGCCATCGGCAAATTCCGGCCCACCTTCGCTCCCCTCGTGCCGACCATGTACATCGGAATGCTGAGCCACCCGAACCTGAAGTCCACCGACATGAGCTGCATCAAGGGAGCCTTCTCCGGAAGCGCGCCGCTGCCGGTGGAGGTCATTCACGATTTCGAGAAACTGACGGGTGCCACCATCGTGGAGGGATTCGGGATGACGGAAACGACGCCGGTCACCCACGTCAATCCCTTCCATGGTGGAGCCCGCAAGGTGGGAAGCGTCGGGGTGCCCATCTCCGATACGGAGTGCCGTATCGTGGACCTGGAAGACGGCGTCACGGACATGTCCGTGGGCGAGCGGGGAGAGCTGATCGTCAAAGGTCCCCAGATCATGCTCGGCTACAAGGGCCGCCCGGAGGAGACGGCCAGCACGCTGAAGGACGGCTGGGTCTACACCGGGGACATCGCCACCATGGACGAGGACGGATATTTCTACATTGTCGACCGGAAGAAGGATATGATCATCTCCGGCGGCTACAACGTCTACCCCCGGGATATCGACGAGGTCTACTACCAGCATCCGAAGATCCAGGAGGCGTGCTCCATCGGCATTCCCGACACAAAACGGGGTGAGAACGTGAAGCTGTTTGTCGTTCTCAAGGAGGGGGAGCAGGCGACGGCGGAGGAGCTGATCAACTGGGGCAAGGACCACCTGGCCGCCTATAAGCTGCCCACGGAAGTCGAGTTCCGCAGCGAACTGCCGAAGACAAACGTCGGTAAGATCCTCCGGAAGCAACTCCGGGCTGAGGAACTGGAGAAGAGAAAGAAAGGCTGAGCAGGGATTTTTGACAGTCAAGACAGGACACGCAGGGGGGACCGGTTTCAATCGGTCCCCCCGTTTGTTATGATTCAGGCCCCGAACTTCTCCAGCCGGCCGGCATGGGCCAGGGCCAGGGCCATGAGGTTCACCATGGGAATATGCCCGAGCCCGCCCGGTATGCAGTCCCGCTCTCCAAAGCGTTCCACACGGTCGGGCCGGCAGGTTTTTGCCGCCAGGACGACCGGAACAGGATGCCAACTGTGGCCGCTCAGGGCGGCCGGTGTGGAGTGGTCTCCCGTAACGACCAGTACATCCGGCCTGAGATCGAGAATGCGGGGCAGCAGGGCATCCACCTCTTCGATCACCTTCACCTTGGCGTCGAAGTTGCCGTCCTCCCCCCGCGAGTCTGTGGGCTTGACGTGGACAAAGAAGAAATCGTGACTCCCGAAGGATGTCCGAAGGGCCTCGAACTCGTCGGCGATCGTGTCCGTTGGCGGATGCACCGCCATGCCCAGGAGGCGGGCGATTCCCCGGTACATGGGATAGGAGGCGATGGCAAGCGGATTCAGCTTGAACCGCTCCGTGAGGCTCGGAAACTTCCGGTACTTCGCATAGCCGCGGAGAAGGACCATGTTCGCCTTCTCCTCGTCTGCCAGGATGCGACCGGCCTCATTCACCAGCTCTGTGAGGATCGCTTCGCTTTCCTTCGCTTCCGCTGAGATTGCCCGGGGCGGAAGAGGCGGCTTCCCCGTCTTCTGGGGGTCCGTCTCTTCGATTTCATCCCTGAGGCGCTCATCCCGAAGAACGAGGAGGGCGCGGTGCTCCTTCACGGGCTCGAAAAAGAACGGCACCTTCGATTGGAGGCGGATTCCCTCCTGGAGTTTCCGGCACACGCGAAGGTTCGTCTCGTTGTCGATCCGGCCCGCCCGCCGGTCCGTCACAAGTCCGTCACGATCCACCGTTGCGAAATTGACCCGGATGAGCAGGTCTTTCTCCGTCATGGGATAATCTATGCCGGCCCCCTCCAGGATCCCGCGGCCGATGTTGTTCTTCACGGGGTCGTAACCGAACAGGGCGAAATGGGCGGGGCCGCTGCCCGGTGTGATCCCGTGGCCGACGGGGTCCAGAAGGCCGCACACCCCGTCCCTTGCGAGCGCGTCCAGATTTGGAGTCCGCGCCGTTTCCAGTTCCGTGTCCGTTCCACCGGGGGCGGGCAGTCCCCCCAGGCCGTCCATGACGAGGAAAACGATTTTTGTGGTTCCCGGGTGGGCAAGGCGATCGATCAGTTCCGTATTCATGGTGCTTCCTTCTTCGAAATCAGAAATGCTTGAGCGGCGGTTTTCCCAAGGGATACACGTTGAAACCAAGGTTGAAACATTCTTGATGATCGAGGAGGTTCCGGCCGTCGAACAGGAATGCCGGCTTCTCCATGCTTTCGTAGATGCGGCGGTAGTCCAGTTTCCGGTAGAGATCCCACTCGGTCAGGACAGCGATGGCGTGACATCCCGCCGCCGCTTCGCACGGGTCGGAGACGTACCGGACGGTCCCGGGAACGTCGTTCAGGTCCATCCGTGCGTTCTTGAGGGCCTGCGGGTCCGTCACGACCACCTCTGCCCTTTCCTCCATCAGCCTCCGGGCAATGAAGATGGCGGGACTCTCCCGGGTGTCCCCCGTGTTGGCCTTGAAGGCGAAGCCGAACAGGCATATGCGCTTCCCCGCCAGGGTGTTGAACATGGCCGTCAGCATGGTGGCCAGGAAGCGCTCCTGCTGGTATTCGTTGATGCGGACGACGCTCTCCCAGTAGTCCGCCACGTCGTCCAGGCCGTAATGCCGGCAGAGATACACAAGGTTGAGGATGTCCTTTTTGAAGCAGGAACCTCCGAAACCGACGCTGGCGTTGAGGAACTTGGGGCCGATCCGGCTGTCCATGCCGACGGCCTTTGCCACTTCCTCGACATCGGCCTCGGTCTTCTCGCAGAGGGCCGAGATGGTGTTGATGGAGGATATCCTCTGGGCAAGAAATGCATTCGACACGAGCTTGGACAGCTCGCTGCTCCAGATGTTGGACGTGAGAATCCGGTCCCGGGGGACCCAGGATGCATAGATGTCGACAAGAATCCGGCGGGCTTGCAGGCCTGTTTCCGTTTCCCGCGAACCGATGAGGACACGGTCCGGGTTCGCGAGGTCCCTGACGGCAGATCCCTCCGCCAGAAACTCTGGATTGGACAGGACTTCGAACCAGATCCCGTTCCGGGTGTGGCGAAGGATGCTCTCCATGGCCTGCGCCGTTTTGACAGGCAGGGTGCTCTTCTCGATAACGATCTTGGGCGTCCGGGCGTACTGCAGGATCTGGCGGGCCGTCTTTTCCCAATGCTGGAGGTCCGCGGCCATGCCGGCACCGACACCGAAAGTCTTTGTGGGGGTGTTGACGCTCACGAAAATGATGTCGTTCTCCTGGATCCCTTTTTCCACATCCGTGCTGAAGAAGAGATTTTTCCCCCGGACGGCCCGGACGATCTCATCCAGGCCCGGCTCATAGATGGGCAGTTCGTTGGAATTCCAGGCGGCGATCCGTTCGGGGTTGATGTCCACCACGGTGATCCTGTAATCGGGGCACTGACGGGCGATCATGGCCATTGTGGGACCGCCCACGTAACCGGCGCCGATGCAGAGAATGTTTCGATTGTAAGGCATGGAATCTCCTGCGCTCATTGGAGCGTGCTGCGGAAATACGCGATGGTCCTCCGGAGTCCTTCCTCCAGGGGAATGGAAGGATTCCAGTCCAGGCATCTCTGCGCTTGCGTGATGTCGGGTTTCCGCTGAACCGGGTCGTCCTGGGGCAGGGGACGGTGCAGGATCTTCGATCCGGATCCCGTCAGGCGCAGAATCTCCTCTGCCAGGGCAAGGATCGTAAATTCAACGGGATTCCCGATGTTCAACGGGCCGATACAGTCATCGGCGGTGCTCATCAGCCGCATCAGTCCCGCGACCATGTCATCGACGTAACAGAACGATCGCGTCTGGGAGCCGTCGCCGTAGATCGTCAGATCTTCGCCCCGGAGCGCCTGGAGGATGAGGTTGCTGACCACGCGGCCGTCGTTGAGGGCCATTCTCGGTCCATAGGTGTTGAAGATCCGCGCGATCTTGATCCGCACCCCGTTCTGCCGGTGGTAATCCATCATCAGGCATTCGGCGGCCCGTTTTCCCTCGTCGTAGCAGCTCCGGATGCCCACCGGGTTCACGCGGCCCCAGTAAGCCTCGTGCTGGGGGTGTTCCTCCGGATCGCCGTAGACCTCCGAGGTGGAGGCCAGGAGGATCTTTGCCCGGACGCGCTTCGCAATGCCCAGGGTATGGATCGTCCCAAGGATGCTTGTCTTGATTGTCTTGATGGGATTGTACTGGTAATGAACCGGAGACGCGGGGCAGGCGAGGTTGAAGATTTCGTCCACCTCCAGGTAGACCGGATTGGTAATGTCGTGGCGGATCAACTCGAAGCGCTCGTGGGAAAGGAGATGACGGATGTTGTCCTTGCTGCCGGTGAAGAAATTGTCCAGGCAGATGACTTCCTCGCCTTGTGCAATCAGCGAATCGCAGAGGTGGGAGCCGAGAAATCCGGCGCCGCCGGTCACAAGGACCCGTTTTTTCATGGCCATGCCGCAGACACTCCGTAACTCTTTGACGTTGGCTTTTCCCGGGGAGGTTGTTATGAGTGTTTCTCCGCCGGCCCGGGAACGATCCCTGTCCGTCGCGTCCGAGTGGCAGCCGGCGGGGCGGGCCCGGTTCATGCCGCGACGGGTTACTTTACCGCCTTGACGGCTTGCTTCAGGACACGTTCAAGGCGGTCGGTTTTAACCATAAAACACGTTGATATGTCAATCGAAAAGGGGAACCAGTCATGCCGACGGCAACGCTTTACATTGTGGCGACTCCCATCGGGAACCTGGAGGACGTGACCCTGAGGGCGCTCCGGATTCTGAAAGAAGTGCGCTGGATCGCTGCGGAGGACACCCGCCGGACGAAGAAACTCCTGAACGCCTACGGAATCCGGACGCCCCTGGTCAGCCTTTATGACCAGACGGAACGAAGCCGCACACCGTCCCTGGTCCGTCGTCTCCAGGACGGGCAGGATATTGCCTATGTTGCGGATGCCGGTACGCCGGGAATCTCCGATCCCGGCTACGTTCTCGTCAACGGTGCCATCGGGGCCGGGATCCCCGTCGTTCCCATCCCCGGGCCGACCGCCGCAATCGCCGCCCTCTGCGTCTCCGGGCTGCCCATGAACCGGTTCCTGTTTGCAGGATTTCTTCCCCATCGATCTTCCGCACGCCGGCGGTTTCTGGAATCGCTGAAAGAGGAAGATGGAACGCTCGTGTTTTACGAGTCCCCGGTCCGCCTGAAGGAATCCATCGGGGATATGGCGGCCGTCCTGGGAAACAGGCTGGCCGTGGTGGCCAGGGAATTGACGAAGCTTCACGAAGAGATTCTCCGGGGGACCCTGGAGTCGCTTCGGGAGCAGTTGTCCGGGCGGGAGCTGAAAGGAGAGATTGTTTTGCTGGCAGGCGGGCGACCGGTCCAGGACGGAGATGTGGCGGATGAATCGATCCTGCTGGCTGTTGAAGAATCACGCCGGAGCGGCCTTCTCTCGAGCCGCGATCTGGCTGCGGAGGTCTCCCGCCGTCTGGGGGTATCGAAGAAAAGGGCCTATGAGCTGATCGTCCGCACCTCGGATGAGAACGACAGGTCCTGAGGCGAACCGGCTGTTTCCCGATTCGAATCTCCATGTGTTGATTCGGTTCTCCCCTTGATGCCCACAGGGAGTTATGATACCGTTTGCGCCGCTGTCAGACCGTGAAGATCGGCATGGCCGGGAAATCAGATACAGGCGCGGAGGGAGATCATGACGGGTGCAGGAATACCGGAAAGCCGCAGGATCATTGATCTGGTGGAAGTCCTGGAAGAGGGCGCGGCTGTTTCTTCAGGCCGTGAAACTCATTCCCTGCATGAAAGGGCTTCGGCCGTCAAATCGCGGAGGATCCACGATCTTACGGAGGTAGTGAAGGACATTCCCGTCCGGGCTGTTGCCGATCCGGCTCTCCGGGAAATGGTGCTTCAGCAGGTCTCGGAAATTGCGGAGCGCCTGGCCAGGGAGATGATCCCGCCCATCGCGGAACGGGTAATCCGGGAAGAAATTGAAAAACTCAAAGCGACGGACGGCCCGTAAAGCCATGCCCCACTCGGGTCAGGGAAAGCGGAATTCCTTCGGACTGGCTGTGCTCTTTGTCCTTTTCTCTTCGCTGGTTCCTGCGGCAAGTCCTGTTTTTTCACAAGATGACATTGCCGTTGTCAGTATTGACACGCGGGGATCCGCCCAGGTTCGGGGCGGGGATCAAGCAAGGGCGCGGGAAGGTGCCGTTCGCGATGCGCTGAGAGCAGCGGTCCGTCAGGCGCTTCAGGAGGTCCTGAAGACTGACGATCCGGCGAAGCTTCCCCGTGGAGCGGATCGGGTCCTCTCACGGCATGACCGCTATGTGGATACCTTTTCCGTTCTGGACGAGGGGTTGGAAGGCGGAAACTACCATGTTCGACTGCGGGTCGCCGTCATATCCGACTTTTTGGTCCGTGATCTGAAGAGCATGGGGATTCGGCAGGAAGGAGCCGCCGACGCTGCTCGGCATCGTATTTCCGTTCGAATCACGGGAATTCGCCGATTTGAGCGATTTGTGAAGGTCCGGGAGGAGTTGTCCCGAGTCCCGGGCGTCCGGCAGGTTCTGCCCCGGAAGGTCGATCAAAGTGAGATCCGGCTGGACATAGAATCGGCCGATCCGCCGGTTGTGTTTGCGAAACATCTGGAATCCTCTGGATTTTTTCAAGTCCGAAAGGGGGCGGGAAAAACCGACTGCCTCGATGTTGAATTCTTACCCTGAAAGGGAGTGTTGATGAGACGGACTATCCGGTTTTTTCTCCTGCTGACGGCTCTGATCGTACTGGCGGGATGCGGCTCGAAGGCACCTTACATGCTCGTTGAAGACTTCTCCAAGAGAGGTGCCCGACTGATTGCCGTCCTGCCGCCCATTCAGGCCACGAAAGCAGTGGACCCGGCAGGAGGAAAGATACTCCGGGACAAAGTGGCGGAAGAACTTTATTTCAAGGGATATCCAAGGCTTCCGTTCGCGGGCATCGACGAGCGGCTGGCCCTGGCCAAAGCGGAAATCCGGGATGGAGAAGATTCAGCCCGATCTCTCGGGGTGGCGCTTGGTGTCGATGCGGTTCTGTTCATATCCATGGAAACGTGCGGTACCTCCTACTTTCTGAATACCGCCAAGACCACGGCAGTGGCTCAATTTGCACTTCGAAGCGCCAAAAGCGGGGATGTGCTTTGGAAGATGAAGGTGGCGAGGTCGAAGCGGACGTTTCATGTGACCCGGAAATGGCTGGAGCAGGACGTGATCGGCATCTATGAGCCTCTTTTGAGGGAAATGGTGAGTTCGGCCCTGAAGACGCTGCCGGACGGGCCGGATGCATAGTTACCCGCTGCCGTACGTGCTCGGGGAATCGTCTCGGCGTTCAGAAGCGGTGGGTCGAGCGGACAGTGTCCGATACAAAGGGAGGTCGCTATGAAAACGTATCTATGGATAATCGGCGTGTTGGCCGTCTGTGTCGGGCTGGCTCTTTCGGACCCGGTCCGCGCCGCCCGGGCGACCTTTCTGAAGATCGGACCCGGCCAGGCGATGGTAAGCGTCCTGCAGGGCTCGGCAACCGTGAAGACGCCCGGGAAAAAGGGGAGCCGTTCCCTGAGAGCGGGTGATCTGCTGAGCGGCGGAGACGAGGTTGTGACGGGCCGACGCTCGCGATTGGAGCTGACGCTGCCGGATCGCTCGTCCGTTCGCTTTGCCGACAACACGCGCTTCAAGATCCTGCAGATCAGCGCGGTGGAGGCGAGCAAGAGCCGCGATGTCCGGATCCACATGACCGTGGGACGCACTTGGGCCAAGGTCAGCAAGAGCTTCACCGGGCGAAGCAATTTCAGTCTTTCCTGCGAGAACGCCGTAGCGGGTGTTCGGGGGACCATATGGCGCATGAATGTTGATCCCGACCAGTCTGCACTGGTCCGGGTGTACGACGGCGAAGTCAATGTGTCGGGCGGCAAGAAGACCATGGACGAAATCAAATCCCAGGCGGGGCCTTCCATGCGCCTCACGGCACCCAAGCCGATTCCGGGACCCACGAAAGTGACCATGGAAGAGTGGACCTACATCGTTCGTTCGCTTCAGGAGATCCGCATCGACAAGACCGGTGTGGCGTCCAAACCGTTCTCGTTTTCTCCGGAGGCAGACCGGGATGAATGGGTGGACTGGAACAAGGAGCTGGACCAGGAAAGCTGATAGGTAAAGCGACGCATGACGGTTCCGGACAAGGCGGAGCGGTTGAACATTCCCAACAGCCTGACCATCCTGCGCATCATTCTGGTGCCGGCTATCGTCATCCTGTTGATGCAGGGATCCTACAAGATCGCGATCCTGGTGTTTCTGATCTCGGGCCTGACGGATGTCCTGGACGGATACCTGGCCCGGGTGCTTCACCAGCAGACCGTCCTGGGCTCCTATCTTGACCCGATTGCCGACAAGGCCCTCATGATCAGTTGTTACGTAACCCTCGCCGTGAAAAAGATCCTTCCCGGCTGGCTCTCCGTGGTCGTGATCAGCAGGGACTGCATCATCCTGATCGGGGTGGCCGTTCTCACGATCATGTCCGTGTCCTATAAAATCCAGCCGGCCCTCATCGGCAAGCTGACGACGGCCGTCCAGATTCTGACCGTCTTCATCTTCCTGGTATCGCGTGCGGTTCCCGGATCGATCGCAGATTCCTTCATGGCAGGACTGGTCTGGGTTACCGCGTTGTTTACCGTTGTTTCCGGTTTTTACTATATCATGATCGGAGTGCAGCATATCAATCAGCAGCAAAAGCCTCGGTCTGTCTAATTTTGTTTTATATTTGCCTTGACTTTGAAAAATCGAATTGGTAAAAGTACCAGCCTTCGAATCAGGGAATCCCATAGGCACGTAGCTCAGGGGGAGAGCGCCATCCTGACGCGGTGGATGTCCAGGGTTCAAATCCCTGCGTGCCTACCATGAAAAAACACCGGTACAGCTCTTCTTCCCGTGCCGGTTGGGTTCAGGGAAAGGGCATCAGCATTTTCTTGATGATGCCCTTTCTTTAATTCGCAGCGAATTCTCTGCGAGTGGCGTGTTTGCCCGATGAAATGGACGATGCGATGAGCGAAATCCGAGTTAGCCTTCCTGACGGATCGGTGAAAACCTTTCCGGCGGGTGTAACGGCGCGGGAGGTGCTGGCCTCCTGGCGGGATGACTTGGTGCCGTCGGCGGTGGCCGTTCGGTTCGGGGGAGATGCCTTGGATTTGAACCGTCCCCTTCATGAGGACGGAGCCCTTGAGGTCATCGGAATGACCTCGAAGGAAGGGCTCGGGATCCTCCGCCACAGCATTTCTCACGTCATGGCGCAGGCCGTTCAGGACAGCTTCCAGGGTGTTCAGGTCAGTATCGGTCCTTCCATTGAGGACGGATTCTATTACGATTTTGACTACGCCGAGACCTTCACGCCGGAAGACCTCGCGAAGGTGGAAGCGCGCATGGCGGAAATCGTCCGGGCCGACAATCCCTTTCAGCGCCGGGAGATCGGCAGGGAAGAGGCCATCGTCCTGTTCCGGGACAAGGGCGAGAACTACAAGGTGGAACTGATCCAGGACCTTCCGCCGGACGTGAAAACGGTCAGCCTTTACAGCCAGGGTGATTACGTCGATCTCTGCCGGGGTCCCCACATTCCATCCACGGGGATGATCCGGGCCTTCAAGCTGCTGAACGTGGCCGGTGCCTACTGGCGAGGCGACGAACACAACAAGATGCTCCAGCGGATCTACGGAACCGGGTTTGCGACTCCGGAAGAGCTGGAGGAGTACCTGCACGTTCTCGAAGAGGCGCGGAAGCGGGACCACCGCCGCCTGGGCCGGGAGCTGGACCTGTTCCAGGTCAACGAGGAAGCCGGCGCGGGGCTCGTCATCTTTCATCCCAGGGGCATGATGCTCCGTTATCTCATCGAGGAATGGGAGCGGAAGGAGCATCTCAAGCGCGGCTACGACATGGTCATGGGGCCCCAGATCCTCAAGGCGGATCTCTGGCGGCGCTCGGGTCACTTCGACCACTACCGCGAGAACATGTACTTCACGGAGGTGGAGAACCAGCTCTACGGCATCAAGCCCATGAACTGTCTCTCCCATATGCTGATCTACAAGTCGAAGGTGCGGAGTTACCGCGACCTGCCCCTCCGATATTTCGAACTGGGGACCGTTCACCGCCACGAGAAGGCGGGCGTTCTCCACGGCCTGATGCGGGTACGACAGTTTACCCAGGACGACGCCCATATCCTCTGCACACCGGACCAGTTGAACTCGGAGATCCGGGACATCGCCGATTTCGTCGCCTACGCCATGAAGATCTTCGGCTTCGATTACGAGGTCGAGTTGAGCACGCGTCCGGCGAAATCCATTGGTTCCGATGCCGACTGGGACATGGCGACGAACGCCCTGGAACAGGCCCTCAAGGACAACCGGATGACCTACGATGTCAATCCGGGAGACGGGGCTTTCTACGGGCCCAAAATCGACTTCAAGCTGAAGGATGCCCTCAAGCGGAAGTGGCAGTGCGCCACCATACAATGCGATTTCACCCTGCCGGACCGTTTCGACCTGACTTACGTCGGACCCGACGGGGAACGTCATCGACCGGTCATGCTGCATCGGGTAATCCTCGGCGCCATCGAGCGGTTCATGGGGGTCCTGATCGAGCATTATGCCGGCGCCTTACCGGTCTGGCTGTCGCCCGTCCAGGCGGTCATCCAGACTGTGACGGACAGGCAGATTCCCTTTGGGGAGGAAGTCTACCGCCGGCTGGTGGAGGCTGAGATTCGCGTGGATAGAGATTTCCGGAACGAGAAACTGGGATACAAGGTTCGGGAAGCGCAGAGCCAGAAGATCCCTTTCATGCTCGTCATCGGAGACCGGGAAGTGGAAGGGCGAAAGGTTTCACCCCGCCAGAGAGACGGGAAGAACCTGGGCCCCATGGACGTGGACGCCTTCATCGGCCAGGTGAAGGATCTGTGCGCCCGGTATCAGTAAACAAGGGCTGACAAGACAGGGAGGTGGCCTATCCAAAAGGATTGGAGAATCAACCGGGAGATCCGTGCAGCATCGGTCCGGGTGATTGATGCCGAGGGGAAACAGCTGGGGATCCTCACGCTGGCGGAGGCTCTGGACGTTGCTGCGAAGTCCGGGCTGGACTTGGTGGAGGTTGCCCCCCAGGGGGATCCTCCAGTCTGCAAAGTGATGGATTACGGGAAGTTTCGATACCAGCAGAGTAAGAAACTTCATACCGCCAAGAAAAGCGCGAGTGTGATCCAGATCAAGGAAATGCGGTTACGGCCGAAAACGGAGGAACACGATCTCCAGGTCAAGATCCGCCATATCCGAAAATTCCTGGAGGAACAGAACAAGGTAAAAATCACCATGATGTTCCGCGGGCGTGAGATTGCATATGCGGATCATGCCCGCCGGACCATGGAGCAGATAAGGAACTTCCTGGCGGACATCGGTACTGTGGAACAGTTCCCGAGGCTGGAAGGGCGTCACATGACCATGTTCTTGGCCCCGAAGAAACAGGCCGGAGCGGTCGATAAGGGATAATGAACGGAAAAGGGGTGAAGGAGACATGAGCAAGCTCAAGACACACCGAGGAGCGGCCAAGCGGTTCCGTTTCACCGGGACGGGCAGAGTGAAGCGCAACAAGGCCTATTCCAGTCACATACTGACAACGAAAACGACCAAGCGGAAGAGGAACCTGAGGAAATCCGCAATGGTGGACAAGACCAACGAAAGGGCGATCAAGGCGCTGTTGCCATATCTGTAAATCACGGGTTCATCGATTCACGTCAAGGAATCCCCAACCGGGGAATCCGCTCCCACGATGAAATAAACGAGCAGCATCAGGAGAAGGGAGATCATGTCAAGAGTCAAACGCAGCCTGACGGCAAAGAAGAAGAGAAGAAAGATATTCAAGATGGCCAAGGGCTACTTCGGTGCCCGGAGTCGTCTCCTCAGGACCGCCACCGAGGCGGTGAACCGGGCCATGAAGTATGCCTTCCGGGACCGGCGGGTTCGAAAAAGAGAGTTCCGGATGCTTTGGATTGCCCGGATCAGCGCGGCGGCCCGCATGAACGGCATCACATACAGCCGGCTCATGGACGGAGTTCGCAAAGCCGGGATCGCCCTGGATCGAAAAATCCTGTCCGATCTGGCCATCCACGATCCAGGAGCCTTTTCCCGAATCGTAACCATGGTTAAAGGTACTCCGGCAGCATGACGGGCGACTTGGAGGAGATCAAAAAGCAGGCGGAGGCGGAGATCGCAAAAGCTGCATCGGAAGATGGGCTTCTGGAAATCCGCACCCGTTATCTGGGGCGGAAAGGTCTGCTGACGGGTCTCCTGCGAACCATCTCTTCCCTGCCCCAGGCGGATCGGCCGGCCTTCGGACAACGCCTGAACGAGATCAAGGCAGGCGTGGACGGACGGATCGAAGCCGCCCTGCAGGCCATCCTCTCCTCCGGCCGTGAGCAGGCTCTCCTCAAGGAACAGATTGATGTCACGCTCCCGGGCCGGGCGGTTCTGCCGGGCAGGCTGCATCCGATCACCCGGGTCAGGCAGGAGATTTATTCCATTTTCTCGGGGCTTGGTTTCTCGATCGTGGAAGGACCGGAGGTCGAGACGGATTACTACAACTTCGAGGCCCTGAACATCCCGAAGGACCATCCCGCCAGGGACATGCAGGACACCTTCTACGTGGAGGGAAACGTCGTCCTCCGCACCCATACGTCGCCCGTGCAGATCCGGACCATGGAGAGGATGAGACCGCCCGTCCGGATTCTTTCCCCCGGCCGGGTCTACCGTCCCGATTCGGATGTGTCCCACACGCCGATGTTCCACCAGGTGGAAGGTCTGCTTGTGGACCGCCACATCACACTCGGAGACCTCAAGGGTGTGCTCACCTCGTTTCTGACCCAGTTCTTCGGGGAAGATACGGCCCTGCGGTTCCGTCCCAGCTTCTTCCCCTTCACCGAGCCCAGCGCCGAAGTCGATATCCGCTGTGTCATGTGCCGCGGGGCGGGCTGCCGTGTCTGCGGCCAGAGCGGATGGCTGGAGATCCTGGGGTCGGGCATGGTCGATCCGGAAGTCTTCAAGAATGTCGGCTACGATCCCGAGGAAGTGACGGGATTCGCGTTCGGTCTCGGGGTGGAGCGCATGACCATGCTCAAGTACGGCATCAGCGATATCCGCCTCTTCTTTGAAAACGACTGGCGCTTCCTGGAGCAGTTCGGATGAAAGTCTCCCTCAAGTGGCTGAAAGATTACGTGGATGTGGAAATCCCGGCGCAGGAGCTGGCCGATCGTCTGACCATGGCCGGCCTGGAGGTTGATGCCCTGGAGGAGAAGCGGGCCGACTTCAGCGGAGTCTTGGTGGCCCGGATCGTTTCTGCGAAGCGTCATCCGGATGCGGACAAGCTTTCCCTCTGCGAGGTCAGCATCGGAGAGAAAACGCTGCCCATCGTATGCGGTGCGCCGAATGTCCGGGAGGGGATCCTCGTCCCCCTGGCCACCGTGGGTGCAGTCATTCCGGGCGGATACACGATCAAGCTGACGAAAATCAGGGGGGAAGTCTCTGAAGGCATGCTCTGTTCCGAAGAGGAACTGGGCATCGGGTCCGACAACACGGGCATCATGATCCTCCCGGCCGACCTGAAGCCCGGAACGCCCCTCGATCAGGCGCTGGATCTCAACGATGTCGTTCTGGACATCGGCGTGACGCCCAACCGCTCCGACTGCCTCAGCATGATCGGGATTGCCCGGGAAGTGGCGGCCATCACCGGCAAACCGATGCGCTATCCGGCCGTCACAGTGCCGGAGAGCGGGGAGGATGTCTCCGCCGTCACCTCCGTCACGATCCTGGACCCCGATCTCTGTCCCCAGTATACCGCCCGTATCGTCCGCAACGTAGCGATCCGTCCTTCCCCCCTCTGGGTGCGCCAGCGTCTGGAAGCCGTCGGTCTGAGGGCCATCAACAACGTCGTGGACATCACAAATTTCGTCATGCTGGAACTGGGACAACCCCTCCATGCCTTCGATTTCCGTTTTCTGGAAGAGGGCCGCATTGTTGTCCGGAAGGCCGGGGAGGGTGAAGTCTTCGTCTCCCTCGATGAAAAGGAGCGGACCCTGAAAGACGGGACCCTCCTGATCTGTGACGGTGTCAAGCCGGTGGCCATTGCCGGAATCATGGGCGGCCTAAACTCGGAGGTCAAGGAAGACACCTCCACGGTCCTCCTTGAAAGCGCGTATTTCCAGCCGGGATCGATCCGCCGCTCATCACGCTTTCTCGGGATGGGAACGGATGCGGCGTTCCGGTTCGAGCGGGGAATCGATCCGGAAGGAGTTGTTCGGGCCCTGGATCGCGCGGCCGGACTGATGGCGGAAATGGCGGACGGCATATCCTGCCGGGGCTATATAGACGCCCATCCCCTGAACGTTGACATTGCGAGGGACATTCCCCTGCGGGTCAAGCGGGTCAATGATATCCTGGGGTTGTCCCTGATGGAGAAGGACATCCTGCCGATCCTTGAGTCCCTGGAAATGACCGTGCGGCCTGAAGAGGGCCAATTCGGGACCTATCGGGTTACGCCCCCTACCTGCCGGGTTGACATTGCCCGTGAAATTGACCTCATCGAGGAGATCGCCAGGCTGCACGGGTATGACAAAATTCCCGTCACCATGCCCGCCGTCAACGCGGCGCCATTTGCTCCGGATCCCCGCCGGCTCGTTGAGGACAGGGTGAGAAACCTCCTGAACGGTTACGGGTACTCGGAGATCATCACATACAGCTTTGTTTCGCCGCATTCTGCGGATATTCTGGGTCTTCAATCGGATGATTTCCGCCGCCGGATGCTGAAAATTATGAATCCCCTGACGGAGGACCAGTCCGTCATGAGAACGGGGCTTGTGCCAAGCCTGCTCAAGACCATGCTGGACAATGCCAATTCGGGAACGGTGGACCTGAAGATCTTCGAGATCGGGAAAGTGTTTCACCCCCGGGACGGTTATGAGCTTCCCGAGGAGAGAGACCGCGTCGGAGCCCTTCTGACGGGCCGGCGATACGAAGACCGCTGGCACTTTACGTCCGTCCAGGCCGACTTTTACGACCTGAAGGGGTGTCTGGAGGGAATCCTTGAAGGGCTGGGGATCCGGGAGGGGGATTTCCGGGTTCGCTCGTCCGAGCCGTTTCTTCACCCGGGGAGATCCTGCGACCTGTTTCACGGAGACCTTCGACTGGGGTTCCTTGGAGAAGTGCATCCCGACGTATTGGGTCGCCTGGACCTGAAAAGCCGGGCGATGGTATTTGAGCTGGATGTTGATGCCCTTTCCGCCGTCGCGTCACAGGAAATGAAGTTCCAGGGCGTCCCGCGCTACCCCTCCAGTTCACGTGACGTGGCTTTCCTGGTTGACGCCGGGATCACCAGCGGGGAGATGATCCGGTGGGCTGCCGCCGATGAAGAAGAATTGCTTGAAAAGATATATGTTTTTGATGTATACGCCGGCAAGGGAATCCCCGAGGGAATGAAAAGCCTCGGTCTTCGATTTTCCTACCGCGCCTTGGATCGGACGCTGACCGATCAGGAGATTCAGGAAGTTCACAGCCGGATCGTGGAGAGGATCATGGCGGCCAGTGGCGCCAGGATCCGGTAGGCTATCATTCTTGGTTACAGGGTAGGAGGGCAGAAATGACGAAAATCGACATCATTCAGGAAGTTTACGAGAAGCTCGGGTTTTCCAAGAAGGATTCTGCCAGCATTGTCGAATCCGTCTTTGAAATCATGAAGGAGACACTGGCCAAGGGAGAGAAGATCAAGATCTCGGGATTCGGAAATTTCATGGTGAAGGATAAGAACTCCCGCCGGGGAAGGAATCCCCAGACGGGAACGGAGATCACCATCACCGCCCGAAAGGTCCTGACCTTCAAGTCCAGCCAGGTCCTGAGGAAGGCGCTCAACGGCTGATTGCCGGGATCCGGGGACCCCGGCCGGCGATCCAGAGCCCCGTCTACCGGATATGCACGAGACAATCCCCGACAAGGCCTACTTCCGAATCGGTGAAGTCAGCCGGATTCTGGAAGTGGAACCATACGTAATCCGCTACTGGGAGTCGATGTTCAAGACGGTCAGGCCGGAGCGGACGAGGTCGGATCAGAGGCGCTACCGCAGGAAGGACGTGGAGGAGCTTCTGATCATCAAAGACCTCCTGTACGGGCAGCGGTTCACCATCGCAGGAGCGAAGAAGCAACTGCGGCAGATCAGAAAGGGTGCTTCGCAAAACGTGGAAACCCTCGCAAGTTCCGCTGGGCCGGATGGAACGGACGACCAGAAAGACGAGCGGGAAAATGCTCGGCTGATGGTGGTCAAGGAGGGGCTGACCCAGATCCGGGACTTGTTGAATTGATAGACCGGGTATTTCTCCATTGCGCAGAAATGCAAAAGGCCGATCCGAGCTTCCATAGTCCGGATCGGCCTTTTGCATTTCCCTGGACGGGGGATCCCGCCCTATTTCTTCTTGGATCGTTTGGAGGCTTTCAGAGGGTTGAGCTTCTGTACCACTTCCTTGACTTCCTTCTTGACGTGGGAAGCCATGGGGCAGATTCCGTACGCCCAGCGGGCGGACGGATCCGGGTAAATGCGGCAGTAGCTGTCACCGTTCACCTCGATCACCTTGTTGCAGTCGTTGCACTTTTCGATGATGACCAGGCAACTTCCGCCGATAAAACTGCAGCCCTTCTTGGACATGAAGGAACATTCGGTGCCCGCCTTGACGGTCTGACAGATCACGGTCGAGACTCCTTTCCCTTGCCTTTGATTTCCGCGGTCGGCCCGGATGAGTAGGCCTGAATGATTGAGTTCCGCGAGGCTGGGTTTGCTAACAAATAACGGGGGGGCTGTCAAGGAAAAATTCCTCTCTCCGGAGGGAAACATCCCGGCTCCACTTGGAATAACCCTTTGAATGGTTTGACTTTCAAGGCCGATCATGGTAGATACGGCGCCGATTCATCCAACAGGGAAACGACGAGGCCCAAGCGTTCATGACCCGCCCCCCCCTGATCGAGGTTTTTGTCCGATCCTTTCTCATCCAGGCGTCGTTCAATTACTGGCGGATGCAGAATCTGGGATTTGCTTTTTCCATGATCCCGGTGATTCGCCGGCTGAGTCGCGAGCGAAGGGAAGTATCGGAACTTCTGAACCGTCACCTGAGGCGGTTTCATACCCATCCCTGCATGACGCCCTCGATCCTCGGGTCGGTCGTCCGCATCGAGGAGACAGGGGGGGACACCGCCGGGCCGGATTCCTCTGCTCTGAAGGAGAGCCTCATGGGGCCCTATGCGGCCCTGGGGGATCCGCTGTTCTGGGGGGGCCTCCGGCCGCTTTCCTCCGCTGCGGGCGTTCTCCTCTTTGCCCTGGGAATGACGGCGGCCCCCTGGTGCCTGCTGGTGTTGTACAACACCCCGTCCCTGTGGATCCGCTGGAGGGGATTCCGGGAGGGATACAGACGGGGGCGCTGGGCCTTTGAGTTTTTCCAGACGCTGGACCTGACCCGCTGGACAGCCCTGGCACGGTGGGTGGGGCTGGCCGCCCTGGCTCTGCTCGGAGCCGTTCTGGCGGAGATTTCCCTGCATCGCGAGGGGATGCCGGCCTGGCCGGCAGGGTACTTGTCAGCGTTGGCTTTCATGCTGGCGATCTTCTGGTTCATTCGCCGGGGAGTGCCGCGTCTGTGGATTCCCTACGGCATGTTTGTGCTGTTCCTGTTCGTGCAGGCAGTAATGTCATGACTATGATTCGGACCCTCGAGGTCAGCAATAAACTGGGCCTCCATGCCCGTGCAGCCGCCAAAGTCGTGTCCATGGCCGGGCGTTTCCGGTCCAGGATTTTTTTCGAGAAGGACGGCAGCGAGGTAAACGCCAAGAGCCTCCTCGGCATTCTGACGATGGCGTGCCCGCAGGGCAGTCTTGTCACGGTTCGGGCGGATGGAGACGATGCAGCGGAGGCGATAGAGGAGATCGCGCGTCTTTTCGAGGAGAAGTTCGGCGAAGAATAACCCGATGAAATCCCAGCAGGAAAAACATACTGTCGTCCTGAGAGGGGTCGCCGTGTCGCCGGGCATTGCGATCGGCAAGGCTTTTCATTTCGACCACCTGGAATCCCAGGTGGCTCTCTACAAGATCCGGGATAAAAGCCAGATCTCCCACGAAATCAAGAGATTTCGCGATTCCGTGGCGGCATCGATCAGGCAGCTCCGGGAGATCCGCCGCAAGCTGGGCCGGCTGGAGGGCATGGATCCCCTTTATGTCCTGGATGTACACATCATGCTCCTGAAGGACCGGTCGTTTCTCTCCCAGGTCACCACCTTCATCCGGACCATGGGCGTCAATGCCGAGTGGGCCGTCCGCATGGCCGTCGACAGGTACAGGGAAATCTTCAACAAGGTAGAGGATGAATACATCCGGAGCCGTTTCAGCGATATTCAGTATGCCGGTCAGCAGATTCTAAGGAACCTGGGCGGGCGCAGGAGCGAATCCATGCCGGATCTGGACGAGGGGGTCATCGTCATCGCCGCGGATCTTTCGCCGGCGGACACGGCCCAGATGAAGATCGACCGGGTTCAGGGGTTCGCCATCGACATGGGAGGAAAGACGTCCCACACGGCCATTGTGGCCCGCTCCCTGGGGATCCCGGCCGTCTTGGGCCTGGAGCGGATCACCCGCGTCGTGAAGACCAACGACGATGTCGTCATCGATGGATCGGCAGGGCTGGTCATTGTCAATCCCGATCCGGAGATGCTCCTTCGTTACGAGGGGAAAAAGAGGGACTACGCCGAGGCGCGGCGCGAGCTCCTGGCCGATGCCCGCCTGCCCGCCGTCACGCAGGACGGGCATGCCGTCGACATCGGCTGCAACATCGAGTTCGTTGAGGAAATCCCTTCTGCAGCGACACATGGGGCCGACGGCATCGGCCTGTACCGGACGGAATTCCTGTACATCAACCGCGAGCAGCTGCCGACGGAAGAGGACCATCTGGCCAACTACCGCCGGGTGCTGGAGGAGGAGAGCCTGCGGTGGGCCACCATCCGGACACTCGATCTGGGCGGGGACAAGTTCTTCTCCGATCCGAAACTGGCCCGTGAAATGAACCCCCAGATGGGCCTCCGGGCAATCCGCCTGTGTCTTCGGGAGGAAGAGCTGTTCAAGGTGCAGTTGCGGGCCATCCTGCGTGCCGGGGCCTGTGGAAATGTCAGAATCCTGATCCCCATGGTGTCCGGGATCGAGGAAATCAGGGAAGCGAAGCGGATTCTGGCGGGACTGCAGGATGACCTGGTGCGGGAAGGAATCCCCGCCGGACGGGACATGCCCGTCGGGGTCATGATCGAGGTTCCGTCGGCCGTCGTGATTGCCGACACCCTGGCCCGGGAAGTGGACTTTTTCAGCATCGGTACGAACGACCTGATTCAGTATGCCCTGGCCATCGACCGGATCAACGAGCGGGTTTCCTACCTCTATGAACCGCTTCATCCCGCCGTTCTCCGGCTTGTCAGGCAGGTGGTTGACGCAGGGCACCGGGCTGGAATCCCCGTGGGCATGTGCGGCGAGATGGCGGGCGATCCCCTCTATACCCTCATCCTCCTGGGTCTCGGCATCGACGAGTTGAGCATGAATCCCCTGGCGATCCCGCGGGTCAAGCGAATCGTCCGCGCCTCCACGCAGAAGGAGGCCCGGAGGCTTCTGAAGCAGGTATTTTCCTGTTCGTCCGCCTCGGAAATCCGCCCCTATGTGGAGGATTACATGCGCAAGCGGTTTCCGGAGGCATTCCCCGCCGGGGAAGCGTAAACCGAATCGGGGAGTCGGCTTCATCCATCTCCCGCACTTCCAGCGAATCTTCAGGAGGCACCGGCCTTGTCCCTCTCTCAGATGATCAAAACCTGGCTCTCCGGTCTCGAAGAACAGTACAGCGGATGCCTGTACGGGAAAGACAACATCATCCTGCAGTTTCTTTTGAAAAAAGTTCTTTCCAAGGTTCTTGTTCCCGAGGAAACGGAGAAAGAGATCGCCAAGTCGGCCTCCGAAGGGGTGGTTGTCTACGCCATCAAGCAGCAAAGCCAGCTGAATACGCTGATCATCCGGGAAGCGGCCGCCTCGCACGGTTTCCCCCGGCCGTCCTTTACCCACGACACAAACATGCTCTTCTGGCAGCCCTTTGGAAAGGCTCTCCGGACGATCCTGGCCCTGCTGATCCTTCCGCTTTTCCGGCGTCCCATCCCCGATCCCAGCCAGCGTGCCTTTGTCCGCAAGTCTGTCCGCCGGGGCGAGGCCGTCATTATCCACCTGGGCATGTCGGAACTGTCCCCGAACAAACAGGTGGAAGACGGGCTGTCACAGCTTCTGTACGCCCAGTGGGAGATGGACCGGCCGGTCCTGGTCGTTCCCACGCTGGTTTCCTACGGGAGGAGACGGGACTTGGAGCGGGAGAGCCTGATCAACATCCTCTTCGGACAGACGGAAGGCACCGGTCCCCTGCGGAGGGTGATCACCTTTTTCCGCTATTCCAACAAGGCTTCGCTGCTGAGTGCGGAGCCGGTAAATCTACGGGAGTTTCTGGCAGAGAACAAGGACCTGTCCCGGGAAGAGATGATCGATCGTCTTCGAGGCGACCTCCTGGAGCGGATCGACGAGGAAAAGACCGCCACCGTGGGACCGATCCTGAAGTCCAGGCAGGAGATGATTTCCATGGTCCTGAAGGACGAGCAGGTCCGGCGGGCCATCGAACAGCGGGGATCCGAAAACCGCAAGGGGAACGAGGCGGCCCTCAAGGAAGCGAGACGCTACCTGAATGAGATCGCTTCCGATTACAGCGAGCTGTTCGTCGAGTTGTGGGACAAGGTGCTCGGCTGGCTGTGGAACAACATCTATGACGGCGTCATCGTGGACCGCGACGGCATGACGAAGGTCCGGAATCTTTCCAAGAAGATGCCCTTCGTGGTTGTCCCGTGCCACCGGAGCCACATCGACTACCTGCTGCTGTCGTATGTCTTTTACAAGAACAACATCCAGATGCCCTTCATCGCCGCCGGGACCAACATGCTCTTCTGGCCCCTCGGCTCGGTCTTCCGCAAGTCCGGCGCCTTCTTCCTGCGCCGCAGTTTTCGGGGGAACGAGCTCTACGGTGAGGTGTTCAACGGCTACCTCAACGTCCTCCTCAAGGAGGGACTCCCCATTGAGTTTTTCATCGAGGGAGGGCGCAGCCGGACCGGAAAGATGATCATGCCCCGCTACGGGCTCCTGTCCATGATCATTCAGGCCTATGCCGGCGGCGCCTGCGAGGACCTGGCGATCATCCCCGTCTATCTCGGCTATGACCGGATCATCGAGGAAAGGGCCTACCTGAAGGAGCTGGGGGGCGAGCAGAAGCAGGACGAAAAGGCCACCGACGTGATCAAGAGCGGGAAAGTCCTCCGGAAACGCTATGGCCACGTCTATGTGAACATCGGCGAACCCATCCTCATGAAGTCCTACCTGGAGAGCCAGGAAAAGAAGTATGAGGACATGCCGACGGAGGAGAGGCAGCGGCTCTACAGGAAGATCGGCTACGAGATCGTGCTGAACATCGACCGGGTATCCGTCGTGACCCCGTTTTCTATCCTTTCAGCGGGATTCCTCTGGTCCGACCGGCGCGGCATGTCGGTGGACGACCTGACGGAAGTCCTGGGGCATTTCCGGGACTACCTTCAGGCCCGGAAGGTCCGGTTTTCCGAGACCTTTGGCGACATGGACAAGGCTGTTGCGAGTGCCCTGAGCCTGTTTGAGGAGGCCAACCTCATCTCCCGGGTCGGGGACGAGGAAGACCTCCCGGAAGAAGGGGAGGAGGCGGTATACTCCCTGCCGGAGGAAAACCGGCTGAACCTCGAGTACTACAAGAACAACATCCTCCACCACTTCGTTCCCGCCAGTTTCCTGGCCGCATCTGTGGCGCTGCACCGGGAGGATGTCCTGTCCCTCCAGGAGATCATGGAGGACTATCGCTTCTTCAAGAAAATGTTCCGCCACGAGTTTATCTTCGACGACCGGGTGGACGATCTGGAAGAGATTCGGGACGTCCTGCTCTACCTGTCGCAGAAGAACATGGTCTCCATCGGTGGGGGCGAAGCGGGGAAAATTGCGTCCGTCGAGGTGAAGGGGAAGGGAAAGCGCAACCTCGTGCCCTTCGCGGGCCTGATCCGGAATTACATCGAGTCATACTGGGTGGTCGTCCGGGCATGTGCCTATCTTGTTCAAGGGCGTCTGTCGGACAAGGAATTCACGAAGAAGATCCGGGGGCTCGGAGAAAGAATGTACCAGAAGGGAGAAATCCGCCGCTCCGAGGCGCTCTCCCAGTCGAACTATGCCAACGCGCTCCGGTTCCTGGAGGACGTGGGTATCATCAGCATGACGGAAGAGATGGTGAAGGGGGAGAAGCGCCCCGTTCGCTACTGGAGCATCTCGGAAGACCGGACAGCCCTGGAGGGGTTGCGGCGACGGATGTTCCGGTTCCTGTAGGATCCACCTGCGCGGGTTCTTCCCGCCGCAAGCCGGCTCGATACAGCGGTCCACGGTCTTTCCGGGGATCGCAGCCGGTATTCTCCGAAAGAAAGAGCCCCGGACGCCATGCCTGCGTCCGGGGCTCCTCTGTTCCATTCACTTGTTCCGTCAAAAAACCGGTTTCAGCGGGAGGCAAATTACCCCCGGACGGAGTAGAGCGCTCCTTTTCCGCGGTAGACGGCCATCTCGCCCAGCTCCTCCTCGATCCGGAGCAGCTGGTTGTACTTGGCCAGCCGCTCACTCCGGGAGAGGGAGCCGCTCTTGATCTGCCCGCAGTTGGCCGCCACGGCCACGTCGGCCATGCAGGCGTCCTCCGTTTCACCGGACCGGTGGGAAACGACGGTCGTGTAGCCCGCCTCCTTCGCCGTCTGGATTGTCTCCAGGGTCTCCGTGAGGGTCCCGATCTGGTTGAGCTTGATGAGGATCGAGTTGGCCACGCCCATGGCGATTCCCCGCTCCAGGTACTTCCTGTTTGTCACGAAAATATCGTCACCGACAATCTGCACCTTTTTCCCCAGCGCATCCGTCAGCAGCTTCCAGCCGTCCCAGTCGTCTTCCGCCAGGCCGTCCTCAATGGATATGATGGGATATCTCTTCACGAGGTCCTCGTAGAAGCGAACCATCTCGGCCGCCGTCTTGTTGGGTTTCTTTTCCGCCGCGAGCTTGTAAATGCCCTTCTCGAAGAAGGAACTGGCCGCCGCGTCCAGGGCGATGGCAACGTCCTTGCCCGGTTTGTACTTTGCCTTCGTGATGGCCTCCACGATGAGCGACAGGGCCTCCTCGTTGGACTTCAGGTTCGGGGCGAATCCGCCCTCGTCGCCGACGGCGGTGTTGTAGCCCTTGCCCTTGAGGACCGCCTTGAGGGTGTGAAAGACCTCCGCGGAGATCCGGAGCCCCTCCTTGAATGTCTTGACCCCGATGGGCATGATCATGAATTCCTGGATATCGACGTTGTTGTCGGCATGCTGTCCGCCATTGATGATGTTCATCATGGGAACGGGGATGTCCTTGGCAGCCACCCCCCCGATGTAGCGGTACAGGGGAAGCTCGATCGTCATCGCCGCCGCCTTGGCGCAGGCCAGGGAAACACTGAGAATGGCATTGGCGCCGAGGGCGCTCTTGTTGTCGGTGCCGTCCAGGCCGATCATGGCGTAGTCGATCTCCCGCTGCATCAGGGCGTCCATGCCGAGGATCTCGGGGCCGATCTTGCCGATCACGTTGCCGACGGCCTTTTCCACCCCCTTGCCGAGGTATCTCTTTTTGTTGCCGTCGCGGAGCTCAAGCATCTCATGCTCCCCCGTGGACGCGCCGGAGGGGACCGCCGCGCGTCCGGTGACACCGGAGAAAAGCGTGACTTCCGTTTCCACCGTGGGGTTGCCTCTCGAATCCAGGATTTCCCTGGCGTGTACGTTGATGATTTCCGTCATAAATCCTCCTCGTCTCTTCCATGGGAAGAGCATGATATTCAGGGAATCCGCTCCGCATGTCCTTCCGGGTGCTCAACCCGGTTCGGCCGGAGCCCGCATTTATGTACCCGAATCCGCCCTGGTTATCAAGGAATGATGCGGTGTCCGGGGCCGCGTAAACGGGAGGATCGGGCATGCGGACTTGATTCGGAGGCCCATCTGGGATAGAGGGAGAACTCCGGTCGCTCTTGCCGTGCCTGGCGGCCGGGCAAATTGCCGGTGTTGGATCGGACGTGAACGGAGAGCACAAGAGAACGCGGCTGTTTCTGCATCTGAAAAAGTGGCTGGAGCGGGCCGTCATGGATTATGGCATGATCGACGAGGGCGACCGGGTGCTCGTGGGAGTGTCCGGCGGAGCCGACAGCCTCGTCCTCCTGGACCTCCTGGATTCGCCCATGGTCTTCACGCCGCCCTTTGCGCTCACGGCGGTTCATATCGACCTGGGGTTCGATCCGGGCGGGGATGATGTTCGGGCCGTGGAGCAGTGGCTTCAGGGCACGGGCTGCGAATACGTGCTCGACAGGACCGATTACGGGCCCGTGGCCCACAGCGACGTCAACCGGAAAAATCCCTGCTTTCTCTGCTCGCGGCTGCGGCGGAAGCGGATCTTCGAGATCGCCGAGGAGCGCGGCTGCAACCGGATCGCCTTCGCCCACCACCGGGACGACATCATCGAGACGCTCCTCATCAACCTGTTTTACGGGCGTGAAATCAGCACCATGAAACCAATGCAGGAATTCTTCGGCGGGAAGTTCCACATCATCCGGCCGCTGGCCTATCTCGAGGAGGGGCTGGTGAAGAAGTACGCCCGGGAGCAGGGAATTCCCGCCGTGGAGAACCGCTGTCCCACGAGCGGCAACTCCAAGAGGCGATACATCAAGGATCTCCTGTCTCGATTGGAGCAGGAAAACCCGCAGATCCGCCATAACATCAACCTGGCCATGCGGCACGTCAAGCCCGACTACCTTCCCGGTTCGGGCCTGCGGCGGGCGTCCGACCGGCCCTGAGGACCAGAGGAGCCATGGCCAGGAAGAGCGAAGCCGCCGAAAAGTCCATCTGCACCAACAAGCAGGCGCGGCGGAATTATTTCATCGAGGATACCTACGAGGCCGGGATCGCGCTCGTGGGGACGGAGGTGAAGTCCCTGCGGGAAGGACGGGCCAACCTGAAGGACAGCTTCGCCACCGTGAACAGCGGCGAGGTGATCCTCTACGACCTGCACATCAGCCCTTACGTGTTCGGCAACCGCTGGAACCACGATCCGCTGAGGCCCCGGAAACTCCTCCTCCACAAGCAGGAAATCCGCCGGCTCTACGGCAAGTCTCGGGAGAGAGGGCTCACCCTCATCCCCCTGCGGATGTACTTCAAGAAGGGCAAGGTGAAGGTGGAGCTTGGGGTCGGCAAGGGGAAGAAGCTTTACGACAAACGAGACGATCTCCGGGCCCGGGAGGACAAGCGCGACATGGAGCGGGGATTCCGGGGGAAGGACCGGGATTGAACGCGATCGCGCGCCTTCACGAATCCCGGAGGGCGCCATGCGATTCAAAATGCGGTATGACGGAGCCGGCAGGCCTGGAGATCACGGAACGGATCGGCACCATGGTCCTCCCGGATCGGCCGATTCCGCGAATTGCCTCCGGCGGGCCGGGATTCTCCTGCTGCCGGGATTCTGCTTGACGGTGTCGGGATAAGGACTATACTAGTCATCCGTTCTTTCCACATTCAAATATGGGGGCGTCACGGTTTCGACGGGGATCGTTGAAGCTATCAGAAGCGTGCCGAGGTTCCTGCAGGCCTCGTTAAACAGGCAGGAAAACACTTAGTCGCCAACAACTACGACTACGCTCTGGCCGCCTAGGCCAGCGTCCTCCCGACTTCGCCTGCCGGGTCGGATGAGGGCGTCATACAGGCAGGATAACCGACTTCCTCTGCCTGGGGGGAAGGGGGCGAAAATCTAAACAGGCTAGCCCACACCCATCCTGCCTCTGGGAGGGGTGACGGTCGAAACCAAATCAGAGGATGCGCACGGAGAAACTGAAGTGGAAGGTTTCCGGACGCGGGTTCGACTCCCGCCGCCTCCACCAATACAATATCTATTGATATCAAATAGATGCAGTTTATGTTGGTAGTGATTACTGGAAGAAGGCATGTTAAATAGTCTTAAAATATCATTAACTTATAACTCATTTTCCAATTCCCGAATTTTCCCGCCGCTCATCCGTTGAATACCCAGAAATTCAATTGCTTAAAAGTTGCCGCCATTTTTGTGCCCAAAATTGTGCCCAAAAAGTGATGACGACGGATGATATTTGATGATCTACAGTGACATCCCAAACGACCGTCGAATCATCTTTGGGATGCAAAGCTCAAGGTCCTTCCCGGCTGTCAGTCACTCTTCGGGGGTCGGTTCAAGCAGTTGGACAACCACCATTGACTGAGAATTAAAGCAAATGGGTTGCCAAGCCGATAAAAAAAGAATGGTATGTTAAGAAAAACACCGGATTGCAAACAACAGGGTGAATCCCAATGACAGACACCTCTCCCTTTCTCGGTCTTGTTCACAACGCGGCGCTGCTGCTGACGATCGCATACCTCTTCGATGTGAGTGCAGCACATTGGAAGACAGAGCGTCAATCGTTCCGGCTGGCATCCTTCGGCATCATCATCGGTGCGGTCGGCATCGTCGTCATGATGACATCCTGGACGCTCATGCCCGGGCTCATTTTTGACACACGTTCCGTTTTGCTCAGCATATCCGGTCTCTTTTTCGGTTTCGTCCCCACGGTCGTTGCAATGGCGATGACCGCCGCACTTCGCATTTATCAGGGGGGACCGGGCGCCATCATGGGCGTAAGCGTAATCATCGCCACGGGAGCGATCGGCATACTTTGGCGCAAAAAGCGGTTGAGCGCCCTGGCCGGGATGTCCTGGCGCGAGCTCTACTTTTTCGGCATTCTGACCCACCTCGTCATGCTGGCCTTGACGTTCACAATGCCTGTTGAAATCGCCCTGCGGACGCTTTCAAGGATCAGCCTGCCTGTCCTTTTGATCTATCCGGTGGGAACAGCCTTGCTCGGCATGCTGATGGTCACCCGGCTGCAGCGTCAGCATGCTGCCGAAGATCTGCAGGAAAGTGAGGAAAAATATCGTTCTCTGTTCGATTATTCGAGGGATGCAATCCTGTTGACGAAACCGGACGGCTCCATCCTCGATGCCAATCCGTCTGCCTGCGAAATGTTTGGCCGGTCTCTGGACGGCATGAAAAGTGTCGGTCGTGACGGGCTTATGGATACCACTGACCCGCGGCTTCTGGAATCCTTACAGAAAAGACAACTCACAGGCGGAGGAATGGCTGAAATCACGATGCTTCGTGCCGGAGGTGACAAGTTTCCCGCGGAAGTCACGTCAACGGTTTTTGCCGATGCCAGCGGTCAACAGAAAACAAGCATGATCATCCGCGATGTTACCGAGCGCAAGCTAGCGGAAGAGTCGCTCCACCAGTCAGAGGATAAATTCACGAGTATCTTCAAGATCCTGCCGAACGCCATCTCCATTGCCCGTCTGAGAGACGGATTCATCATCGAAACAAATGAAGGTTTTAAAGAGATTACGGGATGGGAGCGGGATGAGGTCCTTGGACGAACATCCCTGGAAATCAATTTCTGGCATGATCCGACGGACCGGACGTTCCTGGTGGAAACATTGCAAGCGGGCAGAGAAGTCCTGCAACGCGAATTCCAGTTCCGACGCAAAGATGGAACGCTGCGTTTCGGCGTTTATTCTGCACGGTTCATCCGGATCGCGGGCGAGGAATGCATTGTCTTCGTCACGCAGGACATCACCGAGCGCAAGCAGACGGAAAGGGCGCTTCAGGAGAGCGAGGCCAGTTATCGTCATCTCTTTGAACACTCTCCTGCGGGGACATACCGGATTGACTTCAGGAATGGAAAATTTGAAAGAGCAAATGATATTTTTTGCAGATATGTCGGCTACAGCAAAGAGGAGATCGCCTCCCTCAGTCCATACGACCTGCTGACGGAAGAGAGTAAGAAACTGTTTCTGGAGCGTTTGGAAAAAATAGCTCAGGGGATGGAAGTGCCGGAGACCGTGGAATATGAAATCGTCTGTAAAGACGGCAAGCAGAAGAGTGTCCATCTATACAACAGAAGTATTTACGATGCAGAGGGTCATGTCATTGCTTCCGATGTTGCCGCTCATGACATCACCGAGCGCAAAAAGGCTGAAAAAGCCCTCAGGAAAAGCGAGGCGTACTACCGGGCGATCACCGAGAATGCATCCGACATCCTTGTGATTTCAGATATGGACGGAATCATCACCTATGCAAGCCCTTCCGTTGAACGCATTGCCGGTTACCGCCCGGAGGAGATGATGGGGACGAACTTTTTCGAACTGATCGTTTCCGAGGACATCCCGAGGGTGATGGAAGACTTTGCACGGGCTCTGCAAACGCAGAACATGTATATCCCCAACTCATTCCGCATTCGACACAAGAACGGATCCGAACTTGTCCTGGAGGGGGTGGGCGCGAACCTTCTCAATGACCCGACACTGAAGGGCTTCGTGATGAGTGCCCGCGATATCACCGAACGCAGGCGGGCCGAGGAGGAACTGCAGGAGTACCAGCGCAGATTGTCGGACATCATTGAATTCCTCCCGGATGCCACCCTGGTCATTGACAGCGAGGGCAGGGTGATCGCCTGGAACCGCGCCATCGAAACGATCACCGGCGTCAAGAAGGAGGAGATGCTGGGCAAGGGTGATTATGAGTATTCCATCCCGTTTTATGGAGAAAGGAGGCGCACCCTCATCGATCTCGCTTTGCATCCGGACCCGGAAAAGGAGAAGGAATGCCTGACCATAAGGAGAACGGGCGATATCATTATGGAGGATGCACACACCCATGCACTGTCTCACGGAAATGTTTATTTATCCGGTACTGCTTCCGTGCTCCGGAATTCTGAAGGCAAGATCGTCGGCGCCATCGAATGCATTCGTGATTTCACCGATCGAAAGATCATGGAGGACCGCCTGCAGCGGGCGGAGAAGATGGAATCCCTCGGGATTCTGGCAGGTGGTGTGGCTCACGACCTGAACAACGTATTGGGGGTTCTCGTCGGTTACTCCGAATTGCTGCTGCGGGATCTGCCGGAAGGAAGCCGTGCCGAGAAGCACGCAAGAAATATTCTGCTGGGCGGGGAAAGGGCGGCTGCCATCATCCAGGATCTGCTGACGATGGCCCGGCGGGGTGTGTCCGTTTCGGAAACGGTAAACCTGAACCGGATTGTAACCGATTGTTTCAAGACGCCCGAATTCGAGCTGATGAAAGCCCATCATCCCGACGTCCTTTTCAAAAATCGAATGGAGAAGGATCTGTTCAACATCAAAGGCTCGCCTGTCCATCTCAGCAAGTCGATCATGAATCTCCTGTCCAATGCCGCGGAGGCGATCAAGGGAGAGGGGACGGTTACAATAACGACGGAGAACCGCTATGTGGATGTGGCCATCCCCGGCTATGAAAACACCCAGGAAGGTGAATATGTCGTTTTAACGATCACGGACACGGGTTCGGGAATCTCTCCGGAAGACATGGGAAGGATCTTCGAGCCCTTCTACACGAAGAAAGTCATGGGCAGGAGTGGAACGGGCCTCGGTCTGGCGGTGGTCTGGGGAACCGTCAAAGATCACAGCGGGTATATCGATATCCGAACGGAGCTGAATCAAGGCACGTCGTTTGTTCTGTACTTTCCGGTGACACGGGATGCCTTGCTGAAAACGGATCAGGCTCTGGCTGAAAGTGAGTATCGGGGACGGGGTGAGAGCATTCTGATCGTTGATGATGCGGAAGAGCAACGGCACCTGGCGGCCACGATTCTGGAAGGCCTGAATTACCGGGTGACATCGGTGGCCGGAGGCGAGGAGGCTCTGGAATATCTCTGCACAAACAAGGCGGACCTGGTCATTCTGGACATGATTATGGACCCCGGCATCGACGGCCTGGAGACATACCGCCGGATCCTCGAAATCCAGCCCAAGCAGAGGGCAATCATTGTCAGTGGCTTCGCCAAGACCGATCGGGTAAAAATGACTCAGGATCTTGGGGCGGGTGAGTACGTGATGAAACCGTATATTATTGAAAAGCTCGGCATGGCTGTCAGGAGAGAGCTTGATAAAATATAAAGGCCCATTTTTTTCCGTCCCCTGTCAGGAATTCGGAATCGGGGATGGCTTGACTTGCAAATGCAACCGGCATACAGTTTTTACCGATGAAGGAAAATGATGCATCAAACATAAGATAGCGGAGGAAATATGAATACTTACATTGATTATGCCAAGCGCATAACAAACATACGGGAAGAGATGGCGAAGTCCGATCTCGATCTTTTCGTGGGCACGCGAACGGTAAGCCTGAGCTATGTGGCCGGCGCTTTCATCCCGTGGAGAAGCGCCGTGATCGTATCAAAAGACGGCTACGCCGGTTTGGTTTCCATGCTGCTCGACTGTGAGCGACTGAAGAATGAGTCCTGGGTAAGCAATATTTCACCCTATGCCCCCCTGCCCGGCATGGATCTCATGGACCTCGTCATCCATTTCATCAGGCAGAACGGCGCAGAAAAGGGAAGGATCGGCGTGGAGCTTGGCCATTCTCCTCGCGGGAATACGGGATACCTGTTCGCCACGGAATACGAATTGTTAAAAAATGCACTGCCGGATGCGACGTTCGTCAACGCGATTCACGTCGTGGACCGGGCCTCCTATATCAAGGAACCGGGTGAAATCAAGCTGATGCGCCAGGCGGCCGCCATGGCGGATGCCGGAATAAAATGCGTCAGAGATTCGATAGATGTCGGCATGATGGAAACGGAAATCGCCGGCATCGGAGAGATGGAGCTGCGCCGCCTCGGCAGCGAATACCACTGGGCGATCACCGGATCGTCCGAGGTTGCCTCTGGATACAGGGCGACGTACGCCATGAACGGAACGACCCAGCCGACTCAGAAAATGGTGCAGAAAGGTGAGAATATCATCGTCGATCTGCATCCGCTTTATCAGTTGTATCCATCGGATCTTGCCCACAATTTCATTCTGGGAACGCCGTCGGCGGAGCAGAGGAAGCTGGCCGATGCCTATCTCAGGACAGCGGAAACGATTGTCCGGAATTTCAAGGCGGGGAACAAGGTCGGTGATATCTGCAAGACGGTGATGGATCTGGTGACGGAACTGGGTTATGCCCAATACACAATTCCCTCCTTTGGTCATGGACTCGGGGTATTCGGCCATGAGTGGTATCCGGCCATCGTCAACAACGATGAATTCCGCGATGTCGTTCTCGAGGAGAATGTTGTCGAAGTGGCATTCCTGGCCATGACCGTCCCCGGTGTCTGCGGCATGAGGTTGGAGTGCCCGGTTCTGGTCACGAAGGACGGCGGAGAGATGCTATGCAAAACTCCCCTGGATCTGACGATGATTGATGTCTGATGAAATAAGAGGGATGTTGTGAATTCAGGGAACAGGGTCTCGATGGACATTCCAGAAGTTTCTGTCGTCTCTGGTTAAAATGGAGGCTTTCACCTGTCTGTCTGTATTGCTGACCCTGGGATTTGCATGGGCCTTTCGGCTCGGTCGTGTTCGTGACGCCTTCATTTCCATTGAAAAACATCATGAATCCCACTATAGATTGCGCTCATCGAAGTGAAACAGCCATCAAACGGAGGAAAGGAATCATGGATCGAAGGAATGGGAGAAGCTCTTGTCTTGCCGTTTTGGTCGCGTGTGCCGTGGGCCTTTTTTTGCTGGCGTCGGGCGATGCCCTGGCGGAGCCGTCGACGGCCCAGGTGAAGAAGATGTGGGAAGGGCAGAACAACGTCAAGGACCGTGTTCTCAGCGTCAAGCGCATGGGTGGACAGCGTACGACCAATCAGCTTGACGGCAAGCACTACATCACCCCCGTGGGGACCTGCTGGGACTATGACATCGTCGAGCTGCAGAAATGCGGCTGCCGCCTCTTCCTGAAGGCCAGCGCCTGCTGCCGCAGGGGATCGTCACGGGAATGCGAGATGCGGGTCGGCAACTCGAAGATGGTGGACTGCACTCCCTACGGAAAGCCCAAATTCGGCCTTGCGGGGAACACGGAGCCGCCCGACTGCAAGACGCAGCGCATGCAGTCCGAGTGCTGGCACCGCAAAGACCTGGTTTTCGGAGCCGGTGTCGTCATCGGACCGTGCATGGGCAGCAACGAGAAACAGGACTGGCCGCCCACATTCAAGTGCCCCAAAGGCCAGGCGACCGTTCAGGATTTTCTGAATAATAAGTGTGGGCCGACACCGGAAGACTGCGGTTGCACGCTCGTGGAAGAGTGCTCCTCCGAAGGGGGGCTGAAGTGCTACAACGACTGGAAATCGAACAAGGCCGCCGTCGATTGCTACTCCAACCCCATTTACAAATCGGGTTATGAAAGGGAGAAGTGCTACAAGGCCGTGATGGCGGGCAGCTCCCCGGAGGGTGCGAAAGAGGCCGCCGCCGGTGTCGCCGAATCGGCGACGCAGGGGGCCTCCGGTGCCGGCAGTTCGGCGAAATCGAAAGCCGGCAGCGCGGCCGACGCGGCCGTGGATGCCCTGAAGAGGATCTGGAAGTGAGCCGAATCGCCTGAAGGAAATCCCGGACCCGGAGACTCTGCCGGTGCCGATTCCGGTCGACGGGATGATTAACCGTCAGGGCAGGGGCAAAAACGAAAAAAAGCGGTCAACCGGTTCAAGCGGGTTGGCCGCTTTTCGTTTCTTGCAGGCCGGATCTCCGGCCATGAAGGTTCAACGCCCGGTCCGCGCCGGAAACGCGATCCCGGTCACCAGCTTCCGGAGGCGCCGCCGCCGCCGGAGGATCCGCCGCCGCCGGAAAAGCTGGAGCCGCTGGAAAAACTCGATCCCCCGCCGGAGCCTCCCGATGTGACCCACATCCCGCCGATGGAGGCGCCGCCCTTGGTTTCGAAGCTCTTCTTTTTTTCCTTGAACCAGTTTGTCCTGGCCAGCAGGATCTTGGCGAGGGGGAATCCGACGGCGTAGGTGATCAGCAGGTAGAGTGCGCCTGTGGTGCCGATGACGACGATCGGAAACGTCGCCCAGAACGGGATCAGGAAGAAGTAGAGGAACCAGCCGACCCCGGGTGTCAGGACGCCGATCACCGTGAACAGGCCGATGATGCCGAAGATGAACGCGCCGAACAGGATCCGCTCGGTGATCGACAGGTCCGGCCCCTCCAGGTGAAGACCGGACCGGGCGGGTTTCCCGCCTGCGTCCGTCTCTCCGGCTTCCGGCGCCTTGCCCCCCTCCAGCAGGCTGATGACGCTTTTCACGCCCGCCTCGATGCCGCTGTTGTAATCCCCCGCCTTGAAGGGCGGCGTCATGTCGTTCCGGATAATCCGGCCGGCCAGCCCGTCGGTGAGCGTGCCTTCGAGGCCGTACCCGACCTCGATCCGCATGCGCCGGTCGTTCGGCACGACGATGATCAGGACGCCGTTGTCCTTCCCTTTCTGTCCGAGCTTCCACGCCTCGAAGACCCGGACGGCATAGTCCTCGATGCTCTCTTCCCCGATTGTGGGAACGGTGAGCACGGCGATCTGGTTGCTCGTGCGCTCCTCGTGGCTCTTCAACTGTTCGGTCAGCGAGCGGCGCGTCTCCGGGGAGAGAATCTCCGCATTGTCGGTCACGCGGCCGGAGAGGTAGGGGACGTCCGCGGCCGCGGCAACCGCCGCCGCCAGGAGCAGGACCAGGATGAGCAGGAATCGCAGGGCTTTCCTCATGTGCCTTTCTCTTCGATGATCCCGTCGGGAAGCTCGTTTTCCCCGGATTCCCCGGTTGCCGTCGGGGCAAGGACCTCTTCCAGGGATGCCAGCCCGTCTTCCAGGGCGCGGGAAATCTCGCCCTCTTTGAGGGCCGTCGTCATCCGTGCGATGATTGCCTGCAGGACATCCTGACTCAATCGCCGTTGCAGCCCCGTGTCGGGAAGAATGACCACCTGCCGCTCGAACAGGCTGACAAGCAGCAGGATGCCCGTCCGCCCGCGGGTGGCGAATAGCTCGCGGGTGAGGAACAGGGACGAAGCGTACTGGCGCACCTCCGTGGAGGCGCGATGGGTATCCAGGAAGAGCCGGGCGAAGGCGGGCGCACAGAGGCAGAGCAGGATGCAGAGAATGCCCGCTCCGAGGGGCAGAGCCGCGGACAGGAAGGCCTCGTTACCGGAGGCCCATCCCGGCCGCGTCCCGTTCATCACGTAGACCGGCAGCGCGGCGAGGGCCGTCCCGAGGGCGAACGCCTTCCAGGGCAGCTCCGGATAAGAGTCGCTGCGCCCGATGACCGCCAGGACGATCTGGGCGCCCGTCCGCTTCTCCGCTTCCGCGACACGGGGATCGAGATGGGTAAGATCCTGTTTTTTCACAGGCCGACTATAAGGTGTGCTTTTTCGCCTGTCAATTCCATTTGATACAAGGGCGGCGCCTCGGACGGGAAGGCGTTCGGCGGGATGGGTCCCTGTGCGGGCTCCGGAAACCATGATCCGATGCGGCCTTCTTTTGAGAAGAGAAAACGGCGGCCGCCAACGAATGCCCTGCTGGAGGCATTCCCGTCCTTCAGCTGATGTCCGGCCTGTTCACCCCTGTGATTCCGTTGTGCTCATACCTGTCGCAAACGCCTTCAGGTTGACCTCCAGTTTCTCCGCGGAGAGCGTCCGCCCCATGGCCGTCCGGAAATCCTCCAGGGTGAGGGGCAGGATGCCGGCGCCCGCCAGGGCCCCGATCATGACAATGTTGGCAAGGATGGGATTGCCCAGCCGGACGGCCGTGTCGGTGGCGTCGATCAGCCACAGGCGCGCCGAGATCCCCTCCAGCGAGGTCCGGATCTCTTCCAGGGAGGGATAATTCAGCTCCCCCGTGATGACGCCGATCGGGTAGACCGGACGGGTATTCGTCAGGACGATCACGCCGGGGTGGCCGTAGGCCGCCAGAACGCGGACGGCCTCCGCCGGCTCCAGGGCAACCACGACGTCGGCCTTTCCCTTCGGGATCTGGGGACTCCACGTCCCCTCCGCGGAGACGCGGATGTGGCTCATGACGGAGCCGCCCCGCTGGGAGGCGCCGAAGGTCTCGCCGATCGTCACCGTCAGCCCCCTGTCGACGAGCATGCCCGACAGGACGCGGGAGGCCATGACGTTGCCCTGGCCGCCGACGCCGGTGATGATGAGATTGAATGGGTCCCGGGGCAATTGCAGGGCAGCCATGATCACGCCACCTCCTTCCGGATGGCCGACTGCGGGCAGATCTGCGTGCAGACGCCGCAGCCGGCGCAGAGGACCTCGTCCACACGGGCCCGCCGGCTCTCCCTGTCCCACACCAGGGCGGGGCAGCGGAAAATGCGGGTGCACAGGCGGTTGCAGCCGCAGTCTTCGCCGATGCAGAGGGTCTCGTCCACCCGGACGTTGTATTTCCGGATTCCCTTCTTCTCCGGGGAGAGGGCGCATTTCTGACGCAGGATCAGCACCTTGACGCCCTGTTCATCCTCCATCAGCCGGTTCAGCGCCTCCCGGGTCTCGTCAAAGTCGAAGGGGTCCCGGATCTCCACGCTGGCACCGATGGCGCTGCAGATCTTCGCGATGTCCACGTCCGGCGCCGCACAGCCCATGGCGTTGACGCACAGGCCCGGGTGGGACTGGAATCCCGTCATGGCGGTGCCGCTGTTGTCCAGGATGATCATCAGGATGTTCGACTGGTGGTGAACGGCGTTGACCAGGGCGGGCATGGCGGCATGGAAAAAGGTGGAGTCGCCGCACACGGACAGGATCGGCCTGTCCAGGCCGAAGGGGCCGAGTTTCCCGAAGCCGCTGGCCACACCCGTCCCGGAGCCCATGGAGTGCAGGGTCTTGAGCGTGCCCGCGCCGCCGGGAAAAACGTCCAGGGTGTAGCAGCCGATGTCCCCGCAGACAAAGCCGTCCCGGTCGTCCAGTTTCAGGGCCGTGCGGATGCTCCAGTAGGAGGCCCGGTGGGGACAGCCGGGACAGAAGGCCAGGCCGCGCTGGGGAGCATTGGCCAGGGCCGCCGCCTGCGCCTTTTGCTCATATTCCGGGTCTCCGGCAGGAGAGGGGATGTCCAGAATCCGGCAGAGCGCCCCGATCACCAGGTCCGGCGACAGCTCGCCCCGCATGGGGATCGTCCCGTCGTTCTTCCCGTAGAAGGTCTTGATCCCGATCACACCGGCCTCTTCGGCGGCAAGGACCTTGACGTTCTCCTCCAGGAAGGCGAGCACCTCCTCGACAACCAGGATCCTTCCCGCCCGGGCGAGGTGCTTTTTCAGGAGGTTCGGCGGCAGGGGCCAGGTCGTCGCCAGCTTCAGGATTCCGACCCGGTCTCCCAGGCCGAGCGCGTGGACGGCCTCCCGGCTGTAGAGGGTGCAGGCGCTGCTCGTGACGATGAGAACCTCCGGCCGGTCCGGCCCCTCGTAGGTGTTGAAGGGGCACTGCTCAAAGAGGTCCCGGGCCTTCCGGATTCTCTCCTGCTGGAGGCCGTGCTTGAAGGCGACGGGCATGCTCAGGACGGGTCCTTCGCCGGGATCCAGCATGGACCCTTCGGCCCTGAATTCGGCCCGCGGGGTCCCCTTCGGAAGCGCTCCCAGGCGGACGTTGCCGCTGGCGTGGGACATCCGGGTGACGCTGCGCAGCATGACCACGGTCCCGAGTGCTTCCGAGAAATCGAAGGCCCACTTCGTCAGGTCCTTGGCTTCCTGGAAATCCCCGGGCTCCAGGAGGGGGATCTCGATCATGCGGGCGAAGTGCCGCGATTCCCCCTCGTTCACGCTGGAAAGCGCGCCCGGATCGTCGCAGGTGACCAGGATCATGCCGCCCCGGGTACCGGATCCGGCGAGGTGGAGCAGGAAATCGGAGGCCACGTTGACGCCGTTCTGCTTCATGACGCAGAGCGAGCGCAGCCCCGCGAACGAGGCGGCGGCGGCGACCTCCAGGGCCACCTTTTCGTTGGTCGACCACTCCACGTAGAGGTTCCGCGCCTCCGCGACCCCCGCCAGGTTCTCCAGGATTTCCGAAGACGGGGTGCCGGGGTAGGCCGCCGCCACGGCCATTCCGGCCTCCAGCGCGCCCCGGGCGATGGCCTCGTTTCCCATCATGAGATGGCTGCTGCCTTCCTTTGCATCCAGCAACACCGGCATGTGTCCTCCTATGAGCAGAGCCCGGCGATCACGGGGTCCCGCGCGTCCAGGTAGAGCAGGTCGCGGGCGTTGCCGCTCTTTTCCGCCAGGTTCTTCAGGGCTTCTCTCTTTTTCGCCGCCGCCGCCCCTTTCAGCACGTCCAGGTTTCCCTCGGGGACGTCGTGCAATTCGAGAATCCCCCTCTCTATCGCCAGCTCGAAGAGTGCCGCGCCGGCGGCGGTCCGGACGATGACCTGGTTCCAGGAGCGCGATTCCTCCCAGCTTCCGCCCAGGCGCGCCGAGCCGACGGAGATGTCCGCGAACTCGGCCGTGGTGTCGGTGCAGTACCGGCAGGCTTCGCGGATGCAGTCCCGGATCTCCTCGATCGGAAACGTCCTCCGGCCGTCGTCGAGTTGAATCTCGAGGACGCCTTCCCCCGGCGGGATCTCCATCCCCCGGACCCGGTCGAGGCCGACGCTCTTCTGCAAGAGTCCGCTCAGCTTCGACCAGGAAAAGGTAAAGCCGCAGAAAAGGCCGATCGTGAGCTTCAGCTTGTCGATGGGGTTTGTTCCGCTGTCCAGCTTGGGCTTGAGGCGCATCTTGGCCAGGGCCAGGGACTGGCAGGGTGTGGCGACGATGCCGATTGTTTCCGCGGTGCCCCGGGCCACCCGGTTGAACTCGGCCACCGTCGCGGAGACGATGAATTTGCTGCCTCCCCGCTTCCAGACCTCGCCGGGATCCTGAACGGCCGTTCCGGAATGGAGGAAGCGCTCCCGACCCTCCGCGATGACGGCGGTATCGATCAAGCCTTCCCGGAGCGCCAGTGCCATCAGCGCCGAGACGGTTCCGCCGTGCTGGGCTTTTTCCCGGAGCCGGGCGTCGGCGGCGCGGGCAATGCGGAAAGCCCGGACCGGCCCGATTTCCGGTGTGATCTCGGCTTCCGGCATCAGCAGCCTTCGCATTTCCCCGAGATCCGCGGGAGTCCTGGGGCAGAAGGCGTAGCAGCGGCCCGATTTGATGTCGCAGGGGTTCAGGACGATCGTCCGGTCACGGTGGAAAACCTGGTAGGGGCAGAGGTTGACGCAGGCCCCGCACCCCGTGCAGAGCCCGGCATCGCGGACCTGCTCCCCGAGCTCCTTCTGTCCCCCCGTTTCACGCACCATCGCTCATGACCTCCGAATTTCTGTCGGCAACTCGAGGTGCCGAGACACCCTCTCGTTACCACAATCGGCGGAGCGGGAACAACGGACAAAGTGCGGCCCCGGGGGCGTGGATGGGATGATGCAGTCCCGCTCAGGGCCGCGAGACGTTGCGGGGCAGGGTCAGCGTGAAGGAGAGCAGGCCGTCGGGATCGTCGTCCAGGCGCAGGGATCCCCCGTGGGCGTGGACAATCTCCCGGGCCAGGCTCAGTCCAAGGCCGGATCCCGGGACGGCGCCGCTGCGCGACTTGTCGACCCGGTGGAAGCGGTGGAAGATCTTCTCGCGGTCTGCTTCCGGGATCGGGGTGCCGGTGTTGGAGATCGTGAAGAGCACCCCGTCCCCGCGCTCCTCCAGGTGGAAGCGAATCAGGCCGCCTTCCCGGTTGTACTTGATGGCGTTGGACGTGAGATTCTGGACCACCTGCCGGAAGAGGTCCGGATCGGCCTGTACCGTGATGTGCGGGGCGATCTCCTGCTCCAGGCGCAGATGCGGCGCGACAGCCCCGACGTCCTCGACGGCCGATTCGATGACGGCACTGACGTCGAAGGGCTCCAGGTTCAGGGCCAGTTGCCCCGCGTCGGCGTGGGCGAGGATCAGGAGCTTCTGCACGATTGCCTTGAGCCGCTGGACCTCTTCGATGAGTGCGCTGTAAGAGCGCTGCTCATCGGAGCCAGTGGCTGCGTGCTGCACGGCGTCGTCGAGCATCCCCTGCAGGATCGTCAGCGGCGTCTTCAGTTCATGGGCGGCGTCGGCGCTGAACCGCACCGCCTGCCGGAAGCTCTTCTCCAGCCGGTCCAGCATGTCGTTGATCACGTCCACCAGCCGGGAAAACTCGTCGTCGGGTCCGGGCGACAAGGGGATCCGGCGATCCAGGCCCTGCGCCGTGATGGACTCCGCCGTCCGGGTGATGTCCGCGACGGGTCGGAGCGCCCTTCTGGTGATAAGCCATCCGCCCGCGGCAAGCAGGAGCAGCGCGATCGGCACGGCGATGAAGAATGTCTTTCTGTAGCGGGCTTCGTCCGAATGGAACCCCGCCATGTTCATGCCGATCAGGATCGTGACGAACGGGTCGCCCATGATCCCGACTCGCCATGTCTTCCCGTCGGCCTTCAGGGTCTTGAAGAAATGCTGTTTCATACGGAATGGTTCGGGCGGAGCGGACAACGGCGACGGCGGAGAGACACGATCCGCGGGGGGACCCGCCGGCCTGTCCGGCGGGATGCCGGAGCGGGGCGACAGCGGGGGCCTGTTTCCCATGCCCGGGGGTGCCTGGGCCTCCGGATGGGCCGCGCCGGCATTGCGGCCGGAACGCTGAAGGCGTTGCCTGATCTCCTGGAAGGGGGCGGGAAGGGGCGGCGGGGTTTCCATCTTCCGGTCAAACTCGGGGAAGGAGTCTTCGGAGATCGCCGCGGGCCAGTGGGGGGACCGGTACAGGAGATCGTTCTTTCCGGTCCTGACCTGAACGATGATGTCTTTCCAGCGCTCGGTCCCGTAAATGGACCGAAGCCGCCGATCCATCTCCTCTCCGCTCCTCGCAAACCGCCAGACGTGGATGGGACGCGGTCCCAGGGAACGGAGCTCCAGGTCGATCCGGTCAAGGCTCACGTCATGGATCACGGTGAGGAAATACAGGCCGAAGGCGACGAGAACGGAGCCCGAGATCAGGATGGACAGCAGGATGATCTTGATGCGGAACAATCGCCTACTCCCTGGAAACCCTGTTGAACCGGTATCCGACGCCCCGGACCGTCTCGATGCGCAGGCGCTCCGGGTCGGTGTCCATCTTGCTGCGGAGTCTCCGGATGTAGACGTCCACGACATTGGTCTGGGGGTCGAAGAAGTAGCCCCAGACGTGCTCCAGGATCTGCGTCCGGGTGTACACCCGTCCGGGAGAGCGCATGAGCAGCGCCAGCAGGTTGAATTCCCGGGCCGTCAGCTCGACCACCCCCTTGTCCGTCCGGACCTCCCTTGTAATCAGGTTGACCACGAGGTCGCCGTCCTGGAGCAGGCTGAGCTGCTGGCCCGTTCCCCTCCGGGTGACGGCATGAATGCGCGCGAACAGCTCCTCGATGTAGAACGGCTTGCTCAGGTAGTCGTCCGCCCCCAGGTTCAGGCCCTCGACCCGCTCGCTCAGCGCCGAGCGGGCCGTCAACAGGATCACCGGGACCGTGTTCTTCATTTCCCGCAGTTGCCGGAGAATCGTCAGCCCGTCGCGGCCGGGGAGCATGATGTCCAGCAGGATGACATCATAGGCCTGTCCGACGGCCAGGGCATAGCCCTCGTCACCGTCTTCACAGACGTCGACGACGAAGCCCTGTTCCTGGAGGCCCTTTTTCACAAAGGAGATGATCTTTCTGTCGTCCTCGACGAAAAGCACGCGCATGGCGCTACTGTACCCGGAATCGGATTTATTGCAACGGGTCGTGAGAT
>CAYNEJ010000009.1:0-19632 GCA_964396205.1 uncultured Syntrophaceae bacterium
TTCGCGGGGGCGCGGCCGGGGGTTTCCAGAGGAGCAATTGGGACTTTTTTCCCATCCCTCCAGCCTTTCTGGCCGTCGGCGAGGGCTCGCGGGAAAAAAGGCCGCGACGGCGGAAGCCCCCGTGACAGCCCCCGCGCCGTGACATAAAGAAAATAGGGAAAGGAGAAGGAAGATGTGCGGATTTGAAATCCGGTCCCTCCTTCCACGAGCCGGAAGCCCGTTTCCCTTGAAAAGGCCCGGGAAAGCCTTTATAGAGAGACCACGCCGGACGCCGGCAGGCCGGGCCTCGGAGCGGCTGCGGGCGCCAATTCTGGTGCGGGGGTTGGCCGTGAAACCAAACAAATGGATGATAATCGGAGTGGTTGCAGTCCTGGTGATCGGGGGCCTCGCCTGGTTCCTGCTGACCATGGGCGAGTTCCAGACGCCCCGGATCGATTTGGACCAGGATGTCAGCCTCGTGGGACGGCAGAAGGTTCTGGGGATCACGTTCCGCGATTCCGGGAGCGGCCTCCGGAAGACCGTGGTGACACTCTCCCAGGGAACCCGGACCCAGGTCGTCTCGGCGGAGGACTTCGCCAAGCAGGGGATCCGGGAAAGAACCGTTTCCATCCCTCTCGATCCGTGGCACTGGAAACTCCAGGAGGGCCCGGCTACCCTGACCATCACCGCCACCGACCACTCCCTCTGGGCAAACACGGCCACTGTCGTGAAGTCCATCACGATCAGCATGACTCCGCCGCAGATCCTGCTCACCAGCGCCACGAACCACATCAACCCGGGCGGTACCTGTCTCGTGACCTACCGGCTCTCCAAGCCGGTGATCATGAGCGGGGTCATGGTGGATAAGAGGTTCTTCCCTTCCTTCACGGCGGATGCCGGCGGAAAGCCGCTGGAGGTCGTCTACTTCGCCCTGCCCGTGGGGGCGGCGACGGCCAGGCCCCGCATCCAGGTGGTAGCGCGGGATGCCGCCGGAAACGAGGGAGTCATCGCCCTGCCGGTCCTCGTCCTGGAAAAGAAGTTCCGGAGCGACGAGATGGCCCTGGGGGATTCCTTCTTCCAGCAGAAGATGCCTGAGTTCCAGGCGGCCATCCCGGAACTGCGCGGGAAAACGCTTGTGGAAACGTTCATGTTTGTGAATTCAACGCTGCGCGAGGAAAACAACCGCACCATCTTCTCCATCTGCCAGCGCTCCGTGCCGAAACAGCTCTGGGAAGGCACGTTCCTCCGCATGAAGGACGCGGCGCCGATGGCCCAGTTCGGTGACCACCGGTATTATCGCTACAATGGTCAATCCCTCGGTGAAAGCACGCACATGGGAGTGGACCTGGCATCCACGTCCCAGGCCCCGATTGAAGCCTCCAACAACGGCCTGGTCGTGTTCGCCGGTCTTCTCGGGATCTATGGAAACACGGTGATCATCGACCACGGGCAGGGGCTGTTCAGCCTCTATGCCCATCTGACGGGCATCCAGGTGAAAAACAGCCAGGAAGTCAAGAAGGGGCAGATTCTCGGCACGAGCGGCCTGACAGGGCTCGCCGGGGGGGACCATCTCCACTTTTCCATTCTCGTGGCGGGGGAGTTCGTGAATCCGACGGAATGGTGGGATCCCCACTGGATCAAGGACAACGTGACGGCAAAGCTGGCAACCCCATAGGCAAAGGATCAGCCGCTCTTGTTGATGTCCCGGTGGGTCGTGCTGACCAGGTAGCCCTGGTCGGAGAAATGCGCCGCCAGCTCGTTGGCCATCACGACGGAACGGTGGCGACCTCCCGTGCATCCCATGGCGACGTTGATCCGGGGCTTCCCCTCCTTCTCGTAGAGGGGGAGGAGGAAGGTGAGGAGCGACAGGAGCCGCTCGAGGAAAGCCCGGCTCTCCTCGGAAGCCAGCACATACTCCCGCACGGCCGGATCATGTCCGTCCAGACGCTTGAGGGTCTCCACGAAGTAGGGGTTCTGCAGAAACCGCACGTCCACGACGATGTCGGCATCCGCCGGCAGGCCGTAACGGTACCCGAATGACTGGACGTGCAGGATAATCCGGCGCGTCGTCGAGGGCGGCAGGAAAGCCCGCTGGACGGCGTCCTTCAGCTGGTGAACGTTGAAGAACGTCGTGTCGATCACCGTGTCGGCCATGTCTTTCAGGGCGGACATTTTCCTGCGCTCCAGCCGGATCCCCTCCATGACGGATCCCTTCATGGCCAGGGGATGCATTCGCCGGGTCTCGCTGAAACGATGCAGGAGCGCTTCGTCTCCGGAGTCGAGAAACAGCACCTCGATCCGGTATCCCTTTTCCTTCAGTTGCTCGAAAATCTCCGGATACCGATCCAGGAAGCCGGCTTCCCGCAGGTCCATGACAAGGGCCACCTGGGTGATTTCTTTTTCCTCATCTGCCTGGATTTCCAGGAAGTCCGGCAGCAGGACCACAGGCAGGTTGTCCACGCAGAAAAAACCGATGTCCTCCAGCGCTCTCAGGGCCGTGCTTTTTCCTGAACCGGACAGGCCGGTCACGATGACCACCCGGGGCCTTTTCATGGCATCATCCCTCCCGAATTGATTGAGGCCGCCCAGCCGGCGATCCGGCGATGTAGCGGTTCCTCACCCCCTGCAGGGAGCACGCAAAACGGTCTCTCGATTCCCAGAACCCGGCATGGCTCCCCCTGTTTCACGACTCCCGGCCATGCCTCATCCGGTTCCTCCCCCCGTCGGAGCAGGCGTACGACACCGCCGACCGACGCCTCCCGCCGGATCCTCGACCGCGGAATCAACCGGTCGGCACGCACGATCCCCCGTCCCGGAATCGCCACAAGACCCTGAATTCCGCCGGGGGCGCTTCCATAAACAGCATCCCCGTGACGCAGGAGATCCACCGCATCGTCGGCCACCCAGGCTCCCCCCTCCTCTTTTGCCAGGTTCAGGGCCGCCGTCGTCTTTCCCGTCCCGCTCTCCCCCGTGATCAGGATGCCGATCCCGGCAGCAACGGCCAGGCAGCCGTGCACCCTTTTGATTCCGGCCAGGTGTTCACGGAGAAGACCCATGAGTCGGCTTTCGAGATGGCTTCCCTCCAGGTATGAGGCCAGAACGGGCAAGTGAAACCGTCGGGAAAGGCCGGCCAGGAAAGGGGGGATCGAGAACGCCGAGGCAAGCAGAAGGCAGGGAGAGCCCGCTCGGACAATGGATTGAAAGAGGGTGTTCCTGGGGGAATCCGGAAGGTTGGATAACCTGGTCAGCCCCTCCGGATCGAGGATGGGGATGGCCCCGGGGTGGTGCGATTCATCGTGGAGCCGGGGGTCAAGCCGCTCAAGGCGAATGGTCCGGATCAGCCGCTTCCGGCACCCGATTCCACCGGCAGCGACGATCCCGAGGCAGTCTTGGAATTGCCCCGCGAGATCCTGTATGGTCAATGCCGCCATGCCCGTCCGATTTGTATGACGCGGCCTGTTATGGAGCTTCGTCCTTTTCCGCGATGGCCGCCCGCAGTTCCTGCTCGGAAGGGGCCTCCAGAAGCCGTTTCCGGAACACCCCATCCTTGAGCATCCGGGATATTCTGGCGAGCGCCTTCAGATGCAGGCCCGCCGAATTTTCCGGGGCCATCAGGAGAAAAAACAGGTGGACGGGCTTGCCGTCCATGGCATTGAAATCGATTCCCTTCCGGCTCCGGCCGAAGGCAACGACGAGTTCCTTCATGGCACCCATTTTCCCATGAGGAATCGCGATGCCGTCTCCGATGCCGGTGCTCCCGAGCTTCTCCCGCTCCAGGAGGATCGACACCATTTCCTCCGAATCGCCTTCGAGGTCCTTGAGAAAAACCGACGACAGCTCCGACAGGACGTCGCGTTTCGTCTTTGCCTGGAGCTCCTCGATGACGTACCCGGGTTTCATCATTTCTATGATCTTCATGCCGGCATCCCCGAGCGCTAACCGTTCGTCTCGATCAGGATAAAGTTATCATCGTCCCGCCGGTAGAGGAGGCTGACATTTTCCGTTGCAATGTCACGGTAGATCAGGAAGCGGTTTTTCACGGTATCCATCTCCAGGACCGCGTCGTCCAGCGACATCGGACGGAGCACGACCTTCCGGGTTTCCACGACCCGGGAATCCTGGGTCTCCTCGTCGGCCGGCTCGACGCGCAGGACCTTGTCTTCTCCACGGGCCGCACCGGACTTGTGGGTTCGGATTTTTGCCTTGTGCTTTTTGAGCTGACGCTCCACCTTCTCGACGGCATTGTCGATCGCCGTGTTCATATCCTTCGCTTCTTCCTTGGCGATCACATTCGCCCCGTCGCCCGACAGGTTGATCTCCGCAACATGCCGGAATTTCTCGACGGACAGTACGACATGGGCCTCAGCCGGATGGTCCAGATATTTCTGGAGCTTGCCCAGCCGCTCGTCGACGACCTGCTTGAACCAGTCCTCGCCGCCCGTGTTCCTGAAGGTAAGCGTTATCTTCATGGTTCCATCCTCCTACAATCCTTCTCAGGGAGTTCGCCGCCGCGAGGCACCGTCCCCCGGTCGGCAAAGATGCGCTTTATAGAAATGAGGGTCTGAAATGTCAATCTATTTTTATGTCTTGATGAGCCTTTTTCGCCGGGAAGACGGAAGGATGCCCATCATCTCCCGGTATTTGGCCACCGTCCGCCGGGCAATGGCGATCCCCCCGGACTCCAGGCGCTGGACGATTTCCTGGTCGCTCAGCGGTTTGCGGGGATCCTCTCCCTGGACAAGCTTCCGGATCTCCTCCTTGACGCTCTTTGAGGCGATGTTTTCGCCGGAGGTCCGGTGGATGCCGCTGGAAAAGAAATACTTCAGGAGGAAGATCCCCCTGGGGGTATGGACATATTTGTTGGATACGACCCGGCTGATGGTGGACTCGTGCATTCCCACGTCATCGGCCACGTCCCGGAGAACGAGGGGCCTCAGGAAAGAAACTCCCTGTTCGAAGAAATCGAGCTGAAACCGGAGGATGCTTTCGGTCACTTTGTAGATGGTGTTCTGCCGCTGCTGGATGCTCTTGATGAGCCACGTGGCGGACTGGATCTTATCCCGAATGTAGCGGCGGCTTCCCTCGGAGTTCGTGCTTCCGCTGAGCCCCGCCATGACCTCCCGGTAGAAGTTGGAGATCCGGAGACGCGGCAGGCCGTCGTCGTTCAGGACGATCTTGTACTCGTCCCCCGCCTTGAAGACGAATACGTCCGGGATGACAGGCTGGGCCTTTTCCTCATTGTAGAGGGCACCCGGCTTGGGATTCATGTTCATGATGACCAGGATCGCCGCTTCCACGTCCTCGGCGGAGGCCTTCAATTTCCGGCAGATCTGGCTGTAATTCTTGATTTCCAGTTCCTTGAGATGCTCCCGGATGATCGCCTGCACGAGGGGACCCGCCCGAAGAACCCGGGCCTGGATCAGCAGGCATTCCTTCAGGTCGCGGGCGGCGACACCGGGGGGATCAAAATCCTGGACTTTGCGGAGAACGCCTTCGGTGCAGGCCGGTTGCACACCGGTCTGCGCGGCGATTTCCTCCAGCGTCGCCACCAGGTAACCGTTCGTATCGAGGTTTCCCACGATCTGCTCCGCCACGGCCATCTCGCTTTCAGACATCCGGGAAAGCTTGATCTGCCACATCAGGTGATCCGTCAGCGATGCCTGGGCAGTGAGAAAATTGTCCCATGCGGGTCCGTCTTCGTGGGAGCGGTCATAGGTGACCCCAACGGAGCCGTAATCCTCGAGGTAATTGTCCCAGTCGAACTCGGTCTTGCCGTCTCCCTCCCCGGTGAGTTCCTCCGTGTGGTCCGCCAGCTTGATCTCTTCCCCTTCGATGGTCTTCACATCATCGGACTCGGCCGGGGTTTCCGGTTCGACGTATTCTTCTCCCGTCAGCTCTTCCAGGAGTGGGTTCTCCTGCATCTCCTGGTTGATCGCATCCACCAGCTCCAGCCGCGAAACCTGCAGCAGCTTGATGGCCTGCTGAAGCTGGGGCGTCATGACCAGTTGCTGGGTGAGTTTGAGGTTTTGTTTGAGTTCCAGAGCCATAATCATCGCCTGCGGACCACGCTGCGGGGAGATGCTTTCCCCTGCCATGGACACCGTCTGTCAGAGGCAGAATCCCTCCCCAAGGTAGATCTTCCGGGCAACCTCGCAGGAGGCGATGGTATCGGGATCGCCTTCCACCAGCACCGTCCCTTCGTTGACGATATACGCCCGGTCGCAGACGGAGAGCGTCTCCCGGACATTGTGATCGGAAATGACCACGCCGATCTCTTTTGCCTTCAATTGGCCGATAATCTTCTGGATATCCGCAACGGCCAGGGGATCGATCCCGGCGAAGGGTTCGTCCAGAAGAATGTATTTGGGGGACGTGACCAGGGCCCGGGTGATCTCCACCCGCCGCCGCTCACCCCCGGAGAGGGAATAGGCCCGGTTGGCCCTGAGCGGCGTCAGATCCAGTTCGTCCAGGAGATCCCGGAGCCGCACCTTCCGCTCCCTCTCAGTCATCTCCAGGGTCTCCAGGATGGCAAGGATGTTTTCCTCCACCGTCAGTTTCCGGAAGACCGAGGGCTCCTGGGGCAGATAACTGATCCCTTTCCGGGCCCGAACATACATGGGCCGGTCGGTCAGATCCTCGTCGTTGAGGAGAATCCGGCCGCCATCGGGCCGGATGAGCCCGACAATCATGTAAAACGTCGTGGTTTTTCCCGCCCCGTTCGGTCCCAGCAGACCGACGACCTCACCGGGCCGGATCTCCAGGTGGATGCCGTCGACGACCCGCCGGCCGCCATAGACCTTGACGAGTCCCTCCGCCGTCAGCCGTTCCATGTCACGGCTTCTTCTTTCCCGGTGCGGACCGGTCGGAGGGATAAATGGTCGCCATGACCCGCTTGGACGTCCCGCTTTCCACGAAGCCCCGTCCCTCGTTCAGGAGCACAACGACCTTGTCGCCGTGGATCGTGCTGCGGCCCTCCTTCAGGACGGCATTCCCGGTCATCTCGATTTTCTGGTCATCCTGGAAATAGACCGCAAAGTCTCCCGTAACCGTTTTCGGTCCCTGGGTGATGATCACGTGGCCCTTTGCCTCCACCCGATCCAAGTCCCCTCCGCCCAGGTCCGGTCCCTTGGACGCCTTCGGTTTGACCGGCTGGTTTTCCTTCTTGTAGAAGAGCGTTATGCTGTCGGCCCGGATGGACTTGTCGCCCTGGACGGCCACGGCATGTCCCGAGAAAACCACCATTTTCTTTTCATCGTATGCATCGAGGCGATCGGAGACGATCTGGATCGGCTCGCTGCGGCTCACGGGCATCTTCGCCTCTGCCCAGACGCATCCGGCGGAGAGGCAAAACACGGCCAGAGCCAGCGCGGCCATTCGGATCATGAAGCTGTCGGCTTTTTTCGGCATCACTTCCCTTTCGGCATCCCGGACGGCTTTGTCTCCGCCTGTACCCGCGAGGAGAGCTTCAACTCCCGGGTGTCCATCCGCAGGGTCAGGCCGATGCCGCGGATCTTCATCCGGTCGTTTTCCATGGTGACGGGGGAATGGGTATAAAGCTTCTTCTCCCGATGTACGTAATGAAGCCGGTCCGTCGTGAACCGGTCCCCCCGGTCGGAGAGGATCGTCACGTTGCCCGTGATCTCCATGTCCTTCAGATCCGTCTTGAGCCGGCCCTGATCCCCCGTCAGATTGAAGGTCTGGCCGTCGGCCAGGATCAGCCTGATGGCCACCCTGTCGAACAGCGCGATCTTCTCCTGTCGCATATACCGGCCGCTGGCCGCCTTCACCTCCCATTTCTCCCCGGAACTGCCCACATCTGTGTACGTGACGTCCTGGACCTGGAGATCCACGTTTTCCGCCATGATCTGCAGGGCCTGCTTCGGAACGGCGCTGCGGCTCTGGATGTACCACCAGATCCAGCCGGCGGCGAGCACCAGGAGAACCCCGGAGAAAATGAACACCCTCTTTTTCAGTTTTGACGTGAACAGTCCCTTCAGCATCCTGCGCGGTTGGTTCAAAACCCGAACGAGAGATGGATATGGGGCGGCAGTACCTGGGAAATTTCATACCACCCCAAGGCAGGCCCTGTAAAGCTGAAACAAAATCGCGTCATGTTTCCAGCAGTTGAACAAATTCGTAACGCCGGGCGACCTCGTCCCACAATCCCCGCCCGCGGAGAATCAGCTCGCAGACCTCCCGCACGGCCCCCCGCCCTCCGGGCCGGCGGGCCACGTAGTCCACGGAGCGCCGGACCATCTCTTCGGCGTCGGCCGGGGCGGCGGAGAACCCGACTCTTCTCTGCAGGGGAATATCGACCACGTCATCCCCCATGAAGGCCACCTGATCGGCTGCAAGACCCCGCCGCTGGATGATCCCTTCAAAGGCGGCGACCTTGTCCCAAATCTGCTGGTACACCTCCCGGACGTCAAGATCCCGGGCTCGGTGCTCCACAACGGACGATTTGCGGCCCGTCAGGAAGACCACATCGATATCGAACCGCTGGAGGATCTTGATGCCGTGCCCGTCCCGGACATCGAAATGCTTGATCTCCCGGCCGTCGTCATCCATGATGATCCGGCCGTCCGTGAGCACGCCGTCGACATCCAGGATCAGGAGCTTCACCTTCGCCAGCTTTTCCTTCCAGGGCGCTTCCCTATTTTTTTCCATCCTCGGTATTCATGCTCCTTTTCACGATGTGATCGATCTCCCGGAGGGCCATCAGCAGGGATCGCAGATCTCCCAGCGCCAGCGAGTTCGGCCCGTCACACAGCGCCCGGTCCGGATCGGGATGAACCTCCATGAAGATGCCGTCGAGTCCGGCCCCGGCAGCCGCCCTGGCCAGGAAGGGAACCATCTGCCGCTGTCCCCCCGAGGCGGTCCCCAGTCCCCCCGGGAGCTGGACGCTGTGGGTCGCGTCGAAAATCACCGGATATCCCAGGGAACGGATCACCGGCAGGGCGCGGAAATCCGCCACCAGGTTGTTGTACCCGAAGCTGGCCCCCCGTTCCGTGACGAGAATCCGCTCGTTGCCCGCCGCCCGCACCTTCTCCACGACATTGGCAACATCCCAGGGCGCCAGGAACTGTCCTTTCTTGATGTTCACGACCCGGGCCTTCCGGGCGATCTCCATGATGAAATCGGTCTGACGACACAGGAAGGCCGGGATCTGCACGACGTCCAGAACGGCTGCCGCCGCGTCGATCTCCTCGAACCGGTGGACATCCGACAGGACGGGACAACCGAAATCTGCGCGGATCGCCCCCAGGATGCGGAGCCCTTCCGTGAGTCCGGGCCCGCGAAAGGAATCGCGGGCGCTCCGGTTTGCCTTGTCGTAGGAGGCCTTGAATATGAAGGGGATGTCCAGCTCTCCCGTCAGATCCCGGAGGAACCGGGCGATGTCCCTCGTCCGCTCCTCCTCCTCGATGACACAGGGGCCGGCGATGAGGACAAAGGGCGTCCCGCCGCCGAACCGGATTCCGTTCACCTCCACGGTCTTCATGCCTTTTTCTCTCCCCCTTGCCTCCGAAACGGGATTTCCGGCCAGGCCCGGGCGCCGGATCGGGTTTCACCGCTCCGGGTGCTACTGCCCATGCTTCTTTTCAAGCAACCGGATCCGGATCTCCCGGGCCTTCCTGGACGCCTGGCCGAGGTCCGGATTGAGCTCCCAGGCTTTCTGATACCCTTTCAGGGCTTCCTCCAAGTTCCCCTTCCGTTCGTATGCCGCCCCCAGCCCAAGGTAGGCCTTGTCCTCCTCCGGATCCTGCCGGACAGCCTTACGGTAGGCGTCGATGGCCCCGTCCAGGTCCCCCTTGAGGGACAGGGCATCCCCAAGACCGGTGTAGGACCGCCCTTTCCCGGGGAACCGGCGGATCATTTCACGGTAGATGCCGACGGCCTGATCGTAGCTCTTTTCCTGTAGATAGGCAGCGGCAACCCGGGCCAGGACATCCCGGGACGCCCCGGATGCCGCAACCTTTTTGAACGCGGCCGCAGCTTCCTTGTGCTTTCCAAGCTTCCGATAGGCCATGGCCATTCCCAGGAGGAAGTCCGGGTCCTTGACCCCGCTCCGGCCGGCCTTCTCGTAGTGCTCCACAGCCTTTCCGTACTGCTTCAGTTCGCTGTAGGCAGCGGCAGCGGCGGCGTGGAGAGGCCCCTTCCGGTCGCTTCCTTTCAGAGCCGTTTCAAAATGGGACACCGCCTCCCGATACCGCTTCTCCCGGAAAGCCAGATCCCCAAGCCTTGACGCCGCACCAGGGTCCCCCGGGCGGACCTTCAGGACCTTTCGCCAGGCATCGGCGGCCTCCCGGGGCTGCTTCGCCTTCTCGTAGGCCAGGGCCATGTTGGAGAGGACGACGGCATTTTTCGGGTCCAGGGCGAGGGCTTTGCGATAACTCTCGATCTCATCCTTTCCCTGCCCCTTGCCGCCATAGGCCAGTCCCAGGTTCGCCCAGGCAGCCGCGCTCTTTGGATTCTGCTTCAGGTACGATTTGTACCAGTAGACGGCCTCGTCGTGGTTACCGGCCTTCAGCTTGGCCAGGGCCAGGGCCAGAACGGCATCCTGGTCCCGGGGCGACTCTGTCAGAACCCGGCGGTACTGCTCCCCCGCCTTGCCGGGTTTCTTCATCCGCTCATAGACCTCCCCGAGGCGAAAGCGGATGGATGCATTGTTCGGCTCCAGATGGAGCGCGGTCTCGTAATGTTGTGCCGCTTCCTCGAATTTCCCCTGCATCTGGAAGGCAAAGGCAAGGGCTGCGTGGGCGGCGGCGCTTTTCGGATTTGCCGTGACAGCCCGGGTCGAGACGTCGACGGCCCGGTCGAAGGCCTTGCGGGAAAGATGGATTCTGGCCAGGGCCATCAGGGCCCCTTCATCGGCGGGCTTGACCTTCAGGATTTCTTCGTAGGCCGCCGCGGCCTCGTCGACCTGACCGTTTTTTTCCTGCTCCACGGCAAGTTCGCGCCTCACTTCCGTATCGGACGGCGTCAGGGCGAGGGCCTGTTTCAGGAAATGGATCTTCTCCGTTCTGTCCCTGGCCGCCCGGGCGTAGCGGAGGAAATCCTGCGACGTCAGGGAGGCCCGGATGGAGAACGATGCCGCTTCCTTCCCGTTGTAGAGTACCGAGACCCGGGCCGTCTCCCCCGACTTGATCCCTTCGGGACCGTTCTGTCCCGCCGTCAGCCGGTCGACGAAGGTAACGCCCTTGAACAGCACGCCCAAGACCGTCGCGGCATCCACCCCCTCGATCCGGACTTCGATGCCCTGCCCCGTCAGAGAATCGCTGACGACCCCCCGGAAGATGAACTCGTCCCGGTAGGTGACATCCATCTGCTCACCAGGGCGGATTGTGAAGAAAGACCCGTTCTTTTCCCCCTCCAGGCCGTACACCCGCGGAGGCTGTCCCAGCAGGTAGAAGGTAAACACGCCGCCGAGCCGTACGATGGGAGAAGCAGCCCCCCCCCTGGAAACGGCCAGGGAAAGAGCACCGGCGAGGAGAACTCCCACGACCAGGATTCCCGCCGCGACCAGGGCAATCCTCCGCACGGACGGGGCGGAACGATTTCCGGCCTCTCTGTCCGTTTTTTTCATCGTTCATTTCCCCCGCGGGTGAAACCGGCTGTGCACGTCCTTAAGACGTTCCCGGGTGATGTGAGTATATATCTGCGTCGTCGATATGTCCGCATGTCCCAGCATGAGTTGCACGGAACGGAGATCCGCCCCGCCCTCCAGGAGATGGGTGGCAAAGGAATGGCGGAATGTGTGGGGATGAATCCGCTTCCGGATCCCAGCCCGTTCGGCGTAGCGCCGGACCAGTTTCCACAGTCCCTGGCGGGACAGCCCCCTTCCCTGACGGTTCAGGAAAAGCACATCCGTATCGCCCCCCTTCAGCAGGCCCGGCCGGACCTCCTCCACGTAGCGCCTCAGGACGGACAGGGCGACGCGGCCGACGGGCACGATCCTCTCCTTTCCTCCCTTTCCGAAGGTCACCAGGTACCCCACCTGCCAGTTGATGCTGCCCAGCGTCAGCGAGGCCAGCTCGGAAACCCGGAGCCCCGAGGCGTACATCAACTCCAGCATGGCCGTGTCCCGGACGGCCTCCGGCCTGTCCAGGCCCGGCTGGCGGAGAAGACGTTCCATTTCCTGCCGGGACACTGTGTCGGGAAGATGCATCCAGACCTTGCCGTGGTGGATATCCGCCAGCGGGTTCTCTTCCCGCACGCGCTCCCGCAGCAGAAACCGGTAGAAGCCCCGCAGGGCCGCCAGGGCGCGGTTGGCGGAGCGGGCCTTCAATCCTTCCTCCCGCAGCCTGGAAAGAAAGGCGAGGATGTCGTCGGTCGTAACCTCCGGCCATCCCTCCCTCCCGCGCGATCGCAGGAAATCGAGGTGGCGGTTCAGATCACGGCTGTAGGCCTCCAGGGTGTGAAGGGATGCCCCCTTCTCGACCGACAGAAAGGTCATGTAACGGTCCACCCAGTTTTCCATGGCCCCCCTTCTAACGGAATTGCCCGGGCGACGCAAAACGTTTTTTGGCCGAAACGCCTCATTTCTGAATGCCTTAAACCGGTTGACATCACAGGAGGCCTATGGTAATTGGTCGTGTCCCGTCAGTTTGGACCCAATTCCGCAGGTTTTCGGATTCCTGTCCGCGGAAGCGGAATAACACTCCCAAGGAGAGCATTGTGACCCTGCGCGAGGTAAAAGATATCCTGGATGCCGATGTGCTCGTCGGACAGGAACAGATGGACAAGGACGTCAAAACGGCCTTTGGAGCGGACCTGATGAGTGACGTCCTGGCCTTCGCCAAGGCCGGGAGTCTCCTCCTGACGGGCTTGACGAATCCCCAGGTGGTCCGGACTTCCGATGTGCTGGACATTGCCGCAATCATCCTTGTTCGGGGGAAGAAGCCTTCCCCGGAGACGCTGACGCTGGCCGAAGAGCTGAAAATTCCCATCATGACGACCAAATATATCCTCTTTGAGACGGCGGGCCGCCTGTATCAGAGAGGAATCGTCGGATGCATGGAAAGGGTTGACGAAGAACGTGTTCGCCCATGAGACGACCCTGTACGAAAACAAATTCCCCGTCGAGGGAGGAAATTTCGACAAGGCCGGACAGGTATCGAGTCAGATAAAGGCCATCCTGAAAAGGATGAAGCTCTCCAGCGAGATCATCCGCCGGGTGGCTCTTGTATCGTACGAATCCGAAATCAATATCGTTTCGTATGCCCGGAAAGGATACATATCCCTCCAGGTAAAACCGGATTACGTAATGATCGAGGCCATCGACGAGGGAGACGGCATCCCGGACCTCGAACTCGCCATGCAGCAGGGCTGGTCCACGGCCAGCCAGCGAATCCGGGAGATGGGTTTCGGCGCCGGCATGGGTCTGTGCAACATCAAGAACTTCTCCGATTTCTTCCGCATTTCCTCCGACGTAGGGAAAGGCACGCAGTTGAAGATGGTGATCAAGATCGACAAGGTCTTTGATGGAATATAAGAAGGGTGGTCTATCGTGGAATTGGCAACCATTGTGAAGGCACTCGATTTGAAGGTCCGAAGCGGAGCCGACCTGCTGGACAGAAAGGTGACGGGAGGTTTCACGGGGGACCTGCTGAGCGACGTCATGGCCCACAGCGGTGAAGGCGACCTCTGGATCACCCGCCAGATTCATCAGAACATCATCGCCGTCGCCAGCCTGAAAGACCACGCCGGCATCGTTCTGGTGCAGGGAAACGAACCGGCCGCGGACACCCTGGAGAAAGCCGCCAGGGAACGGGTCCCGATCCTCGTGTCGGACCTGTCCGGTTTTGAGACGGCCGGTAAGATTTATGAAATCCTGAAGGTACGGGGAAAGTGATCCCCGGGAAGGCCATGGAATCCCCCATGGTCTTTTTTTTTCCGGAGATTCGGGGATCCGGACATGCTGAAGGCCTTCCGCTGCGACCTGCACATTCACACCTGCCTGTCGCCCTGCGCGGAGTTGGACATGTACCCCCGAAAGATGGTCGAGCGCTGCCTGTCCGTCGGGCTTGACGCAGTGGCCGTCTGCGACCACAATGCCTCGGAAAACATCGCCTGGGTCCGGCGATGCGCCGAGGGTACGCCGCTCATCGTGCTGGCGGGAATGGAAATTGCGAGCCGCGAGGAAGTGCATCTCCTGGCCCTCTTTGACATGGTGGAGGAACTGCTCCCTCTCCAGGAGTGGATCACCCGGCACCTTCCCGGCCGGAACGACGAGCGGCTATTCGGCTGTCAGGCCATCGTCAACGACCGCGACGAGGTCGAAGGGTTCTGCGACCGCCTTCTCATCGGGGCCACGGAACTTCCGCTCCAGGAGATCGTGGACAGGGTCCACGACCTGGGAGGGTTGGCCGTGGCTTCCCACATCGACCGGGAGAGCTTCAGCATCCTGAGCCAACTCGGGTTCGTGGTCCCGGGTCCCCCATTTGACGCACTGGAAATATCTGCGGAAACGGGAATCCGCGGTGGGCGGCTCCGTTATCCGGAACTGGGGAGTTTCCCCTTTATCACCTCTTCGGATGCCCATTATGTCCGGGAGATCGGGAGGGCCTGGACGACCGTGAGGGTCGAAACCGTCTCGGTGAAAGAATTGTCGATGGCCTTCCGGAAACAGGAAGGAAGGACCGTCGAGGAATAGTCCGGATGCTGGAGCTCTCCCTGCACGTGTTGGACATCGCGGAAAATTCAACCCGGGCGGAGGCCAGGCACGTATTCATCACCATCCGGGAAAACCCGGAGGAGAACCGATTGACGCTGGAGATCCGGGATGACGGGGCCGGGATGACGGAAGAGGACCTGGCCAAAGCCCTGGATCCGTTTTATACGACAAAAAAAGTCCGCCGGGTCGGTCTGGGACTCCCCATGCTGGCGGAGGCCGCCGGAAAGACCGGGGGCGGACTGACGCTGGACTCGAGACCCGGTGAGGGTACGAGGGTCCGTGTTACTTTTGGGCTCGCGCACATTGACCGCCAACCCCTGGGCGACATTGCCGGCACCCTGGTGACCCTCATCACGGGTCACCCGAAGATTGAGTTCATATACCGCCACGAGAGGGAACGACGGAGTTTTCTCCTGGACACCCGGGAGATCCGGGAAGAGATCGGGGACATCCCCATCAACCATCCGGAGATACTGGCCTGGATCCGCCTGCAGGTGGAGGAAGGTTTGACGGAAATTGAAGCAGGGGCGTGACCCTGTTGACGGGAAGGAGGATCACACATCCATGAAACTTGGTAACGAAGAGTTGTTGAAGGAGTTCTCACAGGAACAGATCGCAAAGCTCGATGCGATTATCGACAAGTACCGCGGCAAACCGGGGGGATTGATTCCCGTGCTGGAAGAGGCCCAGATGGTTCTGGAGTACCTGCCCATCGGCATCCAGAAGCGGGTCGCCCAGGGCCTCAACCTGCCGCTCAGCCGCGTGTACGGCGTCGTGACGTTCTACTCCTTTTTCACCATGACCCCCAAGGGCCGGCACACCGTTCGCGTTTGCCTCGGCACCGCCTGCTACGTCCGGGGCGGCAAGGTCATCGCGGAAAATATCGAAAAGGTCCTGGGTATCAAGGAGGGTGAGACGACACCCGACCGGCGGTTCACCTATGAGTCCGTCCGCTGCCTCGGCGCCTGCGGCCTCGGACCGGTGGTCGTGGTGGACGAGGAAGTCCACGGGCGCGTCAAGCCTGCCAAGGTTAAGGAATTGCTCAACCAGTACCAATAAAAAAGACACTTGCGAAAGCGAGGTACGGCACAATGGCAAAGCTGAAAATCGAGGATCTGAAAAAGATCAAGGAGCGGGTCCACGCCGAGACGGCTCTCCGGGACGGGGAGCGCCGGGCGAAGATCACCGTTCACATGGGAACCTGTGGGATCGCCTCGGGAGCGCGGGATGTCATGGACGCCCTGATGAAGGCCATCGAGGAGGCGGGGGTCGTCGACGTGATTGTGACGACCTCGGGCTGCATGGGTCTCTGCAGTCGCGAGCCCCTGGTAACGGTGGAAATGATCGGCCAGGAACCCATCAAATACGAATCCATGAACGCCAACAAGATGCGGCAGGTGTTCAAAAAACACGTCCTGGAGGGAGAGATCCAGACGCCTTTCGTCCTCGCACGGGGCGCGGAAATCGTGAAGTAGCGGGACGGAATCTCTGACGTGATGAAGGAGGATGGAAACCCAATGAAAGTATTTCGTTCACATTTATTGCTCTGCGGGGGAACGGGCTGCCACGCCTCGGGAAGCCTGATGGTCAAGAAGGCCCTGGTGGCCGAGCTGGTAAAGCGCAATCTCTCCGAGGAGATCAAACTGGTGGAGACGGGCTGCAACGGATTCTGCGCCCAGGGCCCCATCATGGTGGTCTACCCCGAGGGCGTTATCTATATGATGATCAAGCCGGAGGACGTGCCGGAGCTGGTGGAGGAGCACCTCGTGAAGGGCCGCGTCCTGGAGCGCCTGCTGTACCGGGAGCCGACCACGGAAGCGGTCATCCCGACCATGCAGGAAATTCCCTTCTTCGCCCTGCAGGAGCTGCGGGTTCTCCGGAACCGGGGCCTCATCGACCCGGAGCGGATCGAGGAGTACATCGCCCGGGACGGCTACGCCGGCATGGCCAAGGCCCTGACCGAGCTGTCCTCCGCGGACATCGTCCAGACCATGCTGGATTCAGGCCTCCGGGGCCGCGGCGGCGCCGGGTTCCCCACGGGCCTCAAGTGGAAATTCTGCTCCACCTCCCCCGGCGACATCAAGTACGTTCTGTGCAACGCCGACGAGGGCGACCCCGGGGCTTTCATGGACCGCAGCGTCCTGGAAGCGGATCCCCACGCCGTTCTCGAGGGCATGGTCATCGCGGCCAAGGCCATCGGCGCGCATCATGGATACATCTACTGCCGGGCCGAATACCCCCTGGCCATCCACCGCCTGAACATCGCCATCTCCCAGGCCATGGAGATGGGCCTCCTGGGACAGGACATTCTCGGCACGGGCTTCGACTTCAACCTGGAGATCTACCAGGGGGCCGGCGCCTTCGTCTGCGGCGAAGAGACGGCGCTCATGACCTCCATCGAGGGCAAGCGCGGCATGCCCCGCCCGCGGCCGCCCTTCCCCGCCGTCGCGGGTCTGTGGCAGCGGCCTTCCGTCCTGAACAACGTGGAGACCTTCGCCAACGTCGCCCAGATCATCCTCAAGGGTGCGGCCTGGCACGCCGGCGTCGGCTCCGAGAAGAGCAAGGGCACCAAGGTCTTCGCGCTGACGGGCGATGTGAACAACGTGGGCCTCGTCGAGGTCCCCATGGGAACGCCCCTGGGAACCATCGTCTACGACATCGGCGGCGGCATCCCCAAGAACAAGAAATTCAAGGCCGCGCAGTTGGGCGGCCCCTCCGGCGGCTGCATCCCCGTCCAGCACCTGAACGCCCCGGTGGATTATGAAAAAGTGGCCGAACTGGGCGCCATCATGGGCTCCGGCGGCATGATCGTCATGAACGAGGACAATTGCGCCGTCGACATGGCCCGGTTTTTCATGGATTTCTGCCAGGACGAGTCCTGCGGGAAGTGCACCCCCTGTCGCGAGGGAACCAAGCGGATGCTGGAGATCCTCACGAACATCGCCCACGGCAAGGGCAAGGAGGGCGACATCGAGCTGCTGGAGGAAATGGCCGCCATCATCAAGGACGCCTCCCTCTGCGGCCTCGGCCAGACGGCGCCCAACCCGGTGCTCAGCACCATCCGCTACTTCCGCCATGAGTACGAGGAGCACATCCGGGACAAGCACTGCCGGGCCGCCGTCTGCTCGTCCCTTTTCAAGTCACCCTGCCAGAACACCTGCCCCATCGGGATGGACGTTCCGGCCTACATCGGCCTGATCCGGGCGGAGCGGTTCGAGGATGCCTACAAGGTGCTCCTGAAGACAAACCCCTTCCCGTCCGTCTGCGGCCGGGTGTGCGACCATAAATGCCAGTCCAAGTGCCGCCGGGGAAAGATGGACGAGCCCATCGCCATCAAGTTTCTCAAGCGGTTCATCACCGACAGCGCCCCGCGGCCCGAGGTCACCCCCGTTCCGGTCACCCGGAAGGAGAAGATCGCCGTGGTCGGCGCCGGCCCGGCTGGCCTCACGGCCGCCCGGGACCTGGCACTCCGGGGATACGCCGTAACGGTCTTCGAGGAGCTTCCCGAGGCGGGCGGCATGCTGCGCTGGGCCATCCCGTCCTACCGGCTGCCCCGGAACATCCTGGCCGGCGAGATCGACGACGTCCGCCGGCTGGGCGTCGAGATCCGCTGCAATGTCCGGGTCGGAAAGGATCTCCCCTTCGACAAGCTGGGCAAGGACTTCGACTACGTCTACCTGGCCACGGGCGCCCACAAAAGCACAAAAATGGACGTCCCGGGAGAGGATCTCCAGGGAGTCTGGGGCGGCGTGGAGTTTCTGCGGGCCTTCAACATGGACGAGAGCGCCTGGATGCAGGGCTCCCGGACCCTGGGATCGAAGGTGGCCGTCATCGGCGGCGGCAACTCCGCCATCGACGCCGCCCGCTGCGCGAAGCGGATGGGTGCGGACGTGACCATCCTCTACCGGCGCGAACGGAAGGAAATGCCCGCCGCGGAGGAGGAGGTCACCGCGGCCCTGGACGAGGACATCAAGATCGTGTTCCTCGCGGCACCCCTCCGGATCGAGGGGAAGGACGGCAAGGTCAGCGGCATCACCTGTGAGCGCATGAAGCTCGGCGACTTCGACCGGAGCGGCCGCAAGCGGCCCATCGCCATCCCGGGCTCCGAGTTCACCCTCGCGGTGGACGCCGTCGTGGCGGCCATCGGCCAGGTGCCTGACATGACCTTTGTACCCAAGGACAGCGGCGTCGCCATCAACAAGTGGGACTGCTACGATCTGGCCGGGGGCAGCAAGTCCCGGACGATGAACCCGAAGTTCTACGCCGGTGGAGACGCCGTCACGGGACCCGACACGGTCATCGGCGCCATCGCGGCGGGGCATCAGGCGGCGGCGGACATCGACGCCGACATCCGGACCGCGGCCGGCGAACCCGCCTGGGAGGCGCCGATGGAGGAAAAAATCGATATTCCGCTGATCATCGACGAGGAGACCCAGGAAACACCGCAGACAAAGATGCCGGAGCTCCACGGGGCCGGGCGGAACACTTCCTTTGTCGAGGTTGAGCTCGGGTTCACACGGGAGCTGGCCATTGCCGAAGCCTGCCGCTGCCTGCGCTGCGACGCGGAAGTATAAGAATTCCGTCACCGGAGTCTATCGATAGAACAGCACGGAGGACATGCATGTCACAAGTAACCCTGACCATAGACAACCAGAAAGTCAGCGTGGAGACGGGGACAACGATCCTGAACGCCGCGAAGCAGGCGGGCGTCCGGATCCCCACCCTCTGCGCCTGGCAGGAAATCGGACACACCCCCGGCGCCTGCCGGGTCTGCATGGTGGAGGTGGAGGGCCAGCGGGGCCTTGTCGCTTCCTGTGTATTCCCCGTCAGCGAGGGGATGGTCGTCCGGACGACGACCGACCGGGTCCGGACCGCCCGGCGCCTTGTCGTGGAGCTGCTCCTGTCCAACCATCCCCAGGAGTGCAACTTCTGCGTCCGCAATGGCAACTGCGAGCTCCAGAGGGTCGCCGAAATGGTGG
>CAYNEJ010000009.1:19642-35965 GCA_964396205.1 uncultured Syntrophaceae bacterium
GCTCGATGCGCTTCGACGTCCCCGAGTCCTTCCCGGAAAGCATGATCGACCGGTCCAGCCCGTCCATCGTCCGGGACAACCGCAAGTGCATCAACTGCCACCGCTGCATCACCGTCTGCGAATCCATCCAGTCGGTGAGCGTCCTGACGCCGGCCTACCGGGGCAGCGACGTCCGGGTCACCCCGGCTTTCAACCTGCCCCTGATCGAGTCCACCTGCGTCGCCTGCGGCCAGTGCATCCTCGCCTGCCCCGTGGGAGCCCTTTATGAAAAGGACGACGTGGACGCCGTCTGGAAGGCCCTCCAGGATCCCGCGAAACACGTGATCGTCCAGGAGGCACCGGCCATTCGGGCCGCCCTCGGCGAAGAATTCGGCCTGCCCCCGGGATCCCTCGTGACGGGCAAAATGATCGCCGCGCTCCGGCGCCTGGGCTTCGACAAGGTCTTCGATACGAATTTCACCGCCGACCTGACGATCATCGAGGAAGGCAACGAGCTCCTGAAGCGGGTCAAGGAGGGGGGCACGCTGCCCATGATCACCTCCTGCAGCCCCGGGTGGATCAAGTTCTGCGAGCACTTCTACCCGGACCTGCTGGACCACCTGTCCACCTGCAAGTCTCCCCAGCAGATGTTCGGCGCCCTCGCAAAGACATACTACGCCGAGCAGGCGGGCATCGACCCGAAGGATATCGTCGTCGTCTCCATCATGCCCTGCACGGCCAAGAAGTTCGAGGCCTCCCGGCCGGAGATGAACTCCAGCGGCTTCAGGGACGTGGACTACGTCCTCACGACCCGGGAGCTGGGACGGATGATCAAGGAGTCGGGCATCGACTTCCTCAACCTGCCGGACGAGGACTACGATGCCCCCATGGGCGAGTACACCGGAGCGGGGACGATCTTCGGCGCCACCGGTGGAGTCATGGAGGCGGCCCTCCGGACGGTCTACGCGGTGGTGACCGGCGGGAACCTGCCGAGCCTCGACATCACCCCGGTCCGCGGTCTGGACGGGGTCAAGGAGGCGGCCCTCACGGTCGGCCCCCTGGGTGAGGTAAAGGTGGCCGTCGCCCACGGCCTCAGCAATGCCCGGAAGCTGATGGACCTGATCCGGGCGGGAAAGGCGAACTACGCCTTCATCGAGATCATGTGCTGCCCCGGCGGCTGCATCGCCGGCGGCGGGGAGCCGATCCCGACGAACAACGAGATCCGCGTCCTCCGCTCCTCGGCCCTCTACCGGGACGACAAGGACGTCCAGAAGCTCCGCCAGTCCCATGAGAACCCGTCGATCACGAAGATCTACGAGGTCTTCCTGAAGGAGCCCCTGGGCCACAAGTCCCACGAGCTCCTGCACACCCACTACACGCAGCGGGGAACCGACGTGCCGCACCGGGCCTACGAGGGAACCGGGGAAGATCCCCACCACCCGGCGGAAAACTGACCCGCCGGGCGAAAGAATAATCTCAAGGCTGTTCCAAAAGGGGCTTGATCCGCGAGGATCAGGCCCCTTTTCGCACACGGAGAAAGGAGAGCCCCAGGAGAACCGCACAGGCGATCATCGCCCCCAAGGCGATCGGGCGGGTGAAGAAGATGGAGAAATCGCCGCCGGAGATGAGAAGCGACCGGCGCAGGTTCACCTCCAGCATGGGTCCGAGGACGAACGCCAGGATCAGCGGAGCCGCCTCGTAGCCTCCCCTTTTCAGAAAGTAGCCGGCAACACCGAAGACCACCATCACGCCGATGTCGAAGACGCTGTTGTTGATGGAATAGGCGCCGACGACGCACAGGAGAAGGATCAGCGGATACAGGACCCGGTCGGGGATCCGGAGGACCTGGACCCACAGGGGAATCAGGGGCAGGTTCAAGACGAGCAGCATGGCATTGCCGATGTACATGCTGCCCACGACGCCCCAGAAGATGTCCGGATGATCTCGGATCAGCAGGGGCCCCGGCTGGATGCCGTGAACCAGGAAGGCCCCGAACAGGACCGCCAGGACGACGTTCGGCGGGATGCCCAGGGTGAAGAGCGGGATGAAGGACGTGGAGGCGGCGGCATTGTTCGCCGCCTCGGGGGCCGCCACCCCCTCGATGGCCCCCCGGCCGAACCGCTCCGGCTCCCTCGCAATCCGCCTTTCCATGCCGTAGGATACGAATGTGGAGAGAACGGGCCCCCCGCCGGGCAGCAGGCCCAGGAAGAACCCCGTCAGGGTTCCCCGGACGATGGCCCACCGGGCCTGCAGCCAGTCCTTCCGGTCCGGGAAAAGGCTCCGGATTTTTACCTTCAGGATCCTGCCGAAGGACGCCTGCTCCAGTCGGCTCAGGATCTCCGCGACGCCGAAGAGCCCCATGGCGAGCGGGGCCACCCCGATCCCCTCGAACAGGTTGATCACCCCGAAGGTCATCCGCTGCTCCGCCGTGATCGGATCCAGCCCGACACCGCTCAGAATCAGGCCGAGAACGGCCATGATCCCAGCCTTGAGCGTCGATCCCGGGGCCAGGTACGTGACGAACGTAAATCCCATGAGGATGATGGCGAAATATTCCGGCGGGCCGAACTTCAGGGCAACGGAAGACAGGGGCCCGGCGATCAGCTGCAGGCCGACGATGCCGACGGTGCCGGCGATGAAGGACCCGAAGGCGGCAATCCCCAGGGCGGGTCCAGCCCGGCCCTGACGGGCCATCTGGTAGCCGTCCAGGCAGGTCACAACGGAGGCCGTCTCCCCCGGGACATTCACCAGGATCGAGGTGGTGGATCCCCCGTACATCACCCCGTAGTAAATGCCGGCCAGCATGATGATCGCCCCAGCCGGCGGCAACTGGAAGGTCAGGGGCAGAAGGATGGAAATCGCCGCAACCGGTCCGAGACCCGGCAGCACGCCGACCAGCGTTCCCAGGAGGCATCCGGCGAACACCAGGGCGAGATGGCCCGGCTGGAATGCTATGGAAAAGCCGTGAAGCAGTCCATTCAGGATGTCCACTGATGATGCCCCCGCGCCTCCTCGTTCAGAAGTTCAGAATCCCCCGGGGAAGGGGCACCTTCAGAACGTGGAGAAAAAGGAGATAACTCAGGATGACCGCCAGCAGGGAGCTGAGGACGACCGTGCGGATCCTCATGCGCCCGAGGCCGAACAGGACGAGCATCAGTCCCGTCGTCGCGGCCAGGTAGCCCAGATGCGGCAGGAGCCAGCAGTACAGGGCAAGGACGGCGACGACCAGGGCACCGGATCGACCCGGTAGCCGCAAGGGGCTCTCCTCTGCCGATGCCCGGCTCCTCAGGCTCAGGAGGATAAGAACGACGGCCAGCAGGGCCAGGCCGAGGCCCGACCAGAAGGGAAGAAAGCCGGGACCGGGATCGTCATATGTCCCGATCCCGAGTCTCACACCCGATACCGTGACGAAACCGGCCGCCAGCAGCCATAGAACGCCGCTGATCCGATCCCGGGTGGTCCTGTTCGTGTTGTCCAAACCGCCTCCCTGGTCCGATCCGCCGGGTTTCTATTCCGGGGGCGTGGCCGCCTGCCGGATGAGGCCCGCCGCCCTCAGGTGCCCGTTGATGATCTTCCACTGAGCCCGCAGGAATCCGTCGAAGGCCTTCGAGTCATAGTACACCGGAACCAGATCGATCCGGTCGAGGGCCTGCAGGAATTCCCGGTCCCTGATGGCCCGGGCGAAGGCTTCCTCCAGCTTCCCTGCGATTTCCGGCGGCAGATTCGCCGGTGCAACGACGGCATAGACCGCGTCGTTCGTGAAATCGTAGCCGGCTTCCTTCATCGTCGGCACCTGCGGGAATTTGGGCGACCGCTTATCTCCCATGGTGACCAGCAGGCGGGCCTGGCCCGCCTTCACCGAGGGAATGAATTCGGAGGTGACGGAGGCAAAGTCGACGTGTCCGCCCAGGAGCGCCGTCAGCGCCTCGATGCTGCCCTTGAAGGGCACGTGGATCATGCGCACCTTCTCCCGGGCGGCGACTTCCTCCACCGCGGCGTGGGTGGTGCTCCCCACGCCGGTGGTGGCATACTTCAGCCGGCCGGGATTCTTCTTCGCATAGGCCACCAGGTCGGCCAGGGATTTCCAGGACGCGTCTTTTTTCACCACGATCCCCAGCTGCGGGGTGGTGAAGCCGAGGATGGGCCGGAAGCCGGTCAGCGGCTTGAAAGGCACCCGCTGCATCTGGGAGACCCGGATCAGGACCGAACTGGGCGTGGCGCAGAGGGTGTAGCCGTCGGCCTTTTGGGACAACAGGGCGGCGAGGGCCACGGTCCCCGTCCCCCCGGTCTTGTTCTCGACCACCACCGGCTTCCCCAGGACCTTCTCCGCCGCCCGGGCGAGGGCCCTGGCGCTCAGATCCATGGTGCCGCCGGGGGCGAAGCCCACCAGCAGGGTGACCGGCCGCTCGGGCCAGGCGGCCAGCGCCGGGCCAGTCGCCGGAAATCCCATGAGAATGGCAACGCCAACGGCAACGGCCAGTAGAATTCGGATTCTGTCGTTCATCCTGGTTTCCTCCTCGATCATCATGTTCCTGCGACAGCCGGAAGGACACAGGCTTTCTCCGGGGCGCTTCGCCATTGAACCGATGCCCCTGGGGCGCGCCGTCATCCCCCCTACCCCGCAACGCACCCTCAGAGACCGGCGCACAGATCTGCCGCTTCGGCAGCCTGGCAGAAAATCCCGTGGAGCGCCGCGATGTGGGAGGCGTGGACCAGCTCCGCGGGCACCGCGACGCTCCCGAAGGACAGGCTCCGCGTAGCGCAGGCATCGTGGGCCAGGCTGCAGGCAAAGCCCAGGTCGAAGGCCGCCCGCACGGTGGAATCGACGCACATATGGGTCATCATTCCGGCGACGACAAGCCGATCGGCTCCGATCCCCCGCAGATGGTCCAAGAGGGGGGTCTCCCGGAAACTGTTGGGATAATGCTTCTGAAGGATCGTCTCTCCCTCCCGCGGCCGGACGGAGGCATGGATTGCCACGCCTTCCGTGTCGGGTAGAAAAAACGAGGCTCCCGGCCGGATCGACACATGCTGAACATGGACCACCGGAAGGTTTCGGGTCCGGAACGCCGCAAGAAGAAGCCCCGCTCTTTCTCCCGCCTCGACGCTCCCGGCCAGCTCCATCCTGCCGCCGGGAAAGTAATCGTTCTGAATATCGATCAACAGCAGGACTCTTTTCATTCACCCCTCCTTTTTGGTATAGTGGCACCGCTTTGTTCCGGATCTCCGGGAAGCTGTCGGTTCCCTCCTCGCTCGGGGGAACTGCATACCACGAATCACGGTTTCTGTCTCCATCAACGCAAGATCATCCAACGCAGGCTGGAAAGGAGGTTTTATGGCACAGGGCGGCAAAGAGCAGCGCAGGAAGAAGGTCATCGAGGTCCTGAACAAGGCGCGTTCCATGGAACTGATGGCCATCCACCAGTACATGAACCAGCACTATAACCTGGACGACATGGACTACGGGGAACTGGCGGCGAAGATCAAGCTGATCGCGATCGACGAGATGCGCCACGCCGAGATGTTCGCCGAGCGCATCAAGGAACTGGGAGGGGAGCCGACGACGGACCTCGCCGCGAAGGTTCAGAAGGGCCAGAAGGTGGAGGCGGTGTTCCCCTTCAACTCCACCCTCGAGGACGACACGATCGACGCATACAACCAGTTCATCCTGGTGTGCCGGGAGAACGGCGACAGCATCAGCATGAAGCTCTTCGAGACCATCAACGATGAGGAGCAGGCCCACTTCAACTACTTCGACAACGTGAACGACCACCTGAAGAAGCTGGGCGCCGCCTATCTGGCCCAGATCGCGGGGACGCCGGCCGACACGGGACCCCCGTCCAAGGGCTTCGTGACAGGCCCGGCCGCATAGGATGCAGCATTCGGAAGCATGGAGCGCCCCTGCCGCCGGCCGCGGCGGGGGCGCCCGTTTTCCCGCCCGGCGCGGGGTATCCGCCCCCCTCAATCCGGGACAACCATCTGGGACTGGGAGACGAGGGCCAACAGCTTCCCCTCGGAGTCCCGCACCTCCGTCTGCCAGAGTAAGAGGGTCCGTCCCTTGTGGAGCAGCCGGCTCGTCGCCGTCACCTTCGTCCCGATCTTCGCGGCCCGGACGAAGTTCGTCTTGGATTCCACCGTCGAGGTCCGTGTCCCGGGGGGAAGGTTCAGGAAGGCCCCGACGCCGCCCAGCGTGTCCGCCAGGGCCATGATGGAGCCGCCATGGAGGGTGCCGCCGTAGGTGCACAGGCGCTCCTCGACGGCCAGCGAGCCGACCACTTCCTCCGGCGAGGCCTTCTCGATCCGGATGCCGAGATGCCCCGGCAGGAGCGTCGCCAAGGCCTGGTTGATCTGTTCCTCCAGTTTCATGATCCGATTTCCTTCACGGTTCTCGGGTCTTTACCGACGCACAGGCCGGACGAACCCGGTCAGCCACATCCCGGCAGGACGGTTCCGGCGGAAAAAGACTCAGCCTGCCGGGTAATTGCCGGGGATATCTTTCCCGAAGTCGGGAGCGGGCGTACCTGTCATTCCTGATCCAGGACGCGGCGGACCGCCTCGGCGAGGGACTGGATCGAAAACGGCTTCTGGACGAACTGAACGCCCTCCTCCAGGATTCCGTGGTGGGCGATGACATCGGCCGGATAGCCCGACATGAACAGGCATTTCAGGCCGGGGCGCAGAGAGACCAGGCGTTCGGCCAGGTCCTTCCCGTTCATCCCCGGCATCACCACATCCGTCAGGAGCATGTGGATGGTTTCCTGCTGCTCTGCGACCACCTGAATCGCCAGGTCGGGCGTCCTGGCCGTCACGACCCGGTAGCCCAGGGCCTCGAGAAGGCTCCGGGTCAGGGCAAGGACCGCCTCGTCGTCCTCCGCGAGCAGGATTGTCTCCTCGCCCCGCCGGGGTTTCCTGTCGTCTTTCAGCTGATCTTCCGAGGGCGGTTCGGCTGCAAATCTGGGAAGATAGATCCGGAAGGTTGTGCCCCGTCCCGGTTCACTGTAGGCATTCACAAATCCCTCGTTCTGCCGGGCAATGCCGAAGACGGTCGCCAACCCGAGCCCCGTTCCTTTTCCGACTTCCTTCGTCGTGAAGAATGGTTCGAAGACATGATCCAGGGTCTCCCGGTCCATGCCGCACCCGGTGTCGCTGACCGAGAGAAGCACATAGTCTCCGGGGGGAAACTCGCCGTGGTGGACCATAAATCCCTCATCCACCTCCACGTTGCATGTCTCGATGGTCACCCGACCCTGCCCGGAAATGGCGTCTCGGGCATTGACCAGCAGGTTCGCCAGCATCTGGTCCACCTGGGAAGCGTCGATCCTCACGTTCCAGAGGCTGTGGCCCGGAATCCAGGCCAGGTCGATGTTTTCGCCGATCAACCGCTGGAGCATCTTCAGCATGCCGCTGACGGTGTCGTTCAGGTTCAGCACCTTCGGGCTCGTCACCTGCCGGCGGGCGAAGGCCAGGAGCTGTCCGGTAAGGTCCGCAGAGCGCTTGGCGGCCTTGAGGATCTCCAGCAGGTTATGGTGCAGCCTGGTTCCAGGCTCGGTCTGCAGAAGCGCCATTTCCGAATACCCCATGATTGCGGCGAGGATGTTGTTGAAGTCATGGGCCACTCCCCCCGCCAGGCGGCCCACCGACTCCATCTTCTGGGCCTGGAGAAGCTGCATCTGCAGCCGGTCCCGCTCTTCTTCCATCCGCTTGCGTTCCGTGGTGTCGTGGGCGATCACCGTGGCGATCAGCGGTCCGTCCTCGTCATAGGTGTAGTTGACCTGGATCAGGATCCAGAATTCCCGGGCGTTCTTGCCCCGGATCTTGAGCTCCACGGAGGGGGTAACCGGGATGCCCGCCAGGATGTCGGCCACCCTTTTCAGGAAAAGCTCGGCGGACTCCGTCGTCAGAAGCCGGACCGGGTCCAGGGTCAGGAATTCATCTCTCGTATAGCCTGTGTACCGGCACATGACATCGTTGACGGCGACGAAGCGTCGCGACCGGAAATCGATCTGATAAATCCCTGCGGGGGCATGCTGAACCAGGTGCCGATACTTCTCCTCACTCTGCCGAAGCTGCTCCTCCGCCCTTTTTCTCTCGGTGATGTCCCGCAGATAGGCAAGAAACGCCCTGGCTCCCTTGAAGACCACCTCGATGACGTTGACGTCGACGTGCACCAGCGTCCCGTCCGGCTTGATGATCCGGAGCTCATAGTTCGCCGGGGCCGGCTCCCCGGCCCGGCGCCTCCGGGTGTAGTCGGCAAGTCTCTCCCGGTCGTCAGGATGGACGAAGGCCCCCAGGGTATTGCCGAGGAGTTCCTCCATGGGTCGTCCGATGGTCCGGAGAAAGACCTGGTTGATGAAGACGTAGCGTCCGTCCTGGGTAATAACGATGCCGTCGTTGGACAGCTCAAAAGCCTTGCGATGCAACTCCTCGCTCTCCCGCAGCGCATCCTCGGCGCGTCGCCGTTCGGCGATTTCGTGCTCCAGCCTCTGAACGAGCGCCTGCATGTCCTCCGGCGGCGGATAACCGGACTGCGGAGCGCTCCCGGCACGGCCTTCACCGGCTGGCGGCCTGGGCTTGTCTGAGAAATCGCTCATCTTCCCGTTCTCTCCATTCTCCCGCCTTTATGCCCGATTCACCGGCACCTCAGGTCCTCCTGCGATGGTGCTTTTCGTTTCTGCCCGCGGCAGCCCCGGGGGTTCCCGTTTTCAGCAGCGCTGCCGCGGCATTTCCGGAATGGCATCCCTGCCGCCAAAGGGCATGAATCGAAACGGCGGATCAGGGACTGAACCGGGTGAAAACGCGTCCGGCCCCGATCTTTCCCTCATCGTCGAGCACGTAGAAATCGGCGCAGGAAAAATCGAGCGTGTCCCCTTTCCGGTAGGACTTCCCAAAGAAGCGTCCATCCTCCAGGAAATCCAGGCGAATCTTCACCTGAAGATAAACCGTCCGGTCGCCGAAAACAACCTTTTCCGGCATGCCCAGGGTTTCCCGGAAGGAGACATGGTCCCGCGTCCAATATGCAATCATGTCTTGCCTGCCTTCCAGGCGCTTTTCCGATGCCTCCCAGATGCAGTCGTCACGGAGGAACTGAAACACCGTCTCCCAGTCGCGCCGGTTAAAGGCATCAAAGAATGTTTCGATATCGGCAACCGATCCGATTGCAGGCTTCTTCATTCGCTATCCCTCCAATCTGTCGTCAAGAACACGCTGTTTCAGGGGAGCCGCCAGCCAGTCGACGGATACTTCCTCTTCCAGCCGCCAGATCCGCCTGACGATGGCCCGCGCCTCCTCGGGGTTCACGAGATGGGACATGCACCTCTCCACCTTCTCCTCGATCTCCCGGTCCGTCAGCGGTTCGTGGGGATCCCCGCGGGGGAAATCACGGCCGAGGCGGATCGTCTCCCCGTTTTTCAGCGTCACCGCAATCCGGCAGGGCGAACCGTCGGGATAGGTCCGGGTCATGTGGGCGTCTTCGGCCACGGCGATCTTCGGGATCAGACGGGCCACGGTCTCTTGTTTTTCGAGGAAGTCGTCATTGAAGTATTCATATTCGACGGTCTTTTTTACGAGCGCCGCCGCCACACAATAGGGAAGCGAATGGGTACGGCCGGCCCTGCTCACGGGCCGATAGGCGGTTTCGCCGTCCGCCTCCTCGATCGCTTTTTTGTATGTGTGGACCAGAACCCGGTCGATCGCCTCCGGATCGTCGATCCGTCCGGCGATTTCAACGGCCGCGTCGATGGGCGTCTGGCAGAAAACGAGCGCCGGCCAGCGCTTGAAGACGATGGATTCCAGGTCGGGCGGAGGATCCAGGATGGACCCCGAATGGGGAAGGAACCGGTTGATCCCCGCCTCGCCCTCGTAGATGTCTCTCGGGCCCTGGAAACCGGCATAGGCCATCTTGACGGCGTGGAGGGCGCGCATGGCGCAGGATGCGTACGTGCAGTGCTTCCAGTCCGTGACCTCGCCCATGGCGGCCTGGTTGATGTCCAGCCCCAGCATGCCGGCAATCCGCTGCGCCTCCGTCAGTTTAGCAACAGACAGGCCCATGGCGCATCCGATGGTCAGAGAAAGGTAAAAGAGCGACGGGGCGTCGTGATCGTAGCTGTTTTCCTCGGGGTGATAATAATCCGTGAAGGAGCACGACAGAAGATAGGCGACATGCGTCAGGGACAGGACATCCTTCCCGCTCTTCTTCAGCCAGTCCGCCATGGAGAGGACAAGCGACACGTTGTCCGACGGGTGGCACCCCCCCATTCCGCTCGGAGGAAGATACGTATTGACCAGGTCGCTCCGCCGTCCCAGGATCGTGTTCATGAAAACGGCATTCGAGGTGTTCGCCTTGCGGTGAAGCCCCCAGACGGCCAGCCCTTTCTCCGTCGGGGTCAGGGAGGTCATGGTGTCGAATTTTCCGAGCATGTCGACATCCTTGAGGGACAGGCAGATTCCCGCATAGGAATCGAGAATGTTCCGCTTGAGGATATGGACCTTCCGTTCATCCAATTCAGAAAATGCAGTCTCCGCGACATATGCGGCAAGCTTCTCTTCCAGCATGTTTCCTCCTCGTTTTTTTCGACGATTCTATCTCACCCGCCGGTTCGGAAACATACCTGATTCCCTTTTAGACGGAGCAGGTAACCCTCGCCTCCCGCTGCCGAGCCGCTCAGTCCCGGTGGCCGAAAAGCACCTTCCCCGCCCCGGCCAGGAACGGCCGCCGGCGAAGTCCGGCGAACCCGTGTGACAGCAGCCACACGCAGAGGAAAAGAACGGGAATCTTCACCGGCAGCGCCTTGGGCAGGTCGAGACCGGTCCACGCGGCGACGAGCAGGAGCAGGAACAGGTAATGCACGATGTAGATCTCGAAGGTGTCCACGCCGCTCCGGATCAGATAGTTCAGGATTCGCCCTTTCCGGAACGACCGCTCGATCCTCCGGAGCAGCCCGATCATGAAGAGGGCGCCCGCCAGATGGAAGGGAAAGCCGGAGAGGAGAAAATATCCCCGGCCGTAGACATGAAATACCTCCAGCTGCCGGGAGGTTTCATAATAATACGGAGCCAGGAGAACCGCACCGAGAACGAAAAGCGACAGGATATGCTTTGCCAAGAACTCGACCCGGTCCGGCCTGGCTCCCAGCCAGACACCGGTCATGAAGAAGGCGCTCCACCCGAAAAACAGTTTTCCGTAGTGCCACTCGAAGGTCGGCTCGGAGATGCCGGACACCCAGAGGGCGTACTCCGAAACTGCATAAAACCCGAGGGACAGGACGACGGAGACCATGAGGGCCCGGTTCATGCCATGGCCCTGAAGATACCGGTGCAGGAGCGGGTAGAGGAGGAAAAACTGGAACAGGACAAAAACGAAATAGAGGTGGACGAAACCGGTCAGAAAAGCAAACAGCGCGCTCCCCGAGAACAGGGGCCAGCCCATGAGCACCCTGGCAAAGACCAGGTAAATCGCATTCCAGACAAAAAACGGCGCCAGGACCGTGGCGACCTTGTGCCGGAGAAACGCGCCATACCGGACCGGCTCCGGGGAGCGATCGAACTCGATCCGGAGCAGAAAGCCGGAAATGATGAAGAACAGGGGCACCGCAAAGCGCGAGAAACAGAGGAAGGCCAGTTCCCACGGATGTGTCGCTTCACCGCCGTGGAAGATGAAAATGTCCAGCACATGGCCGAGAACGACCAGCAGCATGCAGCCTGTTCTGGCGATTTCAATCCATTCGATCTTTCTGGTCATGTCTCTCTCCGGAGAAACCGGTTCGTCGTCTTGCCCTCCATCCTTCTGAGGAATCGCCCCATGCAGACCGGCATCCATGCCCCTCTCCCCGAATCGACGGGGCAGGCGGAGCTGGCATTCCCGCCGGTCACATTCCGGTGCGCAGCGCAGGGAATGGCGGATGATCAGGAATCACTACCCGAACGAGGCCCCCCAGCGGTCTCCCTTTCCAGCGCCCCGATCTGCCGGTCATGGAAAGAGGAAAGGGTGAACAGCGCCAGGCTCGCTCCGATCAGCGCGAGGAACATGTCCGACTGCGTGTCCCAGGGGTCGCCCTGGGTCCCCAGGAACTCCTCCGCCCCCTGCCCCAGGGCGAGGGCCGCCCACCACTCGATCAGCTCATAGACGGCGCTGAAAGCCAGGGCGACACAGACCGACAGGAACGCAGCCATGCCCTTTCCCCTCACGAACCGGCCCCGGAGCAGGACCTCCCTCACCAGGAGCGCGGGGACGAATCCCTGCATGAAATGGCCGAGCTTGTCGTAGGGGTTTCTGCTCAGATCGAAGAGCTCCTGGAACCAGGCCCCCAGGGGAACCCGCGCATACGTGTACGCGCCGCCCAGGATCAGGACCAGTGCATGAGCGCAGAGCAGGAAGAAAAGGAGAGAAGTCAGGGGAAAGCGGCGGTGCGTTGCGAGCAGAATCGGCACCGCCATCAGAACAGGGGCCACTTCCATGAGCCAGGTGGCGCGGTCATAGGGATCGAGCCCGGAGACAATCAGCGCGGCGAAGACGAACAGCCCGGCGGCAACACGCAGTTTCAGATCGCTCATGGATTCCTTTCCCCGTCATTCCGATGTTTTCATCCCGGATGCCTCCGCCGGCCCGGAAATCTTGTATGATGCCGACCGTCTTTCTTCGCCCCCCCGGAAGACGCGGCGGCAAATCGACTTTGCCTCCTCCAGCCAGGCCTGCCTCTCATCGAGCGTGCTCGTGACCACGACGCGGAACGTTCTCCGGTGGAAATCCCGAACGCCGCAGAGGTCGAAGATGCAGCGCCTCCACAGGGCCTCCAGGGGATCTCCGAAGACGGTCCGCTCCCGGACCTCGACGGTATTCGAGGTGTTGAACACGACGGCCGCCTTCGCCTTCAGCAGGCCCACGGGAACCCCCTCGCCGCCGTCCCCCTCCTCGAACCGGTAGGCCACACCCGGGCGGACAACCCGATCGACCCACCCTTTCAGAATCGCCGGCGGCTGTCCCCACCAGTTGGGATGGACGATGACGATCCCATCGGCCACACGCAGCTCTTCGCAGTGCCGCCGGATCGGCTCCGGAAGGGCCGCCGTCGCGGTGATCTCCGGGGCGGGCAGCAGGGGATCGAAGCCCTCGGCGCACAGATCGTGGAAGACGACGTCATGGCCGTCTTCCTCCAGAGCCGCCCGTGCAGCGGCGGCAACGGCATGATTGAAACTTCCCGGATCGGGATGGCCCAGGATGATCAGGATTTTCATATCCCTCCCTGAAGGTGACAAGCCGCCCGCACATTCGCGCGTGCGGTACCCGTCGCCGGTGTCGCAGGCCGGAACAACGGGCGGGAATCCTGTGCGGCCGGAGCCGCCACGTCGCCCAGAGTTCCTCACACAGGCGCCCTCTTCGCCCCGCACGGCCTGGCAACACTAGCGATGTGCGCGATGTGCGTCAAGTCTGATTCGTCCTGCATCTTGATGCGCCTCTCCGGGCAATGCCGTATCCGTGAGAATGATGAGCAACCCAAGCCGGGGGCAGCAATGATTCGATTTATTCTTATATATCATTGCCTTGCCAACATGGCCCTGCTGCAAAACCGGGCAGACCAAACCTCGGATATCAGTCCCATCACCTACTATACATTAGTATTTCTTAAATGATTATCAGGTGTTGCAATTAGAGGAACAGGTGCTATGTGTCTGGTCCCGGCATGAATCTCCAGCCTGCATGAACATACCGGAAACAGACCCTTCCCCAGCAAGACACAGCCCGCTCGCAGACTGGACCGGCCGACAGACGGCCGATGCGTCCGCTTCTGAGACTGCGTTCGGCATTCAGCATCCTCCCGGATGAAAGAAAGGGAATTGGCGTTATGAAAAGAGTGCTGGTTTATCTGACCGTATGGCTTTGCATGTTGTCGTTTGTCTCCTCTGCCTCCGCCACCGGGCGCATCAAAATCGGCTTCATCGTCAAGCAGCCCGACGAATCCTGGTTCCAGGACGAATGGAAATATGCCGACCAGGCGGGCCGACAGTTCGGTTTTGACGTCATCAGGATCGGCGGAACCGACGGCGAAAAAGTCCTGAACGGAATCGACAACCTGGCGACCCAGGGCGCGAAGGGCTTCATCATCTGCACCCCCGATGTGAAACTGGGTCCGGCCATCGCGGCCAGGGCCAGGGCGAACCGCCTGAAGCTGATGAGTGTCGACGACCGCTTCATCGGCCCGAAGGGGGCCGTCATGGAAGACGTCCATCATGTCGGGATCTCCGCCTCCAACATCGGCTCGCTGGCCGGCCGGACGATCATCAGCGAGGCGAAGGCACGAGGCTGGAACCTGAAAAACGTGGGCTTCCTCCGGATGAGCTTCGATTCTCTGCCCACCATCAAGGAGCGAACGGAAGGAGCCACCGCCGCGCTTGTCGCCGCCGGTGTTCCGAAAGCGCGCATCTTCGATTCACCCATGAAGACCCTCGACGTCGAAGGGAGCTTCAATGCCGCAAACATCACCATCACCAAACATCCGGACATCACCCTCTGGGTCGTGGCGGGGGGAAATGACAATTCCGTGCTGGGAGCGATTCGGGCTCTGGAAGGACAAAGGTTCGGCGCCGACAGGGCAATCGGCGTCGGGATCAACGGCACCGAGGCGGTCGCGGAGTTCCAGAAGAAGAACAAAACGGCCTTTTTGGCCTCCATTCTTCTGAACGCCCGGCAGCACGGTTACGACACGGCAAGAAGCATGTATCTCTGGATCAAGGATGGGAAGGAGCCCCCGAAAATCACCTGGACGGCGGGCACCGTCATGACGCGCAAGAACTACAAAAACCTGATGGGTCTCAAGTAGGAACCGGGACCGAGAGGAAACAGGAAAAGGGCGGAACGACCGCACCGCCGCGGTTCCGCCCGATCCCAACCTGCAGGGTGATGGCATCATGAGTTCGTTTCTGGAGTTTCAAGGCATCACCAAGACCTTTCCCGGAGTCAGGGCCCTCGACAACGTCTCGTTCGGCGTAGCGAAAGGATCGGTACACGGTCTGGTCGGAGAGAACGGCGCCGGCAAATCCACGCTGCTGAAGATATTGAGCGGTGCATACACCTCCTCGGAAGGAAATATCGTCATCAATGGCGAGACAAAGGTCTTTTCCAAAACCCGCGACGCAATAGAAGCCGGTGTTGCCATCATTTACCAGGAGCTGAATCTGGTCCCTGAAATGACCGTGGCGGAAAACATGCTCCTGGGAAGATGGCCCCGCCGAGGCGTCTTTCTGGACGGAAAAGCCCTCCGGGAGCGAGCCCGGGTTCAGATCGGGCAGCTGATGGAAGACATTCATCCGGACACCAAAGTGAAAGACCTCCCCATCGGACAGAGGCAGATGGTCGAGATCGGCAAGGCCCTCCTCCACAACGCCGAGGTCATCGCGTTCGATGAGCCGACCAGCTCCCTCTCCAGGAAGGAAACGGAACTGCTTTTCCGCATCATCCGGAATCTCCGCACACAGGGAAAAACCATTCTCTACGTGTCGCACCGGCTCGAAGAGATTTTCGCGCTGTGCGACGCCGTCACCGTCTTTCGGGACGGCCGGAGGATCCAGACCTTCGAGTCGATGGAGGGCGTGACGGACAATACCCTGATCCAGCGCATGGTCGGCCGTGAAATCAAGGACATGTACGGTTACCGTCCCCGGGAAAAAGGCCCCACGCTGTTTGCGGTGACCGGCCTCCAAGGCCCCGGGATCCGGGAAATGTCTTCCTTTTCCGCGGCGCGGGGCGAAATCGTCGGTTTCTTCGGTCTCAGCGGCTCGGGCCGGACGGAGCTGATGAAGAACATCTTCGGCGCCATCGAGAAGCGATGCGGCGACATTCGCGTCGACGGCAAACCCATCGCCGTCCACAATCCCTTTTCGGCCATCAATCAGGGCCTCTGCCTCTGCCCGGAAGACCGAAAATACGAGGGAATCATCGCCGTCCGGTCCCTGAGCGAAAACATCAACATCAGTTCCCGGCGGCACTTCCTGAAACTCGGCCTTTTCCTGAACAGGCGGCGCGAGCAGGAACGGGCGGACAGCTACATCGCAAAGCTCCGCATCCGGACCCCGTCGAGAGACCAGTTTATCGGCAACCTCTCGGGCGGAAATCAGCAGAAGGCCATCCTGGCGCGATGGCTCAGCGAAAAAGTCGACGTCTTCCTGCTGGACGAGCCGACCCGCGGCATCGACGTCGGATCGAAGTACGAGATCTACCAGATCATGTACGGACTGGCGGACGAAGGGAAAACGGTCATTTTTGCGTCCAGCAGCCTGCCGGAAGTGATGGGCGTCGCCGACCGGGTCGTGGTCATGTGCGGCGGCGCCATCGTCGGGGAAGTGGACCGGAAG
>CAYNEJ010000009.1:35975-38135 GCA_964396205.1 uncultured Syntrophaceae bacterium
CGTCAGCGAGGAGACCCTTCTTTCGATGGCGTTACCCAAAGGATAATCGAGGTTATTCGCTTTATGAACAGAATCGTTGAACAACAGGCGGAATCGGCGGCGGCCGCATGGGATTGGAAGAAGGTGCGGATCAACGGGTTTCTGCAGAATGTCTGGGCGAACTCCGGAATGGTGGTGGTCTATGTCGTCATGTTCATCGCATGCTCGGTGTTCGTGCCCTACTTCTTCACGCTGCGCAACATGATCGGACTGGCCCTGTCCATCACGACGATCGGCATGATCGCCTGCACCATGATGTTCATCCTCGCTTCCGGTGACCTGGATCTCTCCGTCGGCTCGATTGTTGCGTTTTCCGGCATCATCGCAGCCACGATCATCAACCAGACCGGCGACGTCTATATCGGCGCCCTGGCGGGAGTGATCGGCGGGGGGGCCGTGGGGCTGCTGAACGGCACCCTCATCGCCGTCTTCAACCTGAATCCCCTGATCTGCACCCTGGCGACCATGCAGATCGTCCGGGGCGGAGCCATGATCGTTTCCGACGGCATCGCCATCGGCATCACCGTCCCGGAATTCTTCGCCCTGGGCAACGAGTCGATTCTCGGGATTCCCAACCCCATCTGGATCACCATCCTGATTTTCATCGTGTTCGGAATCCTGCTGAACAGCACGTCCTACGGGAAGAACATCCTGGCCATCGGCGGCAACAAGGAGGCGTCCCGCCTGGCGGGAATCAACGTCTCCCGGATGAAAAACGCGGCGTTCACCCTGCAGGGGTTCGTCTGCGGAATCGCCGGAGTCATCCTGTCGTCCCGCATGACGAGCGGACAGCCCAACGTCGGCCTGGGGCTGGAGCTGGACGTGATCGCGGCCTGCGTTCTCGGCGGCGTCTCCCTGCTGGGCGGCATCGCCACGATCGAAGGGCTGCTGGCGGGCGTCCTCATCATGGGAACGGTCCAGAACGTCCTGAACCTGCTGAATGTCGAGACCTTCTACCAGTATGTGGTCCGAGGCGCCATTCTGATCATCGCCGTTCTCCTGGACCAGTTCAAGCAGCGCAACCAGTCGGCGGTGATGCGGTGATGGAGCTTCAGGCCCTCTCTCCCGGGAATCATCCGCCCATGGCCTCCGGGGATCAAGCCGGGCGAATTCGCGAGGCCTTCCGCCGCCACTTCGGCGAGCCCGCCATTGTGGTTCGCAGCCCCGGCCGCGTGAACCTCATCGGCGAGCACACGGACTACAATCTGGGCTTCGCGCTTGCCGGCGCCGTGGACCGGGCCATCTGGCTTGCCGCCAGTCCCCGCCGGGACCGTTTCTGCCGTTTCTTAAGCGTGGACCTGAACGACACCCTGGTCCTGGACCTGGACAAACTCTCCCGTTCCGAGTCTCACTGGGCCAATTATCCGCTGGGAATCTATACCGAGCTGGCCGCGGACGGCAGGAAGGTCCAGGGAGTGGACTGTGCATTCGGAGGAAACGTACCCATTGCCAGCGGCATGTCCTCTTCCGCCGCCCTGGAATGCAGCCTCGCCTTTGCCCTCAACTCGCTTTTCGGCCTGGTCCTGGACCCGGTGGTCCTGGCCCGTCTCTGCCAACGGGCAGAGAACCGGTTTGTGGGCGTGGCCTGCGGGATCATGGATCCGTTCGCCTCCCTCCTCGGGAGGAAGGATCACCTGATTCATCTGGACTGCCGGGACTACAGCTTCCAATACGTGCCCTTCAAGCGGAACGACGTGCGTATTGTGTTGTGCGATTCACAGGTCCGGCGAACCCTCCGGAACAGCGAGTACAACGTGCGCCGTGCCCAGTGCGAGGCGGGCGTAACCGTGCTGGCGAAGGCTTTTCCGGAAGTCTGGAGCCTCCGGGATGCCACTCCGGACATGCTGGAGGCGGTCCGGCATCGCCTGGATCCCCTGGTATACCGGCGATGCCGCTATGTTGTGGAGGAAAACCTGCGTGTACTGGAGACCTGCGAGGCCCTGGAGCGGAACGACCTGCAGGCCGTCGGCACCCTCATGAACGCAACCCACCGGGGCCTGCGCGACGAATACGAGGTTTCCTGCGCGGAGATCGACGTCCTGGCGGAGGCGGCCATGGCGGTGTCGGGCGTCCTGGGGAGCCGCATCATGGGCGGAGGGTTCGGCGGCTGCACAATCAACC
>CAYNEJ010000009.1:38145-46828 GCA_964396205.1 uncultured Syntrophaceae bacterium
ACCTGGTGGAAGAAACCGCCCTGGACCGATTCCGGGAGGCCATGGCGGCCGTTTTCCGCGACCGCCTGAACAAAACTCCCGTCATCCACATCTGCCGCATCGACAACGGCACAACGGAGGAAACCTGATGTTTTCAGGCCGCTCCCATCGCCGGCTCAATGTCCTGACCGGTGAATTCATCCTGGTGAGTCCCCATCGCAATCAGCGTCCCTGGCAGGGACTCCGGGAAAAAATCCCCGAGGTCGGCCGCCCGGCCTACGATCCGAGCTGCTATCTCTGCCCCGGCAACGCCCGGGCGGGAGGCCGCGTGAATCCGGCGTATGAAGGGACATTCGCCTTCGACAACGATTTTGCGGCGCTCCAGCCCAGACTGCACCGACGGCCCGAACGATTCGAAGACGGCCTGCTCCTCGCGGAGGCGGAAGGGGGAGTCTGCCGGGTCGTATGCTTTTCCCCTCGCCACGATCTCAGCCTGCCGGAACTCAGTGTGGCGGAGATCGATGCCGTTCTCGCCGCCTGGACCGACGAATCCGCCATCCTGGGCGTCCGGGATTCCATCCGTTACGTCCAGATCTTCGAGAACAAGGGCGAGATCATGGGCTGTTCGAATCCCCACCCCCACAGCCAGATCTGGGCCACGGAGCACATTCCCACGGAGCCCGCCAAGGAGTTGGGTTGCCAACGGCAGTATTTTCAGACCCACGGCCGTCCCCTCCTGATGGACGTGCTGATCCAGGAAAGGACCGCCGGCGTGCGCATCGTGGCGGAAAACGAGCACTGGACGGCCATGGTGCCCTTCTGGGCGCTCTGGCCCTTCGAGACGCTGCTCATCCCACGCCGCCCCGTGTCCCGCCTTCCGGAACTGGAGGCGGCAGAGCGGCCGGCCCTGGCGGATCTCCTCAAGCGCCTGACCACTCGTTACGACAACCTGTTCGAAATCAGCTTTCCCTACAGCATGGGCTTTCACCAGGCGCCTTTCGACAAAGAGGAACACCCCGAATGGGTGCTCCATCTTCATTTCTATCCGCCACTCCTCAGGAGCGCCACGGTCCGGAAATTCATGGTGGGTTATGAAATGCTGGGCATGCCCGGGCGGGATATGACGGCGGAGCAGGCTGCGGCAAGGCTTCGGGAATGCTCCGAGATTCACTATAAACAGCGGCAGGATTACACCGGGAGATCCGAATGCACGTTCTCGTCACCGGCGGAGCCGGATTCATCGGGAGCCACGTCGTCGACCTGCTGATCCGGGAAGGCCACCGGGTCACCGCACTGGACACGCTGGAGAAGGGCCACCGCCTGGCGGTCCATCCCGAGGCGGTCTTCGTCCGGGGAGACTGCGGCGACGCGGCCCTTCTGTCACGGATATTCGGCGGGGGAATCGTGGACGCGGTCATGCATTTCGCCGCCTATATCGAGGCCGGAGAATCCATGGCCTTCCCGGAACGATTCTTCGTGAACAACGCCGCCCGGACCCTGATCCTCCTGGAGGCGATGCTCCGGGCGGGGGTCGGGAAATTCGTCTTCAGCTCCACCGCCGCCACCTATGGCGAGCCGCAATACATTCCCATCGACGAAGCCCATCCCCGACGGCCGACCAACGCCTACGGCCAGGCCAAGCTCATGGTGGAGCAGGCTCTGGACTGGCTGAACCGTCAACGGGGGCTGAGATGTGCCGCCCTTCGCTACTTCAATGCCGCCGGCTGCTCCGGACTCCTTGGAGAAGACCATCACCCCGAGACCCACCTGATTCCTCTGGTGCTGGACACGGCCCTGGAAAAGCGTCCCCACATCAAGATCTTCGGGACGGACTATCCGACCCCGGACGGAACCTGCATCCGGGACTACATCCATGTCGAGGATCTGGCCACCGCACACCTCCTGGCCCTGGAGGCCCTGGAAAGCAGGCGCTCCCTGCGCTACAACCTGGGAAACGGCCGGGGATATTCCGTCCGACAGGTCATCGAGGCCGCCCGCCGGGTCACAGGCCACCCCGTCCCCGTTGTGGAGGAGCCCCGCCGTCCGGGCGACCCCGCGATCCTCGTGGCCGGAAGCGAACGCATCCGCAGGGAACTGGGCTGGGAGCCGAACCGCCCCGGCCTGGAGGACATCATCGAGAGCGCCTGGCTCTGGCGGCAGGCCCACCCGATGGGCTACGGGGACGTATGACATCCCCGGGGGTACGGCGGCTGCTTCCATCACGCCGTTCGCAAATCGAGACGCCGAACGCAAACCCGTTGCGCAATCCGCCAAACGGTCCTATATCGTGATCCCTGACCTTCATGCCGCATTTCGAAAAAGAGCGGCGACCCGTTTTCAGCCGCCCGCCGGACCTTCGGACAAAATGGACGGTGAATCCGCCCGAGCCACGGGGAAACGAAAGGAGACCCCATGAGCTACCGCATCCTGGCATCCAAGCTGGGCTACAGTTGTCCTGAATCCTCCTGGGGAGAAGCCATGAAGATGAAGATCGACCTCATCGGGGCCGACGCGGGCTCCATGGACCCGGGCCCCTATTACCTGGGCACGGGGAAATCCTACATGAAGCCGGCCTCCCTGAAGCGGGACTTCACCCTGCTCCTCCGGGCCGCCCTCCGGATGAACTGCCCGCTCCTCATCGGCAGCCTCGGCCTCGCCGGCGACAAGCCCCACCTGGCCTTCATGCTGGAGCTCATCCGGGAGATCTTCGAGGAGGAGAACGCGAGGGGACTCCGGGTGGCCGTCGTGGACGGGCATGTGGACAACGGACTGCTGATCGGTCGCATCGACGAGCTGCGGCCCCTGGGGTCCATGCCGGCGCTGGCCGAGGACGACGTCCTAAGCAGCCGGCTGGTCGCCCAGATGGGCATCGCCCCGTACATCACCGCCCTTGACGCGGGGGCGCAGATCGTTCTCTGCGGCCGCTCCTGCGACGTGTCCATCTTCGCCGCGGACCCGGTCCGGCGCGGGATCGACCCGGGCCTGGCCTTCCAGGCGGCCCACATCCTGGAATGCGGCGCCATCGCCTGCGATCCCGGCTCGGCCAGCGACTACCTGATTGCGGAGTTCCGGGACGACGGGAGCGTCGTCTTCATCCCCCCGAACCCGGAGCGGAAGGCCACGGTCTATTCCGTCGCCGCCCACGCGCTGTACGAGGAGAGCCACCCCTGCCTGCAGTATTACCCCGAGGGCGTCCTGGTCATGCAGCGAACGGAGTATTTCCAGGACAGCGACCGGACCGCCGGGATCCGGAACGCCGCTTTCGTGCACAGCCCGCTGACCGTCAAGATCGAGGGCAGCCGGAAGATCGGCAAAAGGCTGGTCTCTTTCCTGCCCCTGAACGGGGAAGCCGCCCTCTCCCGCGATCCTTTCCTCGACCGGCACCTCGTCTACGGCCTCAACGCCGTGGAGCGAAGCCGCCTCCTCCCTGGAGAACAGGAGATCGGCATCCTGCTCAAGGTCAGCGGCTCCGACAGGGACGGCGTCGAGGCGCTCTCCACGGTCCTGAAGGGCTTCATGCTGCACTTCGGGTATCCCGGCCGCATCACGACGGCGGGGAACCTGGCCTTCCCCATGTCGCCCAGCGAGGTCGTCTTCCGGGAAGCGGATGGCGCCTGCACCGCCCTTGTTCTGGCCGGAACGAGGGAGCCGCGCTTCATCGAGCAGAGGGAAGACATTTTCCGGAAGATCCTGGCCCTCGCCCAGGAGGAGTACCCGGCCATCTACGCCGGATGCACCGTCGATTTCATCATCGCCGGCCCGGAGCATCCGCTGCTGTTCCTGGAGACCGTGGCGGAGACCGCCGAGGAGGCCGCAAGGCGGCACGAAGAGGACCTGAGGCTGGCGGAGGCATACCTCGATCCGGTCCGTCCGTCCTTCCTTCGTCTGGAAGGAGCCGACAGCTATGCCTGGAGCGTCTTCCACCTCTGGAACAACGGGAAGGCGATCCGGGAGCACCTGTTTCCGATCCGCCTGTACGAGGCCAACGGCCGGGACTGGAGCCTGGTCCGGGAGATGCGGCCCGCGTATTCGCCGATCGGCCTCACAGACTATCCCGGCAGCCTGGACGACCGCAGCGTGGACGCCATCGAGCCGGTGGCGCATTCGGGAGAGCCCGTCGAATCCCGGCCGCTCCTCGACATGATCCAGGTCCTGCGCTCCAAGGATGCGGGGATCAACACGATCACCTACGACGTCTTTTTCAAGTCGGAGGAGGAGTACCGGCAGGCCCTCCGGTCGAACGCCTTCACGAAGGGGGAGATCACGAAAACGCTCGGCGTGCCGGAAGACCGCATCATGGGGACCTTCCGCGCCGACCCGTGCTTCGCCGTCAAGATCTCCCGCTACCGGGACCGGATCTCCGGCACGCCCGGCAGCCCGGATGTCTTCGGTGCCCAGCAGCAGATGAAGATCGAGCGGATGCGTGTGCCGATCTACCGGTAGGCCTGCGGCTGCAGCATCCTTCCGCTCTTGCACCGATTCCGTCCCTCATTCCAGGTCGATTCCCTCCTCGACAGCGGCGGGGCGCTCGTATATAAACGACGGGCGATCCATGCCCGCGCAGCGGACGTCGCCGGTCTGCACGAGAGGGCGCCGGCGGCGGAGAAGCAAAACGGAGACGAACGCCGTCCCGTTTGAGGATATCCGATGACCCCGATCCGCATCGAAAAAGACTTTCTCGGCGAACTGGAAATCCCGGCAGACGCATACTGGGGGATCCACACCCTCCGGGCCGTCCGCAACTTTCCCCTCTCCGGGAGGACCGTCAACGCCGGGCTGATCCGGGCCTACGCCCTGGTCAAGAAGGCCTGCTGCCTGGCCAATGCCGAACTGGGTCACCTGGATGCGGAGAGGGCCCGGGCCGTCGAGCAGGCCTGCGACGAGGTCGCGGGGGGCGGGCTCGCCGGGCAGTTTCCCGTGGACGCCCTCCAGGGCGGGGCGGGAACGTCCACGAACATGAACCTGAACGAGGTCCTGGCCAACCGGGCCATCGAAATCCTGGAGGGCCGGAGAGGCGACTACGCCCTCGTCCACCCCCTGGAGCACGTCAATCTCCACCAGTCCACGAACGACACCTACCCCACGGCCGTCAAGGTCGCCGGGATTTTCGGCCTGCGGAGCCTGAGCCGGGCCGCGACGGACCTCCAGGGGGCCTTTCAGGAGAAGGAAAAAGCCTTCGGCGCCATTGTCAAGGTCGGACGGACGGAGCTGCAGGACGCGGTGCCCATGACCCTCGGGGCGGAGTTCGCCGCCTTTGCCGAGGCACTTTCCCGGGACCGCTGGCGGACCTTCAAGGGGGAGGAGCGGCTCCGGGTGGTCAACCTCGGCGGGACCGCCGTGGGAACGGGACTCGCGGCCCCGCGGGACTACATCTTCCTGGTCATCGAAAAGCTCCGCGAAGCGACGGGGCAGGGCCTCTCCCGGGGAGAGAACCTGGCGGGCGAGACGGCCTTCGCCGATCCCCTCGTGGAGGTCTCGGGCGTCCTCAAGGCCCACGCGGCCAACCTCGTCAAGATCGCCGGAGACCTGCGCCTGTTGAATCTCCTCGGGGAGATCCGCCTGCCGGACCTCCAGGCGGGTTCGTCCATCATGCCGGGCAAGGTGAATCCCGTCCTGCCGGAGGCGGTGATCCAGACGGGCCTCAGGGTCTTCGCCAACGACGCGATCGTCTCGGACGCGCTGAGCCGGGGCACCGGCCAGATCAGCGAATTCCTCCCGCTGGCGGCGGACGCATTCCTGGACTCGCTGGACCTCCTGGCCAGGGCCGATGCGCTCCTGGCGGAGCACGTCCGGGGCATGGAAGCGGACGAAGAGGCCTGCCGGAGGACCTTCGACCGGAGCCCCATGCTGGTGACGGCCCTTGTCCCCCACCTGGGCTATGTGCGGGCCACCGGATTGATCCGGGAATACCGCGACCTGGAGACGCAGGGACTCCTCGCGGGCCGGACGATGCGGACCTTCCTGGAGGAGAAGCTGGGAAAAGAAATGATCGACCGGATTCTGTCGCCCTGGTCGCTCACCGCCCTGGGATACCGGAAAGAGAACTGACCATGGACGCCACCCCCAAGGGAAACCGCCTCCAAGTGGCCCTCTTCGGCCGCATGAACGTGGGCAAGTCGAGCCTGCTCAACTACCTCCTGGGCCAGGACGTGGCCATCACCTCCCCCGTGGCGGGGACGACGACGGACGTGGTGGAGAAGGCGGCGGAGTTCCTGCCCCTGGGCCCCGTCCTGTTCCTGGACACGGCGGGCCTGGACGACGCCACGGAGCTGGCGGCGAAACGCCTGGAGAAGACCCGGCGGATCCTCGACCGGGCCGACGCGATCCTCCTCGTCACGGAAGCGGAGGACTGGACGGACTTCGAGGAAAGCCTGCTCGGGGAGGCAAAGGTCCGCAAGATCCCCGTGATCCCGATCGTGAACAAGACGGACCTTCGCGCGCCGTCGGAGGCGTTCCTTGCCTCTCTCCGGGAGAAGGCCGGGCGGGTCCTGGCCGTCTCCAGCACCGACGGGACGGGACGGGAGGCGGCCCTGGAGGCGGTAAAGAGGTCCCTCCTGGAGACCGCGCCGGATCACTTCCTGGAGCCGCCGCCCCTGGTGGGGGACCTCCTGCCCCCGGGCGGCCTGGCGGTGCTGGTGGTGCCCATCGATCTCCAGGCCCCCAAGGGACGCCTGATCCTGCCGCAGGTCCAGACCATCCGCGACGCCCTGGACAGCGACGCCGCGGCCCTGATGGTGAAAGAGCGGGAGCTGGCGGCCATGCTGGCCCGCCTGGTGCGGCCGCCGGACCTGGTGGTGACGGACTCCCAGGCAATCCTCAAGGTCTCCGGCGACACGCCGCCCTCCGTGCCGCTGACGACCTTCTCCATCCTGATGGCGCGGCAGAAGGGCGACCTGGCCACGGCCGCCGCGGGAGTGGCCGCCATCGAACGCCTCCGCTCGGGGGACCCGGTCCTCATCGCCGAGGCCTGCTCCCACCACCCGCTCCAGGACGACATCGGCCGGGTGAAGATCCCCCGGTGGCTCCGGCAGTATGTCGGCGGCGAACTGGCGGTGGACGTCTCGGCGGGAAGAGATTATCCGAAGGACATCTCACGCTACCGCCTCATCATCCACTGCGGCGCCTGCATGCTGAACCGCCGGGAGATGCTGAGCCGCCTCCACAAGGCCCGCGAGGCCGGCGTTCCCATCACGAACTACGGCCTGGCCATCTCCTACACCCAGGGCGTCATCCGCCGGGTCCTCGCACCCTTCCCCTCGGCACTCCTGGCCTACGAGCGGGCCGCGGCGGCCGGAACCGGCCGGGACCGGAAAAGCTGATCGACTCCACATCCGTACCCCTCCACGACACTTCCGGTGCCTTGACAGCAAAGGCTTCCTTCCATATAAAATCAACCCTCTACCCCGGCGGAGAAGATTTCCCCGGTACTTCAGAGCGATGGGGGCCCCGGTCCCATCGGGCAACGGATCTCCAGGAGACCTCGACATGGACGACCAGGATACCAAAGGCGGGACCGGCACACCTCCCTTCGAGCAGGAGTCCCTGTTCCGCTTTCTGACGGAACAGATGACCGACGTCGTCTGGACGGTCGATCTCAACCTGCAGACCACCTATGTCAGCCCCTCGGTGCTTCAGGTCCACGGATACACGCCGGAGGAGAGGGTCCGCCAGAAACCCGAGGATCAGGTGACCCCCGAGTCGTACGCCCGGGCCATGGAAATCCTGGCCGCCGAGATCGAGCGGGAGCAGAGAGGCGAAGCCGACCGCAACCGCACGGTAGCGGTGGAGGTGGAGTACATCAACCGGGACGGCTCCACCGTGTGGATGGAAAACGTGGTCAGCGGCATCTGGGATGCCGACGGAAAGCCCGTCGGACTGCACGGCGTATCGAGAGACATCACGGACCGAAAGCGCTTCGAGGAGCTGCTTCGGGAAAACGAGCGGAAATACCGGCTCCTGACGGAGAATTCCACCGATGTCATCTGGACCATGGACCTGAACGGGCGGTTCACCTACATCAGCCCGTCGGTCCGGGAGCTGGCCGGATTCACGCCCGAGGAGGCCATGGCGATCCCCTTCGCGGAATACGTCGTCCCGGGAGATTACGATGCCGTCATGGCACAGATTGCGGCGGAGCTGGCCAAGCCATCCTCCGAGCGGGCCCGTGTCCGGACCCTGGAGCTCCGGCAGTATGCAAAGGACGGGAGCACGATCGACATCGAGGTCAGCTCCTCCTGGCTGCTGGACCGGAACGGTGAGGTGATCGGACTCCAGGGCAGCACCCGGGACATCCGGGAACGCAAACGCACGGAAGCCTCGCTCCTGGAGAGCGAAACCCGCTTCCGGCTCCTGGTGGACAACGCCCCCGACGTCATTTTCGTATCGACGGAGCAGCGGTTCGCCTATCTGAACCGCGCCGCCGTGAAGCTCTTCGGTGCGGACTCGGCGGAACAGATCCTGGGACGGCCCGTCATCGAACGGTTTCACCCGGACTACCATGAGAGTGTGAGGCGGCGGGTCCACAAACTTTATGTCGAGCAGGAACCGGTGCCGCGGATCGAGGAGGTCTGCCTCCGGCTGGACGGATCCCCCGTCACAGTGGAAATCTCCGCCGTTCCCATTGTATTCCGGGAAAAACGGGGCGCCCTTGTTTTCGCCCGGGACGTCGGAGACCGCAAACGGGCGGAGGAACAGATCCGGGCCA
>CAYNEJ010000010.1:0-36272 GCA_964396205.1 uncultured Syntrophaceae bacterium
CTTTTCCGGCTGATCCACGTCCGATTCGACGGAGACCAGTCCCTCCTGGCGGATCTTGTAGAAGAGGCCGTTGAGCAGCATCAGGGCCTCCAGATAATCCGCCATTCCCAGGGACTTGGCCGTGAAGAGGCCGAGAAAGGCACGGAAAATGTTCTTGAGCATCTTCATCGGCGTGGCGATGATCAGGCCGCCGATGGCCGCTCCCCCGATGATGACGAGCTCGGCGGGCTGGAAGAGAACCGAGAGGTTTCCGTGCTCCATGAGGTAGCCGCCGATGACGGCGGCCGTAACGATGACGCACCCGATGATGACAATCATGGACTACTCCGTAAGCCTTTTTTCACGGAGGATTTCCCTTTCCCGCTCGAATACGAAACGGACGATCTCGTCGCGGATCTGATCGTCCATTTTCACGAAGGACACGGCCGCGATGTACCCGCTGGTCTGCCTGTCCACCTTGATGACCTCCCCGTAGGCGAAGAGGGCCGTCGGCTGGTTGACGGCGAGGATCATCTTGATCTCCAGCACGTCCCCCGGTTCAAGCGGTTCTCCTGATGAAAAGCTCATTCCGCTTCCACTGATCTGGACCGCCTTGGACGGCAGGGCCTGGAAGCCCTCGGCGTGGATGGTCAATAACCGGACGATGCCGTCCAGCTTGTTGTTGAGCATTTTCAGCCATTCATAAAGGATGCGGTCCCCGATCTCCGGGACGGCGACGTTGGATCCCGGGAAAATGGAATCCCCGGCCAGCCGGGCCCTGATGACGGGCCGCTCCTCCGGCAGGATCTTGCGGAAAGAAAGGGGAATATACGCATAGACTCGGGAATATTCTCTGCGGTTCGTCGATGCTTCCTTTTCCATGAGCGTCATCTCATCCTTATTCTCTGTTCGAAGTTTTTCTCCGGCTGAAACCGGCGTCGTTTCGACGCGGATTTAATGCAAGGGAAATGCCAGAAAGCCGGATTGGCCCTCCCTGTTCGCACTGGAATGGTATGCAACTTGCTTTTCCAGGCTCGGGATCCCCGCGGATCTCCTTCTCTGCATTCAACCGCTTGTCTCCGGGAACGGGGACGGATCATCATGGGAGGTAACGGTGTCGTCCAGTCTGCTCGGGCCCTGGCTCCGGAAGATCGAAGCATTGGCGAAGTCCTTCAAGGGGCCGGGATTCCAGAAGATTGTCTCCTTTGGCAAGTCCATCAAGGACCGTGGGATCGGGAGAAAACCGCTCCTCTTTGCCCTGGGTGCCCTTGCAGTTGCCGCCGTCGCCGGAGTCTCCTGGTACGCCGCCATGGACGTCCCCGGGAAAACACCCGCTCCTCCCGCGGAGAGCCGGCTTTCCTCCCCGGCGGCTCCCGTCGCGGCTCCCGCTGCAGAGTCAGAAACGGCGACACGTCAAGATATTGACAAAGCGGAAAAAGCCCCGGCCGAGGGGAAAGGGACGGTCCCGGCCCCGTCACCGCCGCCACCGGAACAGCAGCGGGCCGGGGCCGCCCCGGTCCATCCGCTCGTTCAGCCGGCCCGGGCGGAATTTGACGGAGGCCGCTATGGCCGCGCCGCCGAGCTGCTGTCCGAGCTCATGCGTCAAAATAATGTCGAGGCGGCGGCCCAGGAGCAGGCGAAGCGTCTCCTGGCGGACTGCTCCTTCCGCCTGGCGGACGGGAACAACCGGAAGCTCCTCGAGACGGTGGATGCATACAAGCGGATCCTGGAGCAGTATCCGGATCCGTCCGTTGGAAACGACAGGGTCTATTTCAATCTGGCCCATACCTACGAGAGTCTGAAATTCTACTATGAAGCGGCGGCGGCGATGGAAAAGCTGCTGATCCGCTATCCCGATTCCGCCCTGGCCGCGGATGCCCCCCTGTTCATCGGTGAAATGAACATGAAGACGGGGAAGACGGAGCTGGCGGCCGCCCGCCTGGAGGATTTCCTGTCCCGCCGGCCCGATCACCCGAAGGCCCGGGAAGCGACCCTGACCCTGGTGGGGATCCATCTTGCGGGAGGACGGATCGATGCGGCCCGGCAGGGTGCAGAGAAGGCCCTCCAGCGCTGGCCGAACCTTTCGGAACTGCCTCCGGACGCCCTGTTGAATCTGGGTCTGGCTCACTACTGGTCGAAGCAGTACACCGAAGCCGTCCGCGTCCTTTCCATTGCCGTCAGCCTCTATCCCGCCGGCGAGAAGACCGCGGCCACGCTTTATGTACTCGGATGCGCGCTGTTCCATGCCGATCGGCCGCAGGCCGCCCTGGCGGTGTTCAGCCGCGTCAAGGAAATGAAGCCGGACTCCTGGGAAGGCACGGAAAGCACGCTTGCCGCGGCCAATATCGGACTGGCCCGCCCGGACCTGAAGGTTCCGTTCGTCCTGTCCCTCGCCCCTGCCTTTCGGGATCCCCTGGAGACCTACAACCAGCTCCTGCAGGCGACCCGGAACCACGGGCTCATCGAGCGGGTCCGGTTCCAGAGAGCCTACGGCTTCTGGCTGAAGGGACGCTATGGGGAGGCCTTCCGGGAATTCCGCCATGTGGCGGCGACCTATCCGCTCGGATCGTTTGCCGCACCCAGCCGCACCTGGATGATGGCCTCGGCCGAAAAGCTCCTGGATGAATCCTTCCGGAAGGGCGATCACACGATGGCGGCCTCCCTGTATTTCCAGATTCCCTCCCGGGAACTTCAGCAGAAGCTGGGTTTTGAGCGCCTGTTTGGAATCGGCAAAAGCCTGGCCTCCATCGGCCTCGACAAGGAGGCGAAGTCCCTGTGGAATGCCCTTCGCCGCCGCGCCCCGGATGACCGGGCCAGGGAACTCCTGGCGGTGTCCATCGCCCGGCTGGACCTGGAGCGCCGGGATGCGACGGAGGCGTCCCGAGTCCTTCAGGATGTCCGGCAGTCCGGTGACGCAGGACTCCGGAGAGAATCCGCCGCGGTCAGGGCGGGCATCGACCGGATTGCCGGTCGCAGAAGCGATGCGGTGCTCCGGTATGAAGAGGCTCTGAATGTTCCCGCCGACCAGGCGGGGGACCCTTTCCTGCACCGGGAGCTGGCCATGCTGTTGGCTGCGGAAGGCCGGATGCCCCAGGCGATCGACCAATACAAGAAAGCGCTCCAGGGGTTTTCCGCCGACCCGGAGCGGAATGCAGGCGTCCTGGCGGACGGACGCCTCCGGCTGGCGGAGGCTTATCTGAAGGAGGGCTCGATCCAGGAAGGCATCAAACTGCTGCAGGATGTTACGAACACGGCTCCGGATGCGTCGCTGCGCCGGTGGTCCTGGTACCGCCTGGGGCGGGTCCTGGAGACGCGGGGCGATCTGGCGGGAGCGGAAAAGGCGTTTGTCCAGGCGAAGGGTGCTGGAGAGGATGAATTCTGGGCGAGGTTGGCCGACTTTTCCAGGGAGGATGCGCAGTGGTCCCGAAAATTCAAGGACATCGTCCGTTGAACGAGCCGGTCACACCGGATGATCAGGCCGTCCGCCGGTCCCGGGAGCGGGACGAGGCCCTCTGGCGCAGGGAAACCCTCGCGGCGCTGGGGGGGATGGCGGAGGAGGTGGCCCATCAGATCCGGAACCCCCTGGGCTCGATCGAACTGACGGCCACCCTTCTGCTCAGGGACTTGCAGGGAGAGAGGGACCAGCGCCGGCTGAAGCGCATCCTGTCCTCCGTGCGGGAGATCGAAGGGCGGATTTCGAGCCTGCTGTCCGCGAGCTGGGTCTACGGGTTCAGCCTGCGGCCGGTTCGCATCCACGAGCTCCTGGGAGAGATTTTTCAATCCTCCGAGGCGTTCATGGACGGCGACGAGACGTTTCTCGAAATCCGTTACGGATCGGGAGATCCCCTGATCCGGGGAGATCGCCCGATGCTGAAGCATCTGCTGGTCCAGATGGTTCTGAAGGTGCTTTCGGGCTTGCCCGCCGGCGGCCGCCTTGTCATCGAGACGGCTTCCCCCGTGGCCCTTTCCCGGGGCGGTGAGGCGGACTGGGCGGCTGTCCGGTTCCGGCACCTCGGACTGGACGAGGCAAGGCCGTTCAATGACGGAATCCGGGGCATCTTCCGGGAAAGAAACAGCGAACAGGGGATTTTCCTGGCGGTGATCCGGAATATTGTCGAGGCCCATCGGGGAATCATCCGCTTTATCGATGACGATGCCTCGGGGCTCTCCCTGGTTCTTTATCTTCCCTGCATCCAGGAGCCGGCCGGTCCCGGAGTCGCCGGCGCGGATTCACGGTAACATGTGGTGAAACGTCATAATATGAGGACAAGGAATGGAAGCAACGCACGTACTGGTCGTCGATGATGACGCCTCCATGCGGGACGCCCTGTCGGAGTCCCTGGAGATCTGCGGCTTCGAGGTGGACACGGCGGAAGACGGCGCTGTCGCCCTGAAGATGTTCGCCGAGGGGAAGTACGACGTCGTCGTGACGGACATGAGAATGCCCCGGGTGGGGGGGATGGACGTCCTGAGGGAAATCAAGCGGCGGTCCCCCGGAACGCCGGTGATTCTCGCCACGGCCTACGGAACCGTGAACACCGCCGTCGAGGCGATGAAGGAAGGCGCCTCGGAGTTCATCATGAAGCCGTTTACCCTGGACGACCTGGAGTTCATCATCCGGAACGTTCTTGCTTCCCACGAGACGACCGGCAAAGTGGAAACCGGTCCTGCCGCCGGCCCTGCCGGCCAGGCGGGAATCATCACGGCGGACCCCTCCATCCTGGAGATGCTGAATCTTCTCCGGCGCGTCGCCGACAGCCGCTCCACCGTCCTGATCCAGGGGGAGAGCGGCACGGGAAAGGAGCTGTTCGCCCGCTTTGTTTACCTGAACAGCGGCCGCAGCGGGAAACCCTTCGTGGCCGTCAACTGTGCCGCCATCCCGCAGCAGCTCCTGGAAAGCGAGATGTTCGGGTATGAAAAGGGGGCCTTCACGGGGGCCGTCCAGCGGAAAATCGGGAAATTCGAGCTGGCCCACGGCGGAACGCTTCTCCTGGACGAGATCGGGGACATGGACGTCAACCTGCAGGCGAAGCTGCTCCGGGTCATCCAGGAATCGAAGGTGGACCGGGTCGGCGGCCAGGCGCCTGTTCCCGTCGATGTGCGCATCATTGTCACGACGAACGTGGATCTGAAAAAAGCGGCGGAGGACATGAAGTTTCGCCGGGACCTTTACTGGCGGCTCAGCGTCATCCCCGTCAAAATTCCCGCGCTCCGGGAGCGGAGGGATGACGTTCCGCTCCTGGCCGTCCACTTCCTTCAGAAATACAGCCAGGTAAACGGAAGGACCGCGCCGGTCCTGGACAAGGGGTCTCTGGATCTCCTGCTCCGGTACGACTGGCCGGGAAACGTGCGGGAACTGGAAAACGTCATGGAGAGGGCGGTTCTTCTCTGTGAGGAAGGGATCGTCCGCCCGGAGCATCTCCAATTGGAGGGATTCCAGGATGAGCGGCCGGCTCCTCCCCCGCCGCCCTTGACGCCGGTGCCTTCCGGGGAGCCTCCCGCGGCCTCGGGGGTAACGCTCCGCGATGCAGAAAAAGCTTTGATATTCAAGACGTTGAAAGAAGTTAACGGCAACCGGACCGCCGCCTCGAAGATCCTGGGGATCAGCGTTCGCACCATGCGGAACAAGCTTCACGAGTATGAAGAGGAGGATCGCCGATCCTGACGGCGACCCGAAACGGCAGGCAGGTGGTACGGGGTTTGCAAGACAGACAGCCATACGGAGGTGAAGGCGGAAATGGACGCGCTTTTCGGCAAAACGATCGATATGTTATCGAAAATGCTCGATTATCGGTCAAAGCGACACCAGCTTCTGACGTCCAACGTGGCCAACCTCGACACGCCGGATTACCGGTCTTCGGATCTCGAGTTCAACAAAAAGCTTCAGCAGGCGATCGGTTCCAGGGGGACGCTGCCGCTGACGACGGATCATCCCCGGCACATGGACGGCCGGACCGGAGGCAGGGACGCTTCCTACACGGTCAACCGGGAGGAGAGCCGGGCCAGCCTCGACAAGGAAATGGCCCGCCTGGCGGAGAATCAGCTTCAATACAACATGACGGTGGAAATGCTGGCCCGCAAGTTCCGCGGGATCGGCAATGTCGTGAAGGAGACGAAGTAAGATGGACTTTCTGACATCGTTCAAAATCTGTGGAGACGCGCTGGCGGCGCAGCGGGCGCGGATGGACGTGGTGGCCAGCAACCTGGCCAACGCCTCCACGACGAAGACCCCGGAAGGGGGACCCTATCGCCGCAAGGTCGTATCCATGTCTTCCCAGGAAGTCACGGGAAGTTTCGACGACGCCCTCAGGGACTCGGTCCGATCCGTGAAAATCGACAATATCCGGGAGGATGCGCAAGCATTCCGCAAGGTGTACGACCCGGCCCATCCGGATGCGGACGCAACGGGCGTCGTCACGATGCCGAACGTCCAGCCCATCGTCGAGATGGCGGAGCTGATCGCCGTGAACCGGTCCTTCGAAGCCACGGTCACCGCGTTTGACGCCGCGAAGAACATGGCCCTCAAGACGCTGGAGATCGGCAAATAATTCCGGGTCCACTTCACGGGACCGACGGATACAGCCCGGTGGGCCGGGCAGGAGGAGAAACCGCAATGAACGACATTCGCATCACCGGCGGGGCGGGCATTTCCCCGGCAGGGGCGGGAAAAGTCCAGGGGGCGGCCGGCAAAGGCTTCGGAGAAGCGCTGAAACGGGCCGTTCAGGACGTCGATTCGCTTCAGAAGCAGGCCGATCAGGAAATCAACCGCGTCCAGCTTCAGGACAACGGGAGCATTCATTCCGCGATCATCGCCCTGGAGAAGGCGGATCTCTCCCTCAGAACCATGATTCAGGTGCGCAACAAGGTCCTGGATGCCTACCAGGAAATCATGCGCATGACGGTGTAAACTGCCTCTCCTTTATCTGATGATGCAATTGCTCCGGCAGGGCGAGCCTGCCGCTGACCCAAGAGGAAACACGGACCCATGCAGCCGTTTTCAGCCATTTTATCCTCTCTTCGACAGACCCTGACGGCACTCCCGCCGGGCCGGCGGATGGCCCTGCTGGCGACGGGCGTCCTGTCCATCGCCCTGATTGCCGGGCTTGTCTTCTGGTCGAACCAGGTGGACTACGGCATTGTCTATTCGGGGCTCTCCAGCGAAGACGCCGGGGCAGTGGTGAAACGCCTTCAGGAAAAGAAGATACCCTACAAGATCTCCCCGTCCGGAGACACCGTTTCGGCGCCGGCCGACCGTGTGCCGGAGCTGAGAATGGAGCTTGCCTCCGCCGGCCTGCCCCGGGGAGGACACGTGGGTTACGAGATTTTCGATCAGAAGTCCCTGGGGGCGACGGAGTTCGAGCAGCAGATCAACTATCGCCGGGCCCTGCAGGGGGAACTCTCGAGGACGATCAACAGCCTCGACGAGATCCAGCAGAGCCGCGTCCATATTGCCATTCCCAAGGAGTCCCTCTTTATTGACCAGCAGAAGAAACCGACGGCCTCGGTGACCCTGAAGCTGAAGTCGGGACGGGCGCTCCGGCAGAACCAGGTGGATGGGGTGGCCTACCTGATCGCCAGCAGCATCGAGGGGATGAGCCCCGATGATGTGCTCGTGGTCGACAGCAAGGGGAACATCCTGTCACGGCCCCCCGGAGAAGCGGGTCTGGGCAAGCTGACGACCTCCCAGGTCGAGTACCAGCGGAACATGGAGAGAGACTTGGCCGGCCAGATCCAGAGCATGCTGGAAAATGTGGTGGGCCGGGGAAAAGCCGTGGTCCGCGTGTCGGCGGACCTCGATTTCCGCGTGACCGAAAAGACCGAAGAGACCTACGATCCGGATTCGGCAGTGGTTCGCAGCACCCAGAAGCAGACGGAGCGGAACACCGGCGGCGCCGCAGCGGGAACCGCGGCGGGAGCCGCCCCGGCGGGCCCGGAGCGGGAAAAGACGGACGAAACCATAAACTATGAAATCAACCGTGTGGTCAACAAGACCGTCCTGCCGGCGGGAGAGATCCGCAAGCTCTCCATCGCCGTTGTGGTGGACGGCGTCTATACCAAGAACGACAAGGGCGAGGAGGCGTTCCAGGAGCGTCCCAAGAAGGAGATCGAGCAGCTGGAAGACCTGGTTCGCAAGTCTGCCGGTTTCAATACGACACGTGGAGACCAGGTGGCCGTGACCAGCATGCCGTTCAACCGTGCCGAGGCCGACGGAGGCACCTCCGCCCGCTGGCAGGACGGCCTGGCCCCGTTCCTGCCCTTCGTGCGCTACATCGTGATTTTCGCCGCGGTCGCCCTGGTGATCCTTTTCCTCGTCCGGCCCCTGCTCAGGGGCCTGCTCGCCTCGATGCCGGCCGGCCGCATGGAGTCCGACTCACTGTCGCTGCCCGGTGCTTCCCGGGAGATCCCCGGCATGAGCCGGGAGGGCGCCCCGTCACTGCCTCAGGCAAGGTCGGATCTCAGCTCGCTTTCCAACGATGCGATGGTGCAGCAGCTCGCCGGGGCGGATGCGAAGAAGTTTGCGGAACTGCTTAGAAACTGGTTGAAGTAGAGATGAAAGCCGGGCTTGGGAAGGAAGGAAAGCGGTCATGACGGGCGAGGAAAAGGCGGCGATCATGCTCTTGGCCCTGGACGAGGATCTGGCGGCGGAAGTCATTCGGAACCTGCGTCCGTCGGAGATCCGGAGGGTGGGCAAGTACATGAACCGCATCAGCAGCATTCCGGCCGACGTCATTCAGGGCGTCGCCAAGGAATTCCTCGTCATGGCCCAGGAGGGAGGCGGGACCGTCGTCGTCCAGGAAGGGGTCACGAAGAACATTGTGACCAAGGCGCTGGGCGAAAAGGACGCCCAGGACATTCTCTCCGACGTCGGAACCGCCCGGAGCAGCGACAATCCCATCATTGAAAAGCTCCGGGACATCGATCCGAAGCTGCTCATGGATTTCACCCGGTACGAACACCCCCAGACGATTGCGCTCATCCTGGCCAACATCAAGCCGGACCAGGCTGCCATGATCCTGGAAAGCTTCACGCCGGAGATGCAGACCGAGGTGGTCCGGCGGATTGCGACCCTCAAGAGCGTTCCCCAGGAATTCATCGAAGAGGTGGCGCGGACGCTGGAGCAGGAGATCGTGACCGGGTCGATGACCGACCAGCTGATCGGCGGCATCCGGACGGCGTCGGAGATCCTGACCCGGATGAACCGCTCCACGGAGGGCGCCATCCTGACCTCCATCGAGGGACAGGACCCGGAGCTGGCGGGCGAGATCCGCGGCCTGATGTTCACCTTCGAGGACGTCCTGAAGCTGGACGACCGGAGCCTGCAGGAGCTGCTCCGGGAGGTCAGCTCGGAAGAACTCGCGAAGGCCTTGAAGATGGTGGACGAGACCCTCCGCCAGAAGGTCTACAAGAACATGTCGAAGCGTGGCGCCGAGATGCTCCAGGAGGAGATCGAGATGATGCCTCCCGTGCGCGTATCCGAGGTGGAGTCCAGCCAGCGGAACATCCTCGATATTACCAAGCGCCTGGAAACGGAAGGACGCATCGTGATCCTCCGGGGAGAGGACGCGGATGAGTTCGTCTAAATCGAAGATCCTGCGCCCCTCGGATATCCGGATGGTGGAGAAGCCGGCCGGCCTCTCGCCCATCGGCGGCCCTCCGGAGGGCGGCTGCGAACCGGGAGCAGCCGACGGAGAGCGCCTCCGGCTGGATTTCGAGGAGAAGCTCCGCCGCTCCGCTGCGGAAAGCTATGAGAAGGGCCTCAGGGAGGGAGTGAAGCGGGGCCGGGAGGCGCAGCAGGCGGAAGCACGCCGGCAGCTCGACACGCTTGCGGGGCTCCTGGCGGAGGTGGCGTCGCTGAAACGGAAAATCCTGGAGGAGTCCGAGCCGGATATCCTCGAGCTGGTCTTTGCCGTGGCGGAAAAGGTCCTCAACCGGGAGGTGGCCCAGCAGCCCGACTCGGTCGTGCCCGTCCTCAAGGCGGCGATGAAGAACGTCATGGACCGGGACGGCGTCAAGATCCGGCTGCACCCGCTGGACTACCAGCACTTGCTGGAAATCAGGGAAGACTTCCTGCGCCAGACGGATGGTCTCCGCAACGTCGTTTTCGAGCAGGACGAGAGCCTTCGGCGCGGGGGCGTGTTCATCGAGACGCGCTTCGGCGACGTGGATGCCCGGCTGGATCGCCAGCTCGGGGAGCTGAAGGCCCAGATGAAGCGGGGGAAAACCGCCGGACCGGCGGAGCACCCGCCGCAGGAAAGCGGCGAAGGGGACGGAATCCGTGCGACTTGACCTTTCCCATCTTCGGCAGCGGCTGGACGGCATCCAGCCCATCAGGGTCTACGGCAAGATCAGCGAGATTGTCGGCCTGGTGGTGGAGGGTCACGGTCCCGCCGTCTCCATCGGGGAGGTCTGCACCATTCATTCCGGACCGGAGGAGACCGTCCATGCCGAGGTGGTGGGATTCAGGCAGGGTAAGGTCCTCCTGATGCCGCTGGAGGGAATGCAGGGACTCAGTCCCGGCTGCCAGATCCAGTCCCTGGGCCGCAAGGCCTCCGTCCGGGTCGGGAGCAACCTGCTGGGCCGCGTGATCGACGGCCTGGGAAACCCCATGGATGTCGGAGGGCCCATTGAGGGCACGGCCTCCTATCCGCTGTACGCGGATCCCATCAACCCCCTGCTGCGGGGACGGATCCGGGAGCCCATGGACCTGGGGGTCCGGGTCATCAACGGTCTCTTCACCTGCGGGAAGGGGCAGCGCCTCGGGATCTTCGCCGGATCGGGCGTGGGGAAGAGCGTTCTTTTGGGGATGATCGCCCGGAGCACCGAGGCGGATGTCAACGTCATCGGGCTGATCGGTGAACGCGGACGGGAAGTGCGCGAATTTCTGGAGAAAAACCTGGGGCGGGAAGGGCTGGAGCGGTCTGTCGTCGTCGTGGCGACCTCCGACCGCCATCCCCTGATCCGCATGCGGGCGGCCTCCCTGGCCACGTCCATCGCCGAGTATTTCCGGGACCAGGGAAAGAACGTCCTGTTGATGATCGACTCCCTCACCCGGTATGCCATGGCCCAGCGGGAAGTGGGGCTGTCCGTGGGCGAGCCGCCCGCCACGAAGGGGTATACCCCCTCGGTGTTCAGCCTGCTGCCCAAGCTCCTGGAGCGGTGCGGTCCCGTGGAAGGGAAAGGGTGCATCACAGGCCTGTACACGATCCTCGTGGAGGGGGACGATTTCAACGAACCCGTCTCCGACGCGGCCCGCTCCATCCTGGATGGGCACATCACGCTCACCAGGACCCTGGCGAGCCGCAACCACTATCCCGCGGTGGACGTTCTGCAGAGCATCAGCCGCGTGATGATCGACGTGACGGACGACCAGCACCGCAAGTGCGCCGGGGAGCTGCAGAACATCGTCGCGACCTACCGGAAGGCGGAGGACCTGATCAACATCGGCGCCTACGTGAAGGGCAGCAATCCGGAGATCGACCGCTCCATCGCCATGATCGACCGGATCGATGCCTACCTGTGCCAGGGGATGGAGGAAAGGATCGATTTTGCCCGGGCGCGGCACGAACTCCTGACGCTGCTGGCAAACTGACGCCATGACACCGTTTCCGCTTCAGACCGTTCTCGACGTCCGCAAGCGCCAGGAAGAGCGCTCCCTGATGGAGTTCGTGGAGGAGGTGCGGCGCCTGAAGGAGGAGAAAGAGCATCTGGGCGGGCTTCAGAAACGGGTGAGCGACGCCCTGGGCCTGCTCCGGAACCTGCAGGAGAAAACGGTCGAGGTCATGGAGATGGAGATGCACCTCGTTCATATCCGGAACTGCCGACGGCTGGTCCAGGAGCAGCGATCCGTCGTCGACCGGCGGGAAGAAGAGGTTCTGGCAAGGCGGGAGCGGCTCGTGCAGGCGATGAAGGAGCGGAAGGTACTGGAAGCCCTCCGGGACCGCCACGACGCGGGACAGATAAAGGAAGAGGAAGCGCGGGAGCAGGCCGTCATGGATGAGCGGGCCGTCATGAGCGCCGGGAGGAAGAAGAGATGAAAAAAGCCTTGTGGATTCTGCAGATCCTCGTGGTGCTCGCCCTGGTCGTCAAACTTGCGGCCATGGGCGGTGCCCTGTCAAGCGCCGGGGCGACCGGGTCGGAACGCTCGATCCTGTCCCAGGCGGGCGCGCAGACGGAGCCGGGTGGGGCCTTGACCCCCAGGGATGTGCTGGATGACGAGCTGCAGAGAGAGCGGGACCTCGTGACGGCCCTGGACAAGCAGAAGAGTGAACTGGACAGGAGGGAGGCTTTGGTACGGGCCGAAGAGGATAAGCTCCTGGCCCTGAAAAAGGAGGTCCTCGAGAAGATCGCCGCCCTCGGAGCCCTGGAGAAACGACTGGAGGCGCGCCTGGAGGCGGAGAAGAATCAGGACGTGAAACGGCTCAAGGACCTGGCGAAGGTGTACGATGCGACGGCCCCGGACAAGGCGGGGGCCATGCTCGAGAAGCTGGACACGAAAACCGCCGCGGCGATCACGATGTACATGAAAAAGGATAAGGCCGGCGCCGTGCTCAAGCACGTCAACGTCGACCGGGCCGTCCAGATCACGAAAGAGGTCACCGGCGCGGCACAGGCACCGGCGCCTCAGAAGGACGGATCCGAAAAATAAGCCGGTCTTCTTTGTAGAGTGCGATACGAAGGGGGGCAGGTCTCAACCTGCCCCCCTTTTCTGTTCCTGCGACGGGGGATGTTTTTGCCTTTTGCCGGGTCGGAAAGTTTTTCCCCACGGGGAGTCCTCTTTCGATCGATGAATTATAACCTGTTGATATATCGATCATATTTTTTGATTTCGGGCTGGCACGGCCGTTGCAAAAGGGTCCTGTCAAAGGAAGAAATGGAACGATGAATCCTTCAGCCATACAAATGATGCCGTCTCCGGTCAGCGATGCCCCCCTCTTCAAAGAGGGTTCCGCTCTGGCAGGCCGCTCCGTGAAATCGCCGGATGGTTTCCCCGCATGGGGAATGAATCAGGCCTCGCGCCCGGCCGCCCCCGAGAAGCCGGCTTTTTCGCAGATCCTGGCCGAGCAGAAGGCGGAACCGCCGGCGGAGAAGGCCGGGCAAGAGAAGACCGCCGTGAACGGTCCGGCTTTTTCAGAACCCGTTGAAGCCGAGGGGATGGAAAAGCCTGAAACGGCCTCCGGTGAGGACCAGATCCCCGCCGGCCAGCCGGAAATCCCTTCCCCTGTCGCGGTCCGGACCACTCCCCCTTCCGGGATGACGGACGCCGAAGTGCCGGGGACTCTTCCCGGGCCGGGAACCCCGCCGGTGAAGAGCGGATCGCCCCCGGCCGCCGACGCAGGATCCTTTCCCGACATGAAGGGCACCGGGAAAATTTTTCCCGCCCCGCCGGCCGACGACGGAACAGCCGTCCCGGGTGAAAAAGTGGAACAGGGAAGCGTGACGACGGGAGAGGCCGCGGGCAGAAACACCCAACCGACCGGTTTCGCGGGCGAAATGGACGGGGAGGGCACTGCAGCGAAGAGTCCGGATCCCGCCGCATCTCTCCGCGGGAAAGAGGAATATTCCACTGCCGAATGGGCTTTTCGTCAGGGCCATCGTGCCGCGGACGGCCGATCCACGGGGAATCCACCGGCCGCCGGACCCGCAACGGGAGAAAAAGAATCCGCCGGGAATCCTCACCCGGCCCGGGTGAAAAACGCGGCTGGAAACGAGGGAGCGGTTGAGATTCAGAATACCGCAGCGGTCGAAAAGAACACGGCTGCCGTGGACGGGGAAGAAATGGCGGCTGTCGGCCACAAGGGCAAGTTCGGCCGGATGCCTTCCGCGAATGCAGACCCGGCGGACGTCTCCCCCTCCCGGACAGCAGGCGGAACAGCGGAAAACGGGAATTCGGGCGTCGACCCGGGCAGGCAGGCGCATTCCGCCTCCGCGGCCGGGTCGGCAACACGGCGACACACAGGATCGGCCACGCAGGACGCAGTCCCGCCGGCCGCGAATGTCACCGTGGAGAAAGCCGCTCTCCGAACGAAGAAAATCTCCTCCTCCGCACCCTTCGAGGTGCGCCGGACGGAATCGGGCTCTGCGCAGGCGGCGGCGAAAGGACAGGAGAGCAAGACCGCCGCGGCGCCCCAGGGGAAACCGGCCGCCGCAGACACCGCGACATTCCGCGAAGGGATCGAGCAGGCATCGCCCGGCATCGAGAGAGCCGCTTCCGGAAATTCCGGTGAAGCACAGGGAGCGCTGGCGGCCGCGAAAACCCCCTTCCAGTCCGTCGAGACGTCGTTCGAGCCCCCGCGCGAGACATCGTCCGTCCTGAAGCAGGCCACCCCTTCCTGGGAGACGGCGGCGGAAAAAAGCGGAGTCGACGGGGGCCGGGTCCGCATCGTTCTCTCCCCGGATCATCTCGGGACCCTGGACATGAACGTGAGGGTCCGGAAGGAAGCCGTGGAGATCATGATGTCGGTCCAGCGGGACGAGTCGCTGCATACCCTCCGGGGACACGCGGCGGAACTGCGGACGGCGCTCTCCGACCAGGGACTCCGGGTGGAATCGCTTTCCCTGCAGACCTCGGGACGCGATTTCCAGTCGAACGGCGGGCCTTCCGGCGGATACGGCGGGTTGAACGACGGCCGGAACACGAATGAATCGGGCGGCCGCGATGCGGGATCGGGCCAGCGAAACGGGAATTCCGGAGCCGCAGCCACCCGGACCGACGGGACGGCTCCTCAACGGATCGCGAGAGACGGCATCAGCATCTTTGCCTGAACGGATACAGACCACACAAGAGAGGGAGACACCATGAGCGTAACGGGTATTAACGGAACCGGAACCACCACCTCGACCGAGTCGACCACGGCGACGTCGACCCTGGGGAAGGATGCCTTCCTCCAGATGCTGGTGGCTCAGCTGAAGTACCAGGATCCCCTGAACCCGGCGGACGGAACGCAGTTCGCGACGCAGCTCGCCCAGTTTTCCAGCCTGGAGCAGCTCACCAACCTGAACGACAGCATCGAGAGCCTGGCCATGGACACCAACAGCCTGCAGGCGGTCAATCTCATCGGGAAGACCGTTGTGACGGACAGCCTGTCGGGGACGGTGACGGCGGTGAGTTTCCAGGACGGCTCCGTTTTCCTGACCCTGAACAGCGGAGAAGAAGTGGCCTTCAGCGACGTGACCTCCGTCTCGTAGAAGAAGGACAATTTTCAACCATACAGAATACCTGAAGGAGGTTTCATCATGTCGAGTTCATTATGGATCGGGGCCACCGGAATGACGGCCGTGGACAAGCAGCTGGACGTCATCGGCAACAACCTGGCCAATTCCAGCACCGTCGGATACAAGGCAAGCAATACCCAGTTCTCCAGTATGCTGAGCCAGACCCTCTCGGGCGGCTCCGGCAACATGCAGGTCGGCCAGGGCGTGAGCCTGTCGGCGATCAACACCGATTTCAGCCAGGGGTCCTTCCAGACCACCTCCAGCGTCACGGATATGGCGATCGACGGCGAGGGGCTCTTCATCACCAAAGATATCGACAGCGGCCTGACGTATTACACCCGGAACGGCGCCTTCACCATCGACGAGGACGGCTACCTGATGAATTCCGACGGCTACCGGGTCCAGGGCAACATGTTCGCCAGCGGGTCGGAGGTCTACAACCTGGGGGACATCAACCTCGAGGGCATCCAGTCGCAGCCGATGACGACCACAACCGTCCAGGTCGGCGCCAACCTCAACAACCAGGCGGCGACGGGCGACGTCTTCAGCGTCAGCCAGACGACCTACGGCAACGACGGCGCGGAATACACCATGACCATCAACTACACCAAGACGGCCAACCCCCGGGAGTGGAGCATCGCCGGCACCCTGGAGGACGTGAACGGGAACATCACCAACGCCGCCGCCATCGCGACGCTGGTCACCTTCAACACGAGCGGCGTCGTGCAGACGCCCGCGGCGAACGTGCCCTTCACCTTCGCCGGCGCCAACATCGGCACCGGCGGGGTCATCAACTGGGACGTGACGACGGCGGGCGTCGCAAAGCTCACCGGGTACGCCAGCGACTCGGCCGTCACGAGCGTCAAGTGCAACGGGTATCCGGCGGGCTCCCTCAACAGCATCTCCATCGGGTCGGACGGTGTGATCACGGGGGCCTTCAGCAACGGCCAGACCCAGAACATGGCCCGGATCATGATCGCGGACTTCGCGAACTACGGCGGTCTCAGCAAGGTCGGGACCTACTTCGTGGAGACCGACAAGTCCGGGTCGCCGCTGATCAACAACCCCGGCGCCGGGAGCCTGGGGAACATCCAGGCGAGCTCCCTGGAGGTGTCCAACACGGACGTGGCCGCGGAATTCATCAACATGATCACGGCCCAGCGGGCCTACCAGGCCTGCGCCAAGGTCGTCACCACCGCCAATGACCTGCTGACGGTCCTCATGAACATCAAGCAGTAATCCCCCCTTCCCCGGGGCCGGGACGTCACCGGCCCCGGGGAGACAAGGCGTCAAGGCGTTGACGATCCGTCAGCCCGCCTCTGCCGTCTGCGGTTCCCCTCCCCCCCTCATTCCCTCGCCCCCCTTGCATCCTTCGCGGGTTGCGCAATCCCTTCCCGGTGTTGGTACATGGCTTGCTTATTGTCGTGCATATGACGCCGGGAGCGGCATCAATCGTGGATTTGGGGTAGGCAGCCTGTGGATTTTGCAACCATCATCGGCATCATCGGCGCTTTCGGTCTGGTCATCCTGGCGATGGCCGCCGGCGGAGGGGTGACGTGGTTTCTTGACGGTCCCTCCGCCATGATCGTTCTCGGCGGAACCTTCGGCGCCGCGCTCATTCACTACCGGATGTCCGATATGCTTGGTGTCTTCCGGGTGATGAAGAACGCTTTCTTCCGGCGGAACACTCGGCCGTCGGAGATGATCCACCTGATCGTGGAGATGTCGCGCACGGCCCGGCGGGACGGCCTCCTGTCCCTGGAAAGCCTGGCAAGCCGGCAGCGGGACCCGTTTCTGGAGAAGGCGGTCCACCTGATGGTGGACGGCCTCGATCCGGAAAAGGTCTCCGGCATCCTGGAGACGGAGCTGGACTGGCTGGCGGAGCGGCACCGGAAGGGCGCGGAGGTGATGACGAGCATGGGACATTTCGCGCCGGCCATGGGCATGATGGGAACGCTCATCGGGCTGGTCCAGATGCTCATGAAGATGAACGATCCCTCCGCCATCGGTCCGTCCATGGCGATTGCGCTGGTGACGACGTTTTACGGCCTGATCCTGGCCAACCTGGTGTTCCTGCCCATCGCGGGGAAGCTCCGGACGAGGAGCGGCGAGGAGATGCTCGTGAAGCAGCTCATCATACAAGGGGTTCACGCCATCCAGTCGGGGGACAATCCGCGGATCGTCGAACAGAAGCTGCATGCTTTCATCGCCCCCCGGGAACGGAGATCCCGCTACCATGAATAGGAACGGACAGAGACGGGCAATCCCCCCGGAGGGACCGGTGGCGGTCTGGCAGGCCTCGTATGGATCCCTTGCGATGATCCTGGTGGTCTTTTTCGTCATGCTCGTCTCCTACTCCCAGATCTCCGGACGTTCGGCGCTGCAGATCCGGGCCGCCCTGGGGGGGAAGGCCGACGGGATCGCCGGGACGGAAGGATCCGGTGTCCCCGCAGCCCCGGCGTTGGCCGGTGAAGACAATTCCGCCGCCGGAGCGAAGGCCCTGGCGGAAGCGGGGGGCGTCCTGCGGGGGGCCCTGGAAAGTGCGAACCTGAGCCGGGGCGCTGTCCTGGAAAAGACCCGCCCGGGGTGGAGGATGGTCCTGGGAATGAATACCCTCTTTGCCGGGGAGACAATCCGCGAGTCAATGCATCCCTTCCTGCGGGAAATCGGGAACGCCGCAACGCGGGGGAACCTGGCCGTTTGCGTCGAGGTGCCCGGGGTCTCCGGCGCGGAGACGGGCGGAGCCCGTCCCTCCTGGGCGGAGCCGGCCCTGCGGGCCGCCGGCGTGATCGATTTTCTGGAGCGGAGCGGAGTCCGCACACCCCTGTCCATCCGGGCGGGCGGTGCGTCGCCGTCGGCCGCGGGATTTCCCGCGGAGACCCGCGGGGAACTCATCATCTCCCTCTCCATCCCGGGGGGTGAGCATTGAACGGGCAGGGGCGCAGGCATCCGGAGCCGGATGATTCAGGGGGACGGGCGACATGGATGCTGACGTTCAGCGATCTCATGATGCTGCTCCTCGTATTCTTCGTCCTGCTCCTGGCGTTCTCCACGCTCCAGCCGGAGAAGGCCTCCCGGGCGGCCGCCTCGACGGTTTCCGCCCTCGGGGCGGAGCGGATGGGCGGAAACGCACTGGAATGGTTCATCCGGCCCTACACGGACAGGGACATTGAAGAGCAGAAAGCCCGGAAAAGCGCCGGGCGACCCGGCCACATCATCCGGGACCGGCAGGCCGCCGTGGCCGCCGTCCTGGCGTCCGTTCCGGGAGCGCGGATCGCTGCCGCCGCCGGCGGATTTGTCGTGCATCTGCCGGACTCCGGGCTGTTTCAGGGGGAATCGCTCCGGCCGGATCCGGCCTTGAAGGCGGTCCTCCTGCAACTGACAGCGATCGCGCGCAGCGGCGGAGCCGGGATCACCGTGACGGCGCACGGGGAGCCGCACGGTCGGGGCGAGGCCCTCAAGGGAAACCGGGAGCGGTCGATCCTGCGGGCCGATGCCGTGGCCCGGCACCTGAATGAAACGGGAGGGATCCCGGCAGAGAGAATCTCCATTGCCTGGACGGGAACGCCCGGCGCAGGGACGGACCGGCGGCCCGACCCGAACGCGGGAGAGGTCCGGCTGGCCATCGCATTTCCCGGATAAATCGGGTTTTTACACGGCAGCGCAAAAAAGAAAAAGAAACGCTTCTGGAGGACACATGGCAGCGGAAAAACGGCAGGAAGAGACGGAAGAGAAGAAGGAAGGGGAAAAGAAAAAATCCTTTCCCGTCAAGGCCATCATCATCGGTCTCGTGGTGCTGGTCGTGCTGGGTGCCGCCGGCGGCGGGGGCTACTGGTTCTACACCCAGGCCACCGCGAAGAAGGAGGCGGCGCCGAAACCGGCCGTGGCCGTCATGTGGGCGATGGACCCCTTTGTCGTCAACCTGGCGGACAACGCGGGGGAGCGGTACCTGAAGCTGGCCATCCAGCTGGAGATCTCGGACCCGAAGGGGGTCGCAGAGCTGGACCAGCTGAAGCCCAAGCTCCGGGACAACGTGCTGGATCTCCTGTCCGCCAAATCGGTCAAGGAGCTGATGGACATGGCGGGGAAGCAGCGCCTGCGGGAGGAAATCGCCATGCGGCTGAACACCTTCCTGACCACCGGCAAGGTGTCCAAGGTGTATTTCACCGAGTTTGTGATCCAGTAGAAACGCGGAACAGGTAGTCCCGGGAAGGCGGGCCGGGCGATCCGGGGGAGTCGAAGAACGATCGTGCAACCCATGTTAAGGCACAGTGAGCCATGTCGCATATCCTGACACAGGAAGAGGTGGACGCCCTCCTGAGGGGCATCTCCGGCGGGGAAATCGAGACGGATGTGGCGGTCTCCTTCGATCCCAACGACGCGATTCCCTACGACCTGACCAGCCAGGACCGGATCATCCGCGGCCGGATGCCGACCCTGGAGATGATCAACGAGAAGTTCGCCCGGATGTTCCGGGCGACCATGTCGTCGCTGCTCCGCCGCGTTGCCAGCGTGAGCGCCGTCTCCGTGGACATGATCAAGTTCGGCGAGTTTCTCAAGACCCTGCCCGTTCCCACCAGCCTGCACCTGTTCCGGATGGATCCCCTGCGGGGGAATGCCCTCTGCGTCGTGGAGGCCAAGGTCATCTTCATGCTGGTGGACATTATTTTCGGCGGGACGGGAAAGGATTTCTTCAAGATCGAAGGACGGGAATTCACCGCCATCGAGAGCAGCGTCATCCGGAAAGTCGTCATCAACGCCCTGGAGGACCTGGAAAAAGCCTGGCGGGCCCTTCTGGATGTGTCGATCGTTTACCAGCGCTCGGAGATCAACCCGCAGTTCGTTCAGATCGTCGCCCCGACGGACGTCGTCGTGGTGATCCAGTTCGAGATCGAGGTGGAATACTCGTCGGGGATCCTGACGCTCTGCATGCCCTACTCCACCCTCGAGCCAGTTCGGGAGAGGCTGCAGGCGGGCTTTCAGAGCGAGCAGCTCGAAGCGGACCGGGGCTGGATCGAGCGGCTCCGGAGGAACATTGCCAAGTCACACGCGGAGATCACCGTGGAGCTTGGCGGAACGGAAATCTCCGCCCGCGATATCGTGAACATGAAGCCGGGGGACGTCATTCCCCTGGACCAGTACGCCTCCGACGCCGTGACGGTGTCCGTGGAGGGCATTCCCAAGTACCGGGGCTACCCCGGGATTTACAAGGGCAACCAAGCCGTCAGGATTTCGGAAGTGATCCTGCCGAAAGGGGGACAGGACGATGGAGCAGAAGGAAATTGACGATCTGCTGAAAGGAATCGATCTGGGAGAGGAAGGCGGCGGCGGCGAAGAGCCGGCGAAGCAGGAGGAAGAGCTCACCTGGGACGATGTCCAGGAGGAGATGGCCCTCTCGCAGACCAAGAAGCCGCCGGCGGAGGTCAGCGAGGTGAACTTCCGGGAGCTGCAGCCGGCCCCCCAGCCGGCCGTGGACCCGAAAAAGTCCCTCGACCTGGATTTCATCCTCGACATTCCGCTGACGCTGAACGTCGAGCTGGGCAGGAACCGGATGCTCATCAGCGACCTGCTCCAGCTGGGCCAGGGATCGGTGATCGAGCTGGCCAAGCTCGCCGGGGAGCCGATGGACGTGTATGTGAACCAGCGTCTGATTGCCCGGGGGGAAGTGGTCGTCGTGAATGAGAAATTCGGAATCCGGCTGACGGACATCGTCTCCCCGGTGGATCGAATCAACAATCTTCGCTGAGGCGTGACCGTGGACTTCAGTTTTTTTTCGGCGCTCCTGAAAATGCTCTTTGCCCTGGCGGTGGTTCTGGGCCTCCTGATCGGGACCGTCTACTTTCTCAAGAGATTCATGACGCCCATGGGCGGGGGCGATGAGGGGCAGGCGATCCGGATCCTGGCATCCCGCTCCCTGGGCCCGAAGAGCAGCATCCTGGTGGTGGACATCCTGGGCAAGGTCGTGGCGCTGGGCGTCACCGGCGCCCAGATTTCCGTGATCACCGAACTGGACGATCCCTCCGCCCTCGACCGGTTGAAATCGCGCGGGGGAGCGCCGGCTTCGCCGCTTCCCGTGACCCTGGACCGGTACAGCAGGCTTCTCAAGTCGTTCGCCTCATCGAGGAAAGGCAAAAAACCGTGACGGGACGACGAAACCGAAAGGTCTGCCTCCTCCTGGCCCTGGTCGTGATCCCGGCGGTCATCCTGCTCCTGGCGTCGACGGGAGCGGCCCAGCCGCTTTCGCTTCCGAACGTCAGCCTCCAGATCGGCGGGACCGCCGATACCCCCGGCAAGACGTCGACGGCCCTGCAGCTGCTCTTTCTGCTGACGGTCCTGTCGCTGGCGCCCGCGATCCTGATGATGCTCACGTCCTTCACGCGCATCGTCGTCGTCCTGTCGCTCCTGCGGAACGCCCTGGGAACGCAGCAGATGCCGCCGAACCAGGTCCTGATCGGGCTGGCCCTGTTCCTGACGTTTTTCATCATGGCTCCCGTCTGGCAGAAGGTCAACACGGAGGCCCTGCAGCCCTACTACCAGGAAACCATCTCCGGGGAGCAGGCCATGGAGAAGGCCATCGCGCCGGTGAAGGACTTCATGATGAAGCAGACCCGGGAGAAGGACCTGGCCCTGTTCGTCTCCATCTCCAAAGAGAAGCGGCCCGCCAATCCGCAGGAGGTCTCCCTGACGACGCTGATCCCGGCGTTCATCATCAGCGAGTTGAAGACGGCGTTTCAGATCGGGTTCATGATCTATCTCCCGTTTTTCGTGATCGACATGGTGGTCGCCAGCATCCTCCTCTCCATGGGAATGATGATGCTTCCGCCCATCATGATGAGCCTGCCCTTCAAGCTGCTGCTCTTCGTGCTGGTGGACGGGTGGTTCCTGATCGTGGGATCCCTGGTGCAGAGTTTCCGGTAACGCCGTCCGCCGGGGGCCGGCCTCTCAATGACAACAGCCGCCTCCCGGGGGAGACGGGGAAGGAGTGAAGAAATCATGAACATGGACTTTGTTGTGGGGATCATGGCGGAAACCGTGAAGGTGACGCTCATGGTGTCGGCTCCGATCCTCCTGGTCAGCCTGGTGGTGGGGGTCGCCATCAGCCTCTTCCAGGCGCTCACCCAGATCCAGGAGATGACCCTGTCGTTCGTGCCCAAGATCGTCGCGAGCCTGATCGCCATGGTGGTGGCCCTGCCCTGGATGCTGAACAGCCTGATCACGTTCACCGAAAAGATTTTCAAGGGGATCCCCCTCTACATCCGGTAGCGGGGGGCAAGGATGCCGGGGGGAATCCGCCATGAACATCCCGATGGTCACTCCCGAGCAGGTCGGGGCCTTTCTCTTCATCTTCCTGCGCATGGGCGCCATGGTCTCGCTGCTGCCCATTTTCGGCGACCGGCCGGTTCTGATCCGCGTGCGGGCCGGCCTTTCCCTGATCCTCTCGTTTCTCGTTTTTCCGTTCGTCGATCCGAATGTCCAGGCTCTGACGGGAAACATCGTGTCGCTGATCCTGGCCATGGCCGGGGAGGTGCTCATCGGCGTCGTCCTGGGGCTCTCCGTCCGCTGCCTCTTCGCCGGGATCCAGTACGCCGGGGAAATGGCGGGACTCCAGATGGGCTTCTTCATCGCCAATGTGCTCGATCCCGTCGAAAGCAGGCAGGTTTCCGTCATCGCCGAGATCCAGTACATGATGGCCCTGGTGATCTTCCTGGTTCTGGACGGCCACCACGCGCTCCTCCAGGGGGTCACCGAGAGTTTCCGGATCGTCCCCCTGGGCGGGTTTCAGATCTCCGGTCCCCTCGTACAGACGATCTTCGAGTGGACCCGCGGGGTGTTCGTCATTGCCCTGAAAATCGGCGCCCCCGTCATCGCCGCCCTGATTTTCACCAATGTGGCCCTCGGCATTGTGGCCCGGACAGTCCCGCAGATAAATGTTTTCATTGTTGGTTTTCCCCTTCAGATTGCCGTGGGCTTCATCTTTTTCGGCCTTTCCGTTCCGATTTTCGTGGCCATCGTGGGACGGCTCTTCTCCCGCATCCCGGGGGAACTGGGGGCGGTGCTCCGCCTGATGTAGATTCGCTGATTCGTTGACGCTACCGTCAACCGATCGATAGGAGGCGCGACGGTGCCGGAGAAAAAGGACGACCAGGAGAGGACCGAACGCGCAACCCCGCGAAAGCGGGAAGAAGCGCGCAAAAAAGGACAGGTCGCCCGCAGCCGGGAGGTGGTTTCCGCGGCGGTCCTGTCTGCCTGCCTGATCTGCTTTTACTTCCAGTCCTCCGGGGTGATGGAGCGCCTGATGAGCATGATGCGCTCCTCCTTCCGCCGCAGCACGGTATTCACGCTCAGCGCGGACACCGTGCCGGCGCTGTTCGCCCAGACCGTCCTGGAGATGCTGATCCTCCTGGCCCCCTTTTTCCTGACGGTGGTCCTGGCCGGCCTGGCCGCCAACGCGTTCCAGGTGGGGTTCCAGATCACCGCGGAGAGTGTGACGCCGAAACTGTCCAAAATCAACCCCTTGGAAGGGTTCAAGCGCCTGTTTTCCCTCCAGTCTGTCATGGAGCTGGTGAAAAGCGTCATAAAGTTGGCCATCATCGGTTTCGTGGCGTACCTCGCCGTGCGTTCCGAGCTTCCTCATCTGGTTCCGCTGATGGACCAGAGCGTGCCTGATATCGTCCGTTTCATGGGGCGGGTGTCCTTCCGGATTCTCGGTACCACGTGCGTGATCCTGGCGGTCCTGGCGGTCCTGGATTACGCCTACCAGCGGTGGGAGCACGAGCGGAACCTGCGGATGTCCCGGCAGGAAATCAAAGACGAGACCAAGGAGACGGAGGGGGATCCCCTGATCAAGAGCAGGATCCGGCGCATCCAGCAGGAGATGGCCCGCCGGAGGATGATGGCCGCCGTCCCGAAAGCCGACGTGGTCATCACGAACCCGACCCACCTCGCGGTGGCTCTCCGGTACGACCCGGAGCGCATGGCCGCGCCGACGGTCGTCGCCAAGGGAAAGGGATTTCTGGCGGCGACCATCCGGGAAGTCGCCGAGCGGCACGGCGTGCCGGTGGTCGAAAACAAGCCGGTGGCACAAGTATTGTATAAGATGGTCGACGTAAGCGGGATCATCCCTGAAAATCTGTACAAGGCCGTCGCGGAGATCCTCGCTTTCGTCTACAAGCTCCGCGAGAACGCTTCATAAGAGGATGACGGATTCATGGAAGCAAGGGTTGCCGCAGCCGATTCAGGCGTGTCGATGGGCGGGCTCATGAAGAGCTCCAGCGCCGTCCTGGCCTTCGGGGTCGTGGGCATCCTGCTCGTCATGATGGTGCCCCTGCCGACGCTGCTCCTGGACATCCTCCTGTCCATGAACATCGCCATCTCCCTCATCATCCTCCTGATGTCCCTGTACGTTCTGCGCCCCCTGGACTTTTCCGTGTTTCCCTCGGTCCTCCTGGTGGTGACCCTCCTGCGGCTTTCCCTCAATGTCGCCTCCACGAGGCTCATCCTGCTCCACGGCAACGAGGGGACCGAGGCGGCCGGCCAGGTGATCAAGGCCTTCGGGACCTTTGTGGTGGGTGGAAACTACGTCGTCGGCATCATCGTCTTTTCCGTCCTCGTGCTGATCAACTTCGTGGTCATCACCAAGGGGGCCACGCGGATCGCCGAGGTGGCCGCCCGCTTCACCCTGGATTCCATGCCGGGCAAGCAGATGAGCATCGACGCCGACCTGAACACGGGCCTGATCAACGACAACGAAGCCCGCAAGCGCCGCCGGGACCTGGAGAGCGAGGCCAATTTCTACGGGGCCATGGACGGCGCCAGCAAGTTTGTCCGGGGCGACGCCATCGCCGGGATCATCATCGTGCTGGTGAACATCATCGGCGGTTTGATCATCGGTGCGCTCCAGCAGGGAATGCCCCTCGCGGACGCCGCCCGGACCTATACGCTGCTCAGCATCGGCGACGGGCTGGTGACGCAGGTTCCCGCCCTGATCGTGTCCACGGCGGCGGGCATGCTGGTGACTCGGACGGCCGGCTCCACGGAGCTGGGCCAGGAAATGCGGATCCAGCTGTTCGCCCAGCCGAAGGCGGTTGCCGCGGCGGCGATCGTGGTCCTCATTTTCGCCCTCATCCCGGGGATGCCGAAACAGGCGTTTCTGACCATCGCCCTGACCGTGGGGGTGATCGCCTGGCAGCTCTCCCGCATCCGCGTCAGGGAAGACGAAAAAGCAAAGGAAGAGGAGCCGGCGGCTCCGCCGGTGGAGACGGCCCCGCTCCTGGATCCCCTGGATGCGCTTGGGCTCGAGGTGGGATACGGACTGATTCCCTTCGTCGACGCCGCCCAGGGCGGAGAGCTGCTGCGCAGGATCCGCATGTTCCGCAAGCAGATCGCCCAGGATATGGGATTCGTCGTTCCGTCCATCCACATCCGCGACAACCTGCAGCTCAAGCCGTACGAGTATGCGTTCCTGGTCAAGGGGGTCGAGGTCGCCCGCGGGGAGATCCTGGCGGGACACCAGCTCGCCATCGTCCAGGAAGGCATGAAGATCCGCGTCAAGGGAATTGAGACGAAGGAGCCCGCCTTTGGTCTCCCGGCCGTCTGGGTCCCGGATCGCGAGCGCGAGTCCCTGCAGTCCCAGGGGGTTGTGGTGGTCGATCCGGCGACGGTGATCACCACGCACCTGACGGAGCTGATCAAGTCCAACGTGGATTCGCTCCTGGGGCGCCAGGAAATCCAGGTGCTCCTGGACAGCCTGGCCGCTTCGTCACCCCGGCTGGTGGAGGACCTGGTTCCGAAGGTCATCCCTGTCGGAACCCTCCAGAAAGTGCTGCAGCGGCTGCTGGGCGAGCGGATCTCCATTCGCGACCTGCAGACGATCCTGGAAACACTGGCGGACTATGTCCCCCTGACGAAAAACGTCGATGTCCTGACCGGTTATGTGCGGCAGGCCCTGTCCCGGGTCATCACCCGCCAGTATACGGACGAGCGGGGCGGGATCCACGTGATCATGATTTCCCCGGAAATCGAGGAGGGCATCCAGCAGACGCTCCAGCACACGGAGTTTGAATCGTTTGCCTCCCCGGATCCGCAGATGGTCAGAAGTCTCGTCACGAGCATGAAACGATTTGTTCCGCTCTTCACCTCCCGTGGGCTGCAGCCGATTGTCCTGTGCTCGCCCACGGTCCGCATTCATCTGCGCCGGATTCTGGAGCGGTTTGTCCCCAACCTGGTCGTCCTGGCCCACAATGAAATCACCCGGGACGCAAAGCTGACCTCTCTTGGTCTGTTGGAGTTGCAACATGCAAATGAAACGGTATGAGGTTTCCAGCCTCCAGGAGGCCATGCGCCGGGTCAAGAAGGACCTCGGCCCGGAGGCGATCATCCTGTCCACGAAGACCCTGAGGGACTCGAACCCGCCCCTCCTGGAGGTGGTGGCCGCGCTCGACCGGAAGCACGAAGACGCCCTTCCGCCGCCCCCCAGCCGGACGTCGCCGGTCCCGGACACTCCCCCGGGAAGAGGGGAAATGCCCGACTGGGCCCGCTCCATCACGGGCGACCTCAAGGAGCTGAAAGGGCTGCTCGGGAACGATCGTCCGGACCAGCAGCTCCGGGAAGAGCTGTCCGAAGTCAAGGAAGCCCTCTTCACGCTGTTCGACATGCTGGGGTTCCGCCACGGCAGCCGCGATCCGTCGCCCTACGGACGCCTGTATCACCGGCTCCTGACCAACGGGGTGTCCCGGGCCCGGGCCCTGCGTATTGTCGATGGCGTCCGGCAGGAAGGCGGGAACCCGGAGGAGGACACGTACGAGGCGTCCATTCGCCGGGCCCGGGAAGCGATTCTTCGCTCCTTTCCCCGGGAGACGGAGCCCGGCGGGGAAAAGCGGGTGAAGGCGCTCGTCGGACCGACCGGCGTCGGGAAGACCACCACCCTGGCGAAACTGGCCGCGCGCTTTGCCCTCGAGCAGAAACAGAAGGTCGGCCTCATTACCATGGACACCTACCGCATTGCCTCGGTGGACCAGCTCCAGACCTATGCGGACATCATGAAGCTTCCCCTGCTGGTGGCCGGGGACGGCGAATCGTTCCGGGAGTCCCTCCGGAGTTTCGCGGACCGCGACGTCATCCTCGTGGACACGCCGGGGAGGAATCCCGAAGACAGGGAATACCTGGGCGAGCTGAAACGGCAGTTCGACGGGTCTCCGGACCTGGAAGTGAACCTGCTTCTGACGCCGGCGATGAACAGGGAGGGCCTCCAGGTGACGGCGGACCGTTTCCGCCTCCTGGATTATGACTCGCTCATCCTGACCAAGCTCGATGAATGTCAGCGCTTCGGCGTGGTTTTCGACATCCTGGAGCAGGCGGGACGGCCCGTCCGGTATGTGACCTGCGGACAGAACGTGCCGCAGGATATCAAGGAAGTCACCCCGGGATCGCTGGCATCGCTGATCCTGGGCCATTCGATTCATTGACGGGGGAAGGTTTGGACCAGGCGGCGACACTCAGGCAGGCAATGGAGCGGGAGCGGGAACGGGCAAAGATCCCCGGCAAGGGCGGGTCCCACAGGGAAGACGCCGATGCGGACGTGCGGGACAAGCCCGTCCGGGTCATCGCCTTCACGAGCGGGAAAGGGGGCGTCGGAAAGACGAACATCGCCGCCAACATCGCCTACATCCTCTCCCAGCGCAACCGGAAGACCATCGTCCTGGACGCGGACATGGGGCTCGCCAACATCGATCTGCTTCTGGGGCTCACGCCCCGGTACAACCTGTACCACGTCCTGAAGGGGGAAAAGAGCCTGGCGGAGACGCTGGTGACGGGGCCCGGCGGCATGCAGGTCCTTCCCTCCTCCTCGGGCATCGCCGAGATGACGGAGCTGTCGCGGGGGCAGAAACTGACCCTCCTGGACGCGGTCAATTCGCTCGAGAACAAGCCGGAATTCCTCCTGATCGACACGGCGGCGGGCATTTCGGGGAACGTCACGTATTTCAACTCCTCCGCCCACGAGATCATCGTCGTCACGTCCGCCGAACCGACGGCGCTGACCGACGCCTATGCGCTCATGAAAGTGCTCTACCAGGGATACGATCGGAAAAAGTTCCGCCTCATCGTCAACATGGTCAATCATCCGACAGAGGCCCGGGAGGCCTACGAACGGCTGCGGCACGCAACGGACCACTTTCTGACGGTCACACTCGACTATCTGGGGTTTATCCTCCATGACTCGAGGCTTCCCGAGGCCGTGAAGAAGCAGAAAGCCCTGGCGGAGATGTACCCTTCGTCCCCGGCCAGCCGATGCATGCAGGACATCGCCTCGAGGCTTTGCGGAGAGGCCCCCGGAGGAACGGAGGGGGGAAGCATCCGGTTTTTCAGCAGCAGGACCATTCGATCCAGCCGTGAATAGGAACGGGAGAGACGAAAAAATTCTGCAGTATGCGCCCCTGGTGAAGCAGGTCGTGAGCCGCATGACCGCCCGCCTGATGATGGCGCCGGCGGATCGTGACGCCCTGGTGCAGGCCGGCGTGATCGGCCTCATGGCCGCGCTGGAAAAGTTCGACGAGAACAAGAACGTCCGGTTCGAGACCTATGCGAAGATCCGGATCCGCGGGGCGGTTCTGGATGAAATGAGGGCGGCCGACCGCGTGCCCCGGTCCGTGCGCAGCAAGGACACGAAAATAGAGAAGGCCTTTGCGACGCTGCAGAGGCGGCTCGGCAGGCCCCCCGACGAGCAGGAGATGGCGAATCACCTGGGCATTCCGCTGGAGGAGTATTTCGATCTCCTCGACGAGGCAAAGCTGGTCAAGGTGATCAGCACCGAGGATCTGCCCCCCGATTTTCTCGAGCGGTACGGCTGCGGCAAGCTGCAGGAGGAAATCGACCACGGCGACCCGCTCTCGCTCCTGGAGAGCGAGGAGCTCAAAGACGGGATGAAGAAGGCCATCGACCGGCTCCCCGAGAAGGAGCGGATGGTCCTGGCCCTCTACTATTACGAGGAGCTGAACCTCAAGGAGATCGGGCAGGTCCTGAATCTGACGGAGTCGCGGATCTGCCAGATCCATACCCAGGCCGTGCTCCGGCTGCGGGGGCTTCTGGGAGGAGTGCGCTGACATGGGTTCACAGGGGATGACCATGACCGACCTTCCGGACAGGGGACTGACCTTCCTGGTGGTGGACGACCAGCGGGACGTCCGGAAGAGCATCCGGAAGATGCTCCATTCCCTCGGCCATGCCACCGTTCTGGAGGACAGGGACGGACTCGAGGCGTGGCAGCGGCTCCTGTCCGAGCCCGTGGACGTGGCGATCGTGGACCTGTTCATGCCCGGACTCAGCGGAATCGACCTTCTGCGCCGCGTCCGGAAAGACGACCGGCTGCGCACCCTTCCCTTCATCATGGTGACGGGAGTGCTGGCGGAAGAAATCGTGGCGGAGGCCGCGGAGACGGACGTGGACGCCTATATCATCAAGCCGTTTGCAGTCCAGACGCTGGAGGAAAAGATCAATGCCGTCCTGGGGCGGCGGACGAATCCGTCGCCGCTGGATGCCCGCCTCCGGCTTGCCCAGGCCTTCACCGGGGAAGGGGAGTACAACCGGGCCCTGGGGGAGCTGAAGGCGGCCATGGTCCTGCAGCCGGAGAATCCCCGGGTCTATCAGCACCTGGGGGAGCTGTATGTGTGCCGCGGGATGCTGGAAGACGCGGAAAAGGCTTTTCAGAAAGCGATCCATTGCGAACCCCGCTTCACGCGCGCCTATGACAGCCTGGCCGACGTGTTCGCCCGCAAGGGGGACCGGGAGCGGGTGGTCGTCGCGATGCGGCAGGCCACGGCCATCAGTCCGAAGAATGCGAACCGGCAGTTGAACCTCGGCAAGGCCCTCCTGGAAAGCGATGCCGTCGAGGAGGCGAAGAAAGCCTTCGAGCAGGCCGCCCGGGAGGCGCCGGCGGATCCGTCCATCCGCAGGGAGATCGGCGAGGCCCTGCTGGCAGGGAACCTGAACAGGGAGGCCGAGGAGATCTTTCGTGTCCTCCTGGAGGAGAATCCATCGGACCTTCACCTTTACAACCGCCTGGGCATCGCCTGCCGGAGGCAGGGCCGCTTTCAGGACGCCATCGATCTGTACGGGAGGGCGATCCGGATGGATCCCGATGACGACCATCTTCACTTCAACCTGGCGCGGGTGCTGATGGAAGCGGGCCGGCGGGACGAGTCGAGGAAGCATGTCCTGAGGGCCCTGGAACTGTACCCGGATTTCCCGGAAGCGAAAGCCCTGCTGGGTCGTCTCGATGCGGGACCCGGCGGAGCAGCGCCGGAGCGGACGTCCGACGCCCGCGACGAGCGCGTGAACGAGCGCGGCAAGATGGCCTGAGGAAGGAGTCGCCGTGGCGCAGCAAAAAGCAAAACTCGACATTCTCGACATCCCCCTGGACAACCTCCCCTCGGTGAACGACCCTCCTGCGGATGAGGCGGGGGAGCGGAAACCGGAAAAGAGGAAGGGTCCCTGGTTCAGAAACCGGTGGGTGATGGCGGGCGGAATCGGCATCGGGATTCTCGGGATCCTGGCCGCCGCCGTGCTGATCATCTGGAATCCGCTGGGCCGGCAGGAACGGCCCGGGAGTGCGGTGCCCCGCACAATCGTGATCCCCGCCGGGGCCTCCGCGGCGGCGTCCCTGGTCGAGGAGTTCTATGTCGATGTGAAGGACGCGTCGGGATCTCCCCGGCTGGCGGTCGTCAACATCGCGCTGGATCCGTCGGACGGGAAAATCCTTCCCGAGATGAACGGAACGGACGTCCGGATGGCGATCCACACGATTCTTTCTGCGAAGACCGCGGAGGTGCTGAAAACATCGCGGGAGCGGGAAAGCCTCCGGAAGGAAATCACGGAGGGGATCAACCGGATTTTGAAGCGGGAGGCCGTCAAAACCGTCTGGTTCTCGGACTTGAACGTCTGGTGAGAACGGACCGGCCGGGGGCAGGGATGGAGCAGGGAAGGCAGGCAATGGAATCCATGAAGGAATCTTCTCTCGTCGATTGGCAGCGGATGATCGTTCATGATATGAAGAATCCTCTGGCGATCGTCCTGGCAAACCTGGACCTTCTGTCCCGATGCCGCCTGCGCGCCCGGGAGGAGGAATTCCTGCAGAGCGCCCTCAAGGGATGCCGCGATCTCCAGCGCATGATCCAGGGGTTCCTGCGAGTAACGCGCCTGGGAGCGCGCGGACCCGTTCTGGAGTTGTGCATTGTCCGTGTCGGACCCTTTTTGCACCGCCTGGAGGAACAATGGGCGGTGCTTTGCCGGGATAAAAATGTGTGCCTGGCGATCGACATGGAGCGCGCTCCGGAGACGCTGGTTGCGGACGAGCCCCTGCTGGAGAGGATCCTTTCCAATCTGGTGCGGAATGCCCTGTCCCAGGTTCAGCAGGGAGGACGGATCGGCATCCGGGTATGGAAGTCCTCCACGGGGCGGATCCGGATCTCCGTGAGCGATGATGGAGCCGGCATGCCGGAATCGATCAAGGTGTCCCTGGCTCGGCCTCTCCCGGGCGACGATGCCGGTGAGGCGGCGGCGGGGCCTTCTCTTCCCGGTGGCGGCCCGGCGGCGGGATCCGGCACCCTGAACGGCGGATCCGGCATTGGACTGGCTTTCTGCCGTCTTGCCTGTGAGCTCCACGGGGGAAGAATCTGGGCGGAGGAGGCGCATTTGCAGGGGACCACCGTCCAGGTGGACATGCCGGCGGATCTGGTTCCCTCCGGCAGCGGTCTGCTGGACGGACCGGAAGAACGTCTGATGTGAGGAACGGCCATGGAAATACAAGAGCTTGAACGTGCCCTGGAAGAAGCCTTCGCGGAGACCCTGCTGTATGCTTTCGTGCCGGGGCTTCTGCACAACTTCGCCAACCCGCTCAACGGGATCATGGGCAGGGCGAAGATCCTCGAACGGCGCCTGGAGAACATGCAGGCCACCCTGTTGAAGAATGCGGCCCTGCTTCCCGGGACGCTGCCGGAGGACTGGCCGAAGGTTCAATCCGACGTCCGGCTGCTGAACAGCGAATCGGAGCGCTTTGCCGACGTATTCCAGGATGTCGCCTCCCGATTCGGGATCCTCACCCACAAGAAAGAGGACCGGTTCGATCTTCCGAGCCTGGTGCGCCGGGAGGTCCGCTTTGCGGACCATTACCTGGATTTCAAGCATCGGGTCCGCAAGGTCCTTAACCTTTCCGACGGAGTTCCTCCCGTGCGGGGCGTCCAGGCCCATTTTTCCATGGCTCTCTGGGCGATGCTCCGCCATGCGGCGGTTCGCATGGGATCTCCGGGAGAGCACGAGATTCACGTGACGATCGGGAAAGAGGGCGACCGGGTTCGCCTCGAAATGCGCCATACCGGAGCGCCGCTCACGGACGAGGAGCGGGAGGACATGCGCGGAGTCCTGGATGAAAACCGCGAACCCCGGATCCGGGACAATCCCCATTATGCCTTCAGCCTGTCCCTGTTGGTCTGGAAACATTACGGAGCGATCCTTTCCGCCGAAAACGATCAGGAAATCGGGATTTCGTTTCCTGCCGGGTGATCGCGTGGTGATGAGCGATGGATATTCGAAGACCGGTCCTTCCAATCCCCGGTGCCGAGGCTGTCTCGCAGGTCCAGTCCCAGGTTTCCGACCGGAAGCGGCAGTCGGCTCCTTTCCGGAACAGGGAGAAAAAGAAACCCTTCCCCTCCCCGGATCGGGAGGAACGGGAAGAAACGGCCGCCGCCGCACAGGACGAAGAAGATGCGTCCCCGGAGTCCCGGCGGAAAGGGCAGGCCGTCGAAACCGTGGTGGGCGGCGTGGATGCTGCGGATGACGAACGGATCCAGGGAAGCCGCCTGGACGTGCTTGCCTGACGGGCGAGACGGGAGCCGATATGCTTGCGATGACGACACGGGATTTTCTGCTCTTGCAGTTCGGCATGGATATAGCCCTTGCCCTGCTGGTTCTTTTCCTCCTTTGGCAGGTCCGCCGGGCTCTCGGCAGGAAAAGCGCTCCTCCCGGTGAAAAGGAGATGCAGGACCTCCGGCAGCTTGTGGAGGATTCCCGCAGCGCCACCGACCATTTTTTGACGGCCGTCCAGGAGAGCAGGGATACGCTCAAGGATCTGGCACGGTCCCTGGACGAGCGGGAAAGGAGAATCCGGGAGCTCCTGGCCCGGTGTCCGGAAGCCCCGGAAGGGCGTGAACCGGAGCCCCATCCCCCGGCGGGGGATCCCCGGTCCGCCCAGGTCCTGGCCCTGGCCGCCAGGGGTCTCTCGGAGCGGGAGATCGCCCGGCAGACCGGCATCCCGGACGGGGAAATCCACCTCATCCTGAACCTGACCGGGAAGAGATAACAACGCCCCAGGCAGCGCGGATCGATCCCCATGAAACTCATCTCCCTCCCCGAATCGTCATCCATCTCACCCGTCACCCCGGCGCAGCGAGCGCGGCCGACCGGGCTGCCCACCGTCTCCGTGGGCGACCGCGTGGAGGCGCTCGTTCTCGAGGCCCGCGAGGGGGGGCTGCTCCTCCTGGAGCTCGGAGACACCCGGGTCCTGGCGGAGACAAGGCAGCCCATCGGCGAGGGGGCGCGGTTCGCCGCCCGGGTCATCCGGAATTCCCCGCAGATCGTTCTTCAGCTTCTGCCGGGGGATTCGCCCGGCGGACAGGAGGCGCTTCCGGAGTCGGTCAGCATTTTTCGCAGCCGGCCCGGCCTCCTGGGGGACATGTTCCGGCAGTTGTCCACCCTGGTCGAGTCACTGGCGGAAACGTTGCCCGCGGAGCATTTTCCCCTGGTGGCGGCGGAGCGGAACAGCCTCCAGGGCCTCCTCTCGTCGCTGATCTTTTCCGGCTCCGGAAAGCGGGTGCCGGACGGTGCTGGAGAAGCCCCGGCGAAACCGGCGGTGTCGGCCGGCGGTGATGAAAATCCCGCCGCCCGTCCGGCGGGAGGAAACGAACCGGCGACAACCTCCCGGGGCACGCTCCGGGAATCGCTGCTCCGCCTGGTCGAGGCCGCGGAGCGGGAACTGGCCGGGATGGAAGCGGGGGCCCCCGGCCGGAAAAGCCTGGAGCAGGCGGCCTCCACCGCCCGGTCCGCGCTGGAGACCCTGGACATCCATCGGGACGTCAATATTTTGTCGCGCCGGGAGGGCGGGCCGTTTGTGATCCAGGTCCCCGCGGCGTTTCCCGGCGGAATCCGGATTCAGGACCTGTTCATCTACCCCGAGGGGGAACAGGAGGGGGGAGACGGCGGAACGGAAGAGTCTTTCCGGGTGGTCCTCTGCCTCAACATGGAGGCGCTCGGGGACATCCTGGTGGATGCCCGGCTGTCGGGGGGGCGGATGACCGGGGCCCTGCGCTGCGGCACCGAGGAGGTCCGGCAGTTTCTTCAGTCCGGCATGGACGAACTGAAGGAGCGCCTGGGGGCGGCGGGCTTCCCCGAAGCGGGGATTGTCTTTCTGGCGGACCCGGACATCACCCGGACCATCCTGGACAGAAAGCGTTCCCTGCCCATCTTTCAAAGGGACGCCGTGAATCTCTACGCCTGACCGCCTGAAAAGGCCGGAGGCCCCTTTTTGAAAACAGGCGGGCACGCGCCCGCCGCGGAAGGATCCCATGAATCCCGAACACCCCGGCGATAAAAAGGAAAAGATCCCCCTGGCGGCGGCGCTGAAGTACGACGGGAAAACGGATGCGGCACCCCGGGTGACCGCCAAGGGCCGTGGCGAGGTGGCGAGCCGGATCATCGAGAAGGCGCTCCTCCACGGAGTCCCGGTGAAGGAGGATTCGGCCCTCGTCCAGTTCCTGTACCGCCTGGATGTCGACGAGGAAATCCCCGTCGAATTGTACCGGGCCATCGCGGAGATTCTGGCCTTCGTCTACTCCCTGGACGAACGCCGGCGCGACATCCGCTAGCGGGCACCCCGCTCCCCTCCTCTTTAAATATTCCCCTTCCAGGCATGCTCCTTGCTTTCTAAACTGGCATCAATCCGTGAGGAAGTGAAAACATGGCACTTGATGTCCGAGACATCGCCGCGGCGGCAACCCGCAGCATCCAGCAGCTCGAGACGGTCACCCAGAACATCGCCCACGCCAACACGCCGGGATACAAGGCGGTTCACCTGAGCTATGCCCTTCAGTCCGACCCGGTTACGGGGAAGCAGGATCCCGGGCTGGAATACGTTCCCTATGGACGGACGGACTACTCGCCGGGATCGCTCATGAGAACCGGCGGCAGGCTCGACGTGGCCATCGAGGGAGACGGATTCCTGGCGGTCGAGACCCGGCAGGGGACGGCCTATATCCGGGGCGGAAGCCTGCATGTCAACAGGAACCAGGAGCTGGTCACGTCAACGGGAGAGCGCGTCCTCGGGGCGTCGGGGCCCATCACGATCGACGGCAACGACATCCAGATCGGTACGGACGGGACAATCTCCGTCGTCCAGCCCGGCCAGGAGGGTGCGCTGTCCACCAATGTGGGTCAGTTGAGAGTGGTCACCTTCGATCGGCCCCAGAATCTCAGGAAACAGGGAGACAGCCAGTACATCGACCCGGGAAACGCCGGTATGCAGGAGATGACGGACCCCCGGGTCCAGGCGCAATCGCTGGAGATGTCCAACGTGAACGCCATCAAGGAAATGGTGGCCATGATCGAACTGCAGCGCTCGTTTGAAACCTACCAGAAGGTCATCCGGACAATGGCCGATCAGGACAGACAGGCCACGACCCAGATCGGGAAAGTGGGCTGAAGATAAGGAGGAGTCAATGATTCGTTCCCTGTGGATCGCCGCTACCGGAATGCGGGCCCAGCAGATGGAGCAGGATGTGATCGCCAACAACCTGGCCAATGTCAACACGACCGGCTTCAAGAAGTCCCGCATCGACTTCCAGGACCTGATGTACCAGGTTACGTCGCAGGCAGGCTCGGAAACCTCGACGGGGTTCCAGCTTCCATCGGGCATCCAGGTCGGGCTGGGCGTCAAGGTTGTCTCGGTGTCCAAGAACTTCAGCCAGGGCGACTACCAGCAGACGGGCAATTCCTTTGACTGGGCCATCGAGGGGGACGGTTTTTTCCAGCTCGATAAC
>CAYNEJ010000010.1:36282-44338 GCA_964396205.1 uncultured Syntrophaceae bacterium
CCGTGTACACCCGGGGTGGGAACTTCAAGATCGACAAGGACGGTTACCTCTGCAATCCCGAGGGCTTGAGGCTGATCCCGAACGTCCAGGTGCCGTCCACCGCCGTCAGCTTCACCATCGACAACGGCGGGACGTGGTCCTATTCGGACAGCACCGGGGCGTCGACGACGGGAGGGCGGATCGAGCTCGCCCGGTTCATCAATCCGGCGGGGCTCACCAGCATGGGCCGCAATCTCTTCACCACGTCCAACAGCTCCGGCGATGCCATCGTCACCAATCCCGGAGAAGAGGGGTGCGGGACCATCACGCAGCAGTACCTGGAGATGTCGAACGTCAACGTCATCGACGAGATGGTGAAGATGATTTCGGGGCAGCGGGCCTACGAAATCAACTCCAAGGCCATCCAGACGGCGGACGACATGCTGCAGGTCGCCAACAATATCAAGCAGTAGGGATCGATATGACTCGCCGGTCCACACATTTTGCAGCAGCCCTCGTCGCGGCAGCGGCCTTTATCCTGGTAAGCGCCTGGCCGCTCTGGGCGGCGTCCCGGACGGTCCGCATCGAAGCCGGACAGATCCATGATGCCGTGCGCCGCGCCGTGATGAGCGAGAACACGTCGTCCCAGGAAACGGTCCGGGTGATCTTTCCCAACCCGGCACGGGAAATGACGGCACAGGGGGAAAAAATTTCCCGGGAGGTCGTGTCCGTACAGGGAAATCCATTCCTCGGCCACGGACAGTATGCCTTCCGGCTCTATGACAAGGGCGTGTTCCTGGCGGAGCAGAGGGTGTCGGTCGTCATCGAGGTCGAGCGGGAGGTGCTCATGAGCGCCCGTTCCCTCCATCGCCATGCCCGGCTTGCGCCCGACGACATCCAGGTGGTGAAGCGATGGGTCCGGCGGATTCCGGCCCAGGCAATAACGGACGCCGGGAGCGCCGTCGGCATGATGCTGAGAGTCAACGTGGCGCCGCACACCGAGATCACCCGGTCGATGCTTCGCGAGGTTCCCGTGGTACGCAGGGGGGCGCCGGTCCGGATCGTGTATGAAAACGGTCCGATGCGCATCGTGACCCTCGGCGTGAGCGAAGAGGACGGCCGGGACGGAGGCATGGTCCGGGTGAGGAACACCTCCTCCCGGAAAATCCTTCACGCCCAGGTCATCGGGGAATCCACGGTTCAACTCGTATTTTAGGGAGGTTTTCCATGCGGTATCTTCCGGGACGTCAACTGCGGGGATTGCTGCTTGCCGGTGCATTCTGCGGGCTGGCCCTGACGGGCTGCTCGCTCATGACCAAGCCCGACGCGATCCTTTCAGAACCCATTCCGGTGCCGGTTCACCGGACGGCACCCCCCGTGACGCATGCATCCCCCGGGTCGATCTGGCCCGGAGCCAACAGCCACAACATGCTTTTCACGGACAAGAAGGCCGGTTACGTGAACGATATCGTAACGATCATCGTGGAAGAGTCCGCCGCCGGCGCAAACAAGGGCACGATCAACGCCTCCCGGGACGGCAAGTCCGAGTTCGGCGTCAGCGCCCTCCTGGGCATCGAATCCTCCATCCTCCAGAAGAACGCGAACATGGGGGAAGCCATCTCCGTGGGCGGCACGAGCTCCAACACAATGAAGGGGACGGGAGACACCTCCCGCGGCGGCAGCCTCCAGGCCCGGATCACCGCCCGGGTCGTCAAGGTGTACGAAAACGGCAACCTCTACATCGAGGGGAGAAGGATGCTGACGGTCAATGCGGAAGATCAGTACCTGGTGCTGACCGGCATCATCCGGCCCGAAGACATCACGTCGGACAACACCATCTCCTCCAAATACATTGCCGAGGCCAAGATCGTCTATACGGGACGGGGCGTCGTGGACGAGAAGATGCGTCCGGGCTGGCTGAGCAGGGCCATGGACTACGTCTGGCCCTTCTGACAGGAGAAATACCCATGCTGGAAGATAGAAAATGGAGATGGATCGGGGCCCTCGTCCTGCTGGCGGTTCTTTTTCTGCCCTGCGCGGGATCGGCCGCCCGTCTCAAGGACATCGCGTCCATCGGCGGCGTGAGGGAGAACCAGCTCTTCGGCTACGGCCTGGTGGTCGGTCTCATGGGAACGGGGGACGACGTGAAGAACGGCTTCACCCGGGACACGATCGCCAACCTGCTGAGCCGCCAGGGGCTGGCCATGCGGGACAAGACGGCCACCCTGAAGGCGAAGAACGTCGCCGCCGTCATGGTGACGGCTCAACTGCCCCGCTTCGCCAAGGTGGGCAGCCGCATGGACGTGACGGTTTCCTCCCTCGGCGACGCCACCAGCCTGCAGGGCGGGACCCTGCTCATGACGCCCCTGAAGGGGGCCGACGGGGAAGTGTACGGCGTGGCCCAGGGGGCGGTGGCCATCGGCGGCTTCAGTGCGGCGGGCGGGGGCGCCTCGGCCGTCAAGAACCAGACAAACGTCGGGATCATCTCCAATGGAGCTTTCGTGGAGAAGGAGGTCCGCTTCGATTTCGAGCGCTCGAAAACGCTGACCGTCAACCTGTACCAGCCGGACTTCACGACCGTCAGCCGCGTGGCCGCCACGCTGAACAAGGCCGTCAGCGGGATCGACGCGAAGCTCAAGGATGCCTCCACCGTCGTGATCCAGGTTCCCGCGTCCTTTGCCGGAAGCGTCGTGGCGCTGGCCACGGCCGTCGAGAACATCGAGGTGAACGTCGATACGCCGGCGGTGGTCGTGCTGAACGAGAAGACCGGCACCGTCGTCATGGGTGAAAACGTGCGGATCTCCACGGTCGCGGTGGCCCACGGCAACCTGAGCATTCAGATCAAGGAGACCCCGGTCATTTCGCAGCCGTTCCCGTTTGCGCCCCAGGGCGGACCGGGCGCCCAGCCGTTTGTGAACAGGAAGGACGGCACGATCATTGCGCCGGGCGGTCAGACCGTCGTGGCGAAAGACACGGCGATCGGCGTGACCGAGGAGAAGAAACAGCTGATGCTGGTACCCCGGGCGGTCACCATCCAGGAGATGGTCCAGGCCCTCAACGCAATCGGCGTCACGCCGCGGGACCTGATCACCATTCTCCAGGCCATCAAGGCCGCCGGGGCGCTCCAGGCGGAATTGAAACTCATCTGATCGGGAAGAAGGATTCGGACCATGGATACGATCAAGCGTGCTTCCCTTCCGACCGCAACCGGTGCGAACGGGAAATCCGGCACCGCGGCGGCGGAAGCGGCGGCGGCCGCGCGCGATAAGAAGCTGCGCAAGGCCTGTGCGGATTTCGAGGCCGTCATGACCTACCAGATGCTGAAAACCATGCGCCGGACGGTTCCCTCCCTGAGCCCCCTCAGCAAGTTCCAGGGAAAGGAAACATATGATATGATGATGGACCAGAAGGTGGCGGAAGAGCTTTCGCGGCGGGGAAACGGATTGGGAATCCAGGATCTTCTCTATCAGCAGCTCAAGGGGAGAACCACTCCCTGAGAAGGCGGAAAAATTTTCCCTAAAGTCCCGGTGCGTTTCTGCCGATAGGAAAGACAAACTGAAGATCAGGGGCATCCCATGAAGATCAACGACACGAATACACAGGCCACGCAGGTCATTTCGTCCTATACGCGCGGGGAGAACGCCCGGCCCAATCCGGAGAAGCCGGCCGAGGGGTCGGTGGCGGTTCCCCAGGAGCGGATCGATCTTTCCGGAAGGGCCAAGGATGTTCTCCAGCTCCAGAAAGCGGTCACCGAGGCGCCCGAGGTCCGTGAAGACCGGGTGAATGAGGTGAAAGCCCGCATCGAAAGCGGTACGTACCGCGTCTCGGCGGAGGACATCGCATCCAGGATCGTCGGTGACTCCCTGACGGACCTGATCCGCTGAGGCAAAATTTTCCCACGGAAACGCCCCCCACCGCCTCCCGAGGCCAAAAGAAGCAGGGTCTTGGGAGGCGCCTACCTCCGGATGCAGCACCGGACGAGCTTTCCGGCCCTTACCGACCCGCCGGCCTCCCTGGTACGCCCCTTGCAAAGATCCAAATGAAACCCGAGGATCGAAGATTCCCGGGGGGATGATCAAAAACAAAAGGGGTCCATCGAACCATGCAAAGCCCTTCTCTTGAAGAGGTCCGGAGGAACAGGCGCTTCCTGGAAGCTCTCCCCCTGCTCATTTCCAGCCTGCGGGAAGAACTGGTCAAAATAGAGGCCCTGCACGCCTGCCTGATCCGGGAAAAGGAGATCCTGCACGGCGGATCTCCCGAGGCCCTGCTGGAGAGCAACCGCGAAAAGGAACAGATCCTCACGGACCTGGAAACGACACGGTCGCTGCGCTCCCCTGTCCTGATGGAACTGTCCGATCTTTCCGGGATCCCGTCCGACCAGATCTCGGTCAAGGTGCTTGCCGCCCTGGCCTCGGGACCGGCCCGGCGGGAGCTGATGACCCTCCGGCAGGGACTGAGCCTGCTGGCTGGCAAGATTCGGGCGCTCAACGAGCGAAACCGCGGCCTCATTGAAAACTCGCGCCAATACGTCAGGAGCTGGCTCACGTTTCTCATGAACGCCGCCTCCAGCGCTCCCTGCTACGCAAAATCCGGGGTCGTCCCCCCGTCAGAACTGAAAGGGCGGTTCTTCCGCACGGAGGGTTGAGCGATGGCGATCAGTTCCCTGCTGAGCATTTCCAGAGACGCTTTGATGACCTACCAGGGGGCCATCACGATCACCGGCTCCAATATCGCGAACGTCAACAACGCGAACTACAACGTCCAGCGGGCGGTCATCTCGGCGACCGGTGATGGAAGCAGCGTCAACGTCGATGTTACCCGGGTTTACGACCAGTACATCGGGAAGCAGATCACCGGCGAAACCTCGACGGGAGGATACTGGGATACCCGGAGCGGGATCCTGGGTCAGGTGGAGGTTCTCTTCGACGAGACGGCCGATGCGGGGATCACGACGGACCTGAAGGCCTTCTGGGATTCCTGGTCCGACCTGGCGCAGAATCCGACCGGGCTGGTGGAGCAGAACGCCGTCGTCTCGGCGGCGGACACCCTGGCCTCGGACATCCGGGACAAGTACCAGTCCCTCCAGACCATCCTGGCGGGCGTGAACGACAGCGTCGCCGGGACGGTGGATACGATCAACACCCTGGCGGCCGACATCGCCACGTTAAACCAGAGCATCATCTCCGCGGGTCCGGACGGTGCCGGGGTGAATGAACTGATCGACAAGCGGGACGCCGCGATGAAATCCCTGGCGGAGCTCGTCCCGTTCCAGAGCGTTCAGGACGAATCCGGATCGGTCAGCATATTCCTCGCGGGCGGGGAGATGATGGTCGGTACCACGTCGTCCCGGTCGCTGGCCGTCAGCGCCGCGGGAGACGTGACGTTCGAAGGCAACACGACACCGCTGACCAGCGGGATCACCGGCGGCAGCCTGGGAGCGCTCCTGGAGCTGAGGGATTCAACGCTGCCGGGATACATGAGCAGCCTGGACACCCTGGCCGCCGCCGTCATCAGCGAAGTGAACACGCTGCACGGGAGCGGCGTGGATCAGGCCGGCACAGCCGTCACGGGGCGGCTCTTCTTTGCCGACACCCCAGTCGGCTCCTCGGCGGCCTTCACCATGTCGGTGGCGAGCGGCATCCTCAGCGATCCCACAACCATTGTGGCCTCCCAGACGGTCGCGGGGGACGGGGCGGTGGCAAGCGCCATCACCGCCCTCCAGCACCAGGGCATTGTCACGAGCGGCACGCAGCAGGTCACGACCAGCGAATACTGGGCCTCCACCGTCTCGAAGGTGGGGAGCGACAGCTCGCTCTCCGAACAGAAGGCGGACCAGTCGGCCGCTGTCATGACGCAGCTTGAGAGCAGGCGGGCGAACGTGTCCGGGGTGTCCCTGGACGAGGAAATGATTTACCTGATCCAGTATCAGCTGGGCTACTCCGCCGCGGGGCAGCTGTGCAGCACGGCCCAGGAGATGCTCGATACGCTGATGGGCATCGTGCAATAGGAGGCAGTTCCATGGTCATGCGCATCACGGACGGAATCCGGTATCAGACGACCCTGGCCAACCTGAAGACGGCCCAGAAGGGGACGGGGGACGTCGTGGAGCAACTGGGTACGGGAAAACGGATCAACCACCCGTCGGACGATCCCGCGGGAACCCGGAACCTGATCCAGTGGAACGCCGCCCGGAGCGAAATCGCCCAGTACCAGGAGCAGATCTCCTCGACGGACCTGTGGCTCCGGACGACCGACCTGGCCCTGGGGCGCGTTGAAGAGCTTGTCGGACAGGCCGCCGACCTGGCAGCGGGAAACGTCTCTTCCGATTCAGGGTCGAGGCAAGGCGCCATCGACACCATCCATGCGATCAGGGACGAGCTCCTGGGCCTGGCTAACGAAAAATGCGGGGACCGTTATCTTTTTGCCGGAACCCAGGCGGATGAAGCCGCCTTTTCCGTAACGACGGACGCCTTCGGCAACAAAACATATACTTATGAAGGCAATGATGATGCCCTCATCGTTGCCATCGGCAGGCAGTCGACCCTGGAGTACAGCACCACGGGGGCAGACGTCTTCACCCGGAACGGCCAGAACGTCTTCAAGGTTCTGGCGGATCTCGAGACTGCCCTCACAGGCAGCGATTCCGCGGCGATCAGCCAGGCCGGGGATGATCTCGAGGCGTTTCAGACTCAGATCCTTCAGGCCCAGTCCGTCAACGGCATCCGGCAGGACCGGCTCGAGTCTGCGGAGGCGTACCTGACGAACCTCGACGCGAAGCTGGCCGACCTGGTGGACAAGACCGAGACCGCCGACACGGCGGAGCTGGCCGTCCGGTTCAGCGAGCAGGAGCTTGCCCTCGAGGCCTCCTACAAGCTGGCCTCCCGGGTGGGAGACATCTCGATCCTGGATTTCATGGAATAACCCCTCCCGTTCCATCCCTTCACGTTTTTCTATCCCCACAGAACCGCATCGTCATGTTCCCTTCCCGCCGAAGCGGGTCAGGTGCCCGTTTCCGCGGAGTATTTTCTGCTGAAATTTTTTTCTCAAGTTTCGCGTCCCGCGTGTCGATAAGAAGATCAAAAGGAACAGTGAGTCAACAAAACATGGACACGGAAAACCGGAGAGGAAAGGGAGAGGAGGTGGCGGCACAGGGAATCCGGCCCATTCGATAACAGCGGCGGGAGCGGGTCCGGGAGGACCCGGAACAAGCAATCATCAGAGCCAAAGAACGAATAAAAAGCCCGGCAAGAATGCCGGACAAAAAAATCCAGAAAAGGAGAAAAACCATGTCTTCCAACACGATTCAGCTTTCCGCGGGAATGAGAAACACCCTGCTGAGCCTTCAGCAGACCAACAACCTGCTCAACCAGACATCAGAGCGCCTCGCCACGGGCAAGAAGGTGAACAGCGCCCTGGACAACGCCCTCAGCTACTTCACGGCTTCGTCCCACACGAGCCGGGCAGGCGACCTCTCCGCCCTGAAGGACTCCATGGGGGAGGCCATCCAGACCATCAAAGCGGCCGACGCCGGTATCGAGGGGATCATCGATCTCATCGAGACCATGAAGGGCATCGCCAAAGACGCCTACTCAGCAACAGGAACGGAAGCGACCGCCTTGGCGACGCAGTACAACGACATGGCATCGCAGATTGCCGATCTGGCCGGGGATGCGAGCTACGGCGGCATCAACCTCCTGGACAGCGATACGCTGACCGTTGTTTTTAACGAGGACGGATCCAGCAAGATGACCGTCTCGGGGTTTGACGGAAGCGATACGGGCCTCGGCATTGCCACGGGCGCCTTCGGCAGCGCGGGAGCGATCGGCAGCGCCATTGCGGAGCTCGATGGGGCCCTGTCCACCCTGCGGACCAAGTCCCAGACCCTGTCGGCGAACCTGAGCGTCATTACATCGCGGCAGGATTTCACCACCAACCTGATCAACGCCCTGACCATCGGCGCTGACAAGTTGACGGCGGCGGATACGAACGAGGAAGGGGCCAACATGCTGATGCTCCAGACCCGTCAGTCCCTTGGCACCACGTCCCTGAGCCTTGCCTCCCAGGCGGCCCAGTCGGT
>CAYNEJ010000011.1:0-2068 GCA_964396205.1 uncultured Syntrophaceae bacterium
ATCCCCACTGGGCCCAGTCGGAGACGTTGTTCGTGTCCCGGGCCTTGCGGTTCCATGGGAAAAAGAAATATTCATGGATCGTGTGAAATTCCTGGTGGGGGTCGATCTGCTGGAGTTCCGGATGGGGATAGAACATCGCATACATCCAGAACTCGATATCCCTCAACTGGCCGGACCCGTTGCCCAGCCTCTTGGCTACCGCCTCGGTACAAACCGTGGAGTCGCCGCCGGTGCTGCCGTGATTGATCCAGTCTCCCGACTTGACCATCTCCGCGATCTGTTCCGGTGTCCGTTTTTTGTCCCTGATTTTCTGTTGTACCGGTGTTGTCATTAACATCCCTCCCGTAGATTTTATTAACGCCATTGCTATGGCAACGCACATACCTCCATCAGAAGACGAACCTATGGCTTCCATCCGTTCATCGCACACCATTCACGGCGACGGAAAACCCTATCCCCCTTCCTTCGCCGGACCGGTTCTGGCTGCTGGATAAAAAACAGCTTAATGTTGGTAAGGATAAACTTTTTTTACTGCGAGAATATCTCGATTCCTAGCCCGATCAGGCCATGAGCTGCGGAAGGCCCCCTGAAGACGAATTCGAATAATCGATTGAATAATTCGATAGTTACAGGATCCCAACCGGGTGGAATGAGATTGCGGAAAGTCTGTTATCAAGATTCGATGACAAATGCAACTATAAAGAGATGGGAAATTTGTAAAAAAGGGCAGGCCCTTTTCGGAGCCTGCCCCTTGATGCAATTAAAGCATACAGCTTGATTATTTGATGAGCGGCGGAGGAGTCGGGAAGACCTTCTTGCCGTAGACCGTGTTGCAGACGACGGCACCCGCCATGTACACTCCGTACCAGCCACCGAAGACCAGGAGGTAGCCGATGATCGGTTTCCAGGTCTTGGGATCGCCGTACCAGCCCGTATCCATACCGACGATCATCCAGAGGGCGATGTCGATTGCGACGACGAGGAAGAACAGACCGCTCTTTGCGTAAGCGGGGGTCACGACGGTCAGGTAACCGGCTCCGGCCATCCACATCCAGCCCTCAACGTAAACGGCCTTGCCGAGCATGGCGCCGACGGCCTTGCCGATGCCCGCTTTTGCCGCCGTCAGCTGTTCCGGCGTCAGCATCTTGATGTCTGCCACTCCCGCAGCCGCCATGGCTGCATCCATCGCTTCCTTGGTGGCCTTCGGTGCAAAAATGAAACTTACCATATACCATTTTGCGAAAACACTAATTGCTGCTGCTAACATGAAGAAGGCGGAGAAGAACAGAAAAACGTTACCGCCGGTGATGTTGTGATCTTTTAACTCCATGACCGCCGTCGTGTACTGTACGAGACACCCACCGACCAGCCACGCGGCCAGGAGCGGGAAACCCGACAGATCGACTTTTCCCATAAATACCGCACCAAACCCGAAACACGCGACCGCGAGAGCAGCGAGACCAGCAGGTCCCGGTGTTGCAAAGCTGTGTTCATGCGCCATGAATGATTCCTCCTTTTTTGTTTGTTACTGGTAATAAGTTAATCTCCTATTGTTTCCTTCCTCTCCTGATTCTGGTGCGGCATCCCCCCCTTCATGCCTTGATATCATGACTTTGCTGTTGCTACAGATACGGCTTCGCGATGCGAGTGTCCGGTAATCCCGCGGAACGGATCACCGCATTCGGGTGTCTTAATCCCAATCCCACGGATCTCGTGGGATCCTTCGGAAGCTGATGGTGAGAAAATCGAGAGAAAATATTGCATACCTAACTAACACAACGAGTTTGTGCTTTGCAAGATCAAAAAATAGGAAATCTAAGAAAGAGGAAAAACGGGGTGCGTATTCCGTAGGATATGATAAATAAACCTTGACAATGACTTCGCGAGGGGATAGACAGCGCAACTTCATCCAAAATGCCGAGCGGGATACCCCGCCAGGATGAGCCCTCTCGGAGGGTTTTTTTATTTCATGCAGGGATGTGAAGGAAATGACCACCGACATTCAAAAGGTAAGAAACATCGGCATCAGTGCCCACATCGACTCGGGCAAGACCACGCTGACGGAGCG
>CAYNEJ010000011.1:2078-43199 GCA_964396205.1 uncultured Syntrophaceae bacterium
TTACACGAAGCGTATCCGCGCCATTCACGATGTGAAAGGGAAGGATGGCGTGGGGGCCACCATGGATTCCATGGATCTGGAGAAGGAGCGGGGGATTACCATTGCCTCGGCCGCCACATTCTGCCAGTGGAAGGGCCATGAGATCAACATCATCGACACCCCGGGCCATGTCGACTTTACGATCGAGGTGGAACGGTCGCTCCGCGTTCTGGATGGAGCGATCCTGGTACTGTGTTCCGTCGGCGGCGTCCAGTCCCAATCCATTACCGTGGACCAGCAGATGAAACGCTACCACGTGCCCTGCATTGCCTTCATCAACAAGTGTGACCGGAGCGGCGCAGATCCCTTTCGCGTCATCTCGCAACTGCAGTCGAAACTGGGCCATAACGCAGTCGCCATGCAGATTCCCATCGGTCTTGAGATTGATTTCACCGGCGTTGTGGACCTTCTGACCATGAAGGCGCTGTATTTCGACGGCGAGCATGGGGAAGATGTTCGGGTTGAGGATGTTCCGCCGGAGCTGGAAGAAACGGCACGAAAGAAACGGGAGGAGATGCTCGACGCGGTATCCCTTTTCTCGGACGAGTTGACGGAAGCCCTTCTGGAGGGCGGTCCCATCTCGGAAGACCTCATTCTTGAGGCTGTTCGGCGGGGCACGCTGGGTCGGCAGCTGACGCCCGTTTTCATGGGATCGGCCTACAAGAACCGGGGCGTTCAGCCGCTCCTCGAAGCTGTGAACCGTTTCCTTCCATGCCCGTCGGACGTCGAGAACACGGCGCTGGACATGGACCACGAGGAAGCGCCCGTCAGCCTGTCCTGCGATCCGGAGCAGCCGACGGTGGCGTTCGCTTTCAAGCTGGAGGACGGTCCCTATGGGCAGCTTACCTACATCCGGGTTTACCAGGGAAGCGCCGCCCGCGGTACCACCGTCATCAACGCCCGGAGCGGACGGAAGGTCAAGATCGGCCGCGTCGTCCGCATGCACGCCGACCAGATGGAGGACATCGACGCTGTGAACGCCGGATATATCGGTGCCCTCTTTGGAATCGAATGCTCCTCCGGAGACACCTTTGTTTCCCCTGGCGTGAACTACACGATGACATCCATGTATGTTCCCGAGCCGGTAATCTCCCTGGCCATCGTCCCGAAAGACAACAAGTCCCAGACCAACCTCTCGAAAGCCCTGGGGCGTTTCACCCGTGAGGATCCGACCTTCCGGACCCACGTGGATCAGGAAACCAGCGAGACGATCATCGAGGGGATGGGAGAACTGCACCTCGAGATCTACGTGGAGCGCATGCGGCGTGAATACGATTGCGAGGTGACGACGGGCCATCCGCGGGTTGCCTACCGCGAGGCCATCACCCAGCGGGCGGACTTCAACTATACCCACCGCAAGCAGACCGGCGGCTCGGGGCAGTACGGCCGGATCGCCGGCTACGTGGAACCCCTGGCGGAAGGTGATTTTGAATTCGTCAACGAGGTCACCGGTGGGTCCATTCCAACCCAATATATTCCCGCTGTGGAAAAGGGTTTCCGGCTCTGCCTGGACAAGGGGCCGAAAATGGAGTTTCCTGTGACGGGAATCCGGGTGGTGGTCAACGACGGAGCTTCCCACGCGGTGGATTCGTCCGACATGGCCTTCCAGGCGGCGGCCCGGGGGGCGTTCCGGGAGGCCTACGGAAGGGCGAAGCCGATCATCCTGGAGCCGATCATGAAGGTTGTCGTCGAAACACCGACGGAATTCCAGGGCGCCGTCATGGGGCTCCTGAACCAGCGGCGCGGCATGATCATCGGTGCCCAGGACGAGGGACCCCACTGCGTTGTGGAGGCCCAGGTTCCCCTGGCGGAGATGTTCGGCTTCTCGACGGTGCTCCGATCCGCCACGCAGGGCAAGGCCCAGTTCACCATGGAGTTTGCGGCATACCGGCCCGTGCCCGTCTCCGTAGCGGAGAAGATCGCGGAAGAGGTGGCCCAGCGCAAGAGGAGCGCCGCCTGACGTGAAATTGTGTGAGACCGCCGGCCGTTGGGTCGGTTCTGCAGATTCGGCCCCGGTTCGCGGGGAGATACGGCAGACCGGGACGGCGACGATCATTCCGTGGAGGAGGAGAAAAAACATGACGATCCGGGAAGAGCAGATTCGGGAGAAGCTTCTGGACTCCCTGACGGGGGAAGCCGAAGACCTGCTGGAGGCGGGCCGGTTCGGCTCCGTTTTCGCCCACGCCGGCATCGGGAAGACCGCCCTCCTGGTTCAACTGGCGATCCGTGCCATGATGCGCGGGAAAAACGTCCTTCACGTGAGCCTGCACGACCCGGTGCAGAAAGTCGCCCTCTGGTATGAGGAGCTGTTCCAGGATGCGGCGAGGCGTCAGGGGATTCAGGGGGCGTTGCGCCTCTGGGAATCCCTGGTTCCCCACCGCTTCATCATGACCTTTCGCGTCGACGGCTTCAGTGTGCCCAGGCTGGCGGAGCGCCTGGAGGACCTGGCCGCCCAGGGAATCTTCCGGCCGGAGATGGTCATTATCGACGGCTTTCCGTTTGAGGAGACCAGCTGCGACGCACTGGCCGACCTGAAAAAAATGGCTGGGCAGGGCGGTTTTTCCGGGTGGTTCACCGTTCATACCCATCGTTACGAGACGCCGGAGGCCGACGGCATTCCCCAGCGACTGAAGCCGGTCTCCAGCCTCTTTGACGTCATCCTGGAAATGACGCCCGAAAAGGAGAGAATCCGCATCCGTTCCCTGAAAGGTGCCGGATTGACTCCCGAAGGGGGATCGCTGCTCCTCGACCCGGCGACCATGCTTGTCCTCCGGTCGGAGGCCGCCGGAGGCTGATCCGAATTTCCCCACCGGCGCGTCGGCGCGGCTCCACAGCGCCGGACGGCCATATCCGTCGTTCCGTCCGGATCAGCCCGTCATGGTCGGTCGTGCGCCATCCTTTCGTACTTTCCTTCCGGCCTTTCCGGATTCAGCTTATTTTCGACTTGAAATAGTCAGCGAGGATTTCCCCGTGGTCGAACGCCAGGGGGGGCAGGGTGTCGCGGGTGTAGACACCGATCTCTCCCGCGTCGTCGCCGGCTTTCGGCTTTCCCGATGCCCGGCCGAGGAAGACCGTCGTGATCGTGTGCTGCCGCGGATCCCGGTCCGGCCGCGAGTAGGTGTGAAACTGGCGGAGGAGGGTGACGTCGAGTCCCGTCTCCTCACGGGCCTCCCGGACGGCCGCCTCTTCCAGGGATTCGCCGTAGTCCACGAACCCCCCGGGGAGTGCCCAGCCGAGGGGCGGATTCTTCCGGCTGATCAGGACAATCCCTCCATCCACTTCGATGATGACATCCACCGTGGGGACTGGATTGCGCCAGCATTCCTCGATGTGCCCGCAGACGGGGCAGGCTTTCGCAGTCCTTGCTGCCATGGCGGGTCGGTCCTCCCTTCTCGAGTGTTCAGAGACCGGATGACGGCCTCTTCATGGGGTCGCCGCCCACACGCCGCTTCCGTTGCCGAAGCCTGCGAAAGCCTCCGCCGGGAGGCTCCGCGGGCGGTTCCTCTCATGAATCATGCCAGGAGCGGCAGGATGTCCGGAGCCGAGGGAACGATGATATCGGCGCCGGCCCGGAGCAGATCCTCTCGCCCGGAAGATCCCGTCAGGACCCCGGCGGTTCGCGTGCCGGAGTTGCGGCCCGCCCGGATGTCCATGGGATGGTCTCCCACCATGACCGCCCGGGCCGGGGAAACATCCATTCTGGCAAGCGTTTCCAGAATGTGCCCCGGATGGGGCTTGACTCGCCCTGCCGTTTCCCGGGGCAGGAATACCTCGCAATAGTCGCATATGTCGGGAAAAATCAAGGACACCGCGGCCCCGCAGTTCCGTGTGATGATGCCCCGCCGGATCTTCCGCTTCTCCATTTGCGACAGCATGTCCCGGACGCCGTCAAAAAGCGAACCGTTCCGGGCAGCACACAGCTCGATCCCGGAAACGAGATCCATCGCTTCGCGGTGAAACCTTTCCGCGGAAGCGGCGGAATCGGCAGCCATGCAGCTTTTTCCCGCCTCGATCGTCTCGAGAACGAAGAGACCGTCGAAAATGCCCGGAGGAATGCCGAATCCTTCCGCGAGCTTCAAGACTGCTCCTCGCATGGCCGGGAAGTCGATGTTCAGGACAGCCAGGGTCCCGTCGAAATCAAAGACTGCCGCCTCGATTCCCTTCAGGATTGCCTTCTGGACGGTGCCGTTTTTCATCTTGGCAGATTTTTTAAAGTCTGAAGCCTTCGGGCCGGTCGGTCTTGTTCCTTCCGGACGGGCGGCGATACGACCAGGTCGCTCAATCCACCGGGGGAATTCTTCCTTCCCTGCGCCGCCCCGTCAGGTAGTCCGAGCGGAGGCTGCGTTCGATGGCCTGCCCCTTCCGCCAGTCCGGCAGGTTAAAATCGAAGACGATCTTCAGCATGTTCATGATGACGGAAAAGGTGGCCCCCCAGAGGATTTCTTCGGTCCCGTCGGATTCGCGGTGGATCAGGCAAGGGAAGTCCTGGCAGACTTCCTCCTGTGAACCCGAGACTTCCGTATAGGTTACGACGTAACGACCGTAACTTTCCCCGGTGAAGAACGAGGCCAGGGGGATCTCGACCACCCGGGCGACCTCCCGGTTGGGCCGGAACGTCCATCGTTCGTTGACCATGCCCATAAGCGGGAAAATGGTTCTGCGGAACAGGATCAGCGAATAGGTGGGCAGGGGGCCGAGAAAGCGGACCCGGACCGGATTCAGGCCGACCTCCTCCCAGGTTTCCCGGAGGGCGTTCGCCAGGAAGAGGCAGACCAGACGATGATCCAGGGGACCGCGGAGGCGGGACAGTTCCAGGGGGCGACCCTGAATGACCGGCATGGTACCGGAGCAGAGAAGCGACCGGAACGCCGTATCGACGGTCACGTGGAGCATGCCTCCCGGGCAGCTCAAGTCGCCGGGCTGGGCCACCGTGGCGGAGCGTTTGATCAACTGCAGGAAGGGAACATCCCCTGCCATCCGGAGCAGAACGAGAACCCCCGCGGCCTGGGCACCCTCTTTCCGGCCGGCTCGGATGGCGGCAAAGCGCTCGGAATAGTCGAGAGGAGTGACGCCCAGTTTTTCCGTGATGCGGTGCGGAAGATCCGGTTCAAAGGGGTGAAGGATTCTCTCAGCCTGGGTTGCCATCGGCCACACCATAGCATCATGCCGGCGGCGGCGTCCATGAAAACGAAAAGCCCGGCATGGGCCGGGCTTTCTATCGATTGGTAGCGGTGCCTGGATTCGAACCAGGGACACTACGGATATGAGCCGTATGCTCTGACCAACTGAGCTACACCGCCATTCGTTTTTTCAAAGCAGGCGACCGCATTATAACAGAAATGCAATCTTGTCAACTCCTATCGAGGTCTTCTATTTCTGGCCCTCGATGGGTTCCGCCTGGGGGATCTGGGTGGCCACCGGCGTCATTTTGTAAGCCGCCAGGACGCTCGTTTCGCCGAATGACATTCCCGTCGAGAGAACCAGCGCCATGACGATTTCGTTCTCCCCGTCGTTGTCCACGTCCTTGTACTGGTAATCGGCCACGTAACCGTTGATCTTCCGGGTTCGCCAGTTTTCGACCATCCCGATGCCGTCCCACTCGATGTTGTAGAACTCGCTCGACGTGTAGAGTTTCACATTCCGCATGATCCGGGCGGAGGCGGAGATATTCTTCACCATGAGGATTTCCCGCCGGCCGTCCTTGTTGAGATCCGTCGTGAGAATGCGCGTGTTGACCCAGTACTTATTGAGGTAGGCCTCCACATTCGTTCCGCTCGGGGCCTCGACGTAGAGGTTGCTCCCGCCAAAAGGCTCGTCGCTCTTGTACAGAAGCTCACTGGAGCCGCCGAACTTCTGGAGCGATGCCAGTGTTTTGTCCGTTTCCTGGTAGATGCAGAGATAATCATCCTGGTTCAACGCGATGACCCGCGGCGTTCCCTGGCCGAGGTCGTCGATCGTCAGGCCGAAGACGGACATGCCGTAGGGGATCTTCATCTTCTGGCCTTCCGTATAGCGTTTGCCGTCCCAGACAATTTCATGGATCGGAGTGTCAAAGGGCATGAATTCGTACGTGTCCATGGAGACGTTCATGGGTCGGATACGCTGTCCCAGGAGCTGCTGGCTTGTCGGGTTGTGCCGGTTGACCACCCGGAGGAACCAGGGCAGCTTGGAGGCAATCTGGACGAACTTTCCATCCTGCCACTCGTAGACCAGCGAATTCACGGAATTTTCCGTGGCATTCGTGACGATGATCTCGGGAACACCGTTCCCGTTGATATCCGCGACATCCACCGTCATGTAGTTATCCGAGCTTCGTCCGGTGATCTTCTGCAGCATCCGGAATTCCTTTCCCTTTTTCAGAAAGATCCGGATTTCCTTGCGGGAGATGGTCACGATCTCGTTCAGGCCGTCCCGGTTTACGTCCCCGATGTCCATGCCCCGGAACTCCAGCGGGAAACGCTCGCTCATCCAGAATCCCCTGCGATCCACCGGCTGCATGGCATTGATGAAGTCGGGATTGAGGGCGCCGGTGAATGTTCCGGCCTTGCCCTTCCGCATGCCGGCGATGATTTCCGATTCCCTCGTGCTCGTTCCGGCGGGCCGGACCGATGTCGGAGGAGGCAGGGGCGAGAGGGGGGTTGCCTCCGCCGCTGCGCCGCCCAGCACGTGGGTCTCGATCTTCTGGGCGAATTCCGTGATTTTCGGAATGACCTCATCCATGCCTTTGGAGGAGGTAAAGACCCCGACGGGGGATTTGCTGGTCGCGATGTCGACCAGTTTGGCATCGATGCTCAGGTTACCGCCGATCTTGGTGACGCTGCCCGCGACGATATAGTCGGCCTTGAGGCTCTTCCCCGCGGCTTGAAGCTCCGCCAGAGGCAGCTCCTTGCCGGCCTTGTCGCGAAGAACGCCCAGCACCGTGTCCTTGCCCGGGACTTCGATCCTGCCGGAGCTGGAAAGGCGACTGGACAGCATGTTCCAGATGCCCTGCTGGACATAGTCGATATTTTCAGCACTGGACACGGAGAACGGCAGGACCGCCACGGTCTTCGTGTCCTTGGCCCAGACCAATCCGGATGCCACGACCAGTGCCGCCACGACCAACACAACCCCAAAACGTTTCATCATGGTTTTCCTTTCCACAGGTGCCGATTCAAAGCATTGATGCGGTTTCTAACACGGTGTATCGGTGGCTTCAAGGCTTTTAATCTTACATGTTTTTAATCTTCCCGCCGGGTGCCGTCGTTCGGGTCCGTGAGCGGGATCGTCAGGTTGTAGATGCCGTATTCCATGACGGCCCGGAGGGGGTAGGGGACCTTCTCGAAGACCTTCATCATGGCCTTGTTGTCGGCGAACACATCGGCCGTGAAGGCCTCGATTCCCTGGTCCCGGGCCACGTGGATGAGCGTATCCAGGAGGAAGGAGGCAATTCCCCGGCCCTGGTAGCGCTCCTCCACGACGAAGGCCATGTCGGCGTAGAGGGGACGGTCGCGGTGGCGGACATACCGCCCCTCGGCGATGATCCGCTCCACGCCGTTCTCCTCGACTACGCCGACGATGGACATGGCACGCCGGTAGTCGACGTTGACATACTCCTGCATCTTCGTGTGGGGCATGGCCTTGATGGGGCTGAAATAGCGGTAATAGACGGTCATGTCGGAGAATCGGTAGAAAAGCCGCCGCATCTCTTCTTCGTCGGACGGCTTGATGGCCCGGAAACGAACCGTGAGGTCGCCCTTGAACGTGTGGGTGGTCGTGATCTTTTCGGGATAGAAGAACCCGGCCTCGGAGAGGAAGATCTGGTCCGCATAGAGGATCCGGGAGTCCTTGGCCTGGCGGACCAGCTCGGCCCGGTCGTCCGGGTGGGCAATGTCGATGATGGCCTGGGCCCGCTCCCGGACGGTCCGTCCCGTCATGGTGGCGATGCCGTATTCGGTGATGATCAGGTCGAGGGACTCCCGGTTGGTGAACTGGTTCGGGTAATCGTCCGCCGACAGGACGATGTTGGATATTCCCTTGAGGTTCCGGCTCGGGAGGGCGAAGATCGTCCTTCCCCCCTTGGACCACTCCGCCCGTGCGAAAATGTCCTGGGCCTGACCCGGGGTGGCGGTGATGTTCCCGCGGCCGACGTGGAGCGCGATTCCGCCGGTTATATCCACCTTCCGGGCGGGGAGGATCGCGATCATCTTGTCGTTGAGGCTCATGCGCGAGTAGTCGGACACGACGTCGATGGACTGAAATTCCACCATGGGATTCCGGTGGAGCCATTTCATCAGTTCGGGTGTGCCCTGTGCATAGACGGTGAGGGATTTCCCGCGGAAATATCCTTTTTTCATATTGGTGACAGCCCCGCATTTCACGAGATCCATCAGGGGGTCCGTGAAGAACGTCGAATGAATGCCGAGATTCCGTTTCCGCTGGAGTTGTTTCCCCAGGGCCTCGAAGAGGGTTCCCGAGTAGAAGGAGAGGCAGCTGCCGTCCTCGATGACGGAGGCGATGTTGGCGGCCACCTTGTCCAGCACCTCGTCCACGGGCCAGCGGGGGAAATAGATCAGAGGTTCGTCGGACTGGACCAGGTAATTGAATTCACTGATGTGGACATGGGTATTGCCGGTCGTCCAGGGAACGTCGGCATTGATCTCGCCCACAACAAGCGACGCCCGCTCCAGGGCGTATTTCGGGACGTCCGCCGATACGCCGAGGCTGACGTACCCGTTATCGTCGGGAGGGGTGATCTGTACGAAGGCCACGTCGATGCGAATCGTGCCGTTATGGATCAGCCTCGGGATGTCGGAATAGCGGCAGGGAACCAGGTCCACCGAACCGGACGTGATGGCGGAACTGGCTAGCCACCCGGAGAAGAACGTTTTCATCCGGAACTTGTGGGCGTTGGCGGTGTTGCTGTAGGATATGGCATCCCCCATGCTAACCAATTGAATCAGTTCCAGATCGTTCAGGTTCGGCAGGTTCGAGTTCATCAGCCGTTTGACGAGGGTCCGGGGCTCAGACACGCCGGTTCCGAGGAAAATGCTCATCCCCGGCTCGATCTTCGTGAGAACGACCTCCGGGGGTACCATCTTTTTTTGCCAATCCAGGTCGTCGAGGTTGAGCATATTCATATCCTTCCAGGTTCAATGATTTTTCGAAAACCGCCGGGCTCAGCCGTTCCCGGCCGGAATGACGTGGAACAGGACGGCGAAGAAGTGGCAGATGCTGCCGCCCAGGACAAAGAGGTGCCAGATGGCGTGAGAGTAGGGAAGACGTTTCAGGAGATAGAAGATGGTGCCGACCGTGTAGGAAAGCCCTCCCGCCACGAGCCAGGCCAGACCCGCGGCCGGCAGGTTGGCCAGAAGGGGCTTGATGGCGACCACGACCAGCCAGCCCATGAGGATGTAGGCGATCGTGGCTGCCGTCCGGAAGCGGTAGACAAAGAAAATCTTGAACACAATGCCAAGAATGGCAATTCCCCAGACGATTCCGAGGAGCGTCCAGCCCCAGCCGCCCTGGAGTGTTACCAGGGTGAAAGGTGTGTATGTCCCGGCGATGAGGAGATAGATGCAGGCGTGGTCCAGGGTCTTGAAAATATGTTTCAGGCGGGGTGAGCGTGCGCTGTGGTAAAGGGTGGAGGCCGTGTACAGCAGGACCAGGCTGGCACCGAAGACGCTGCACCCCACGACGTGACGCGCGCTGCCGTGGAGGCTCGCGAAGATCACCATGACGGTCAGGCAGGCGACGCTCAGAAGGGCGCCCGCCCCGTGGGTGAGGCTGTTGCAGCATTCTTCGTACCGGATGGCTGGGGAATGGTTCATCATTACGCTTTCCACGGGCCTTCCGCAATGATGTCCGCCAGGGGTTTCCGGGACGAGGGAAATTCCCGCTTCTGCAGGTGTTCCGGCAGGTCCTCCATTCTCCCGGGCCGGCCGATGGCGATCATGGCCTCCACCTGGAATTCGTCCGGCATGGCCAGTTCCGCCTTGGCCCGGTCGTAGTCGAATCCCTGCATTCCGTGAATGACCAGTCCCATGAGGGAGCCCTGGAGGGCCAGGTGTCCCCAGGCGGCACCGGCATCATAGCTGTGGGTGCGGGCGAACTTTCCACTGTCGAAGGTCGTCCTTGAAGCGACCACGACCAGGACTGCCGCCCGGGTTGCCCAGAGCTTGTTGCTTTCCGTGAGGAATGAAACGAAGAGGTCCCAGTGGGGCGTGTTCCGCCGGCTGAAGAAAAACCGCCACGGCTGGTTGTTGTTGGATGAGGGCGCCCACCGGGCGGCTTCGAAGAGCGTCAGGAGTTCCTCTTCCGGAATCTCCTCGCCGGACAGGGCCCGGGGAGACCAGCGATTCAGAAACAGGGGTTCCACCGGATGGGTCGGATTGCGGAAATCTCGAATGTTCATGGGATCCTTCGTGCGGTTTTCATTCTCCGCCCGCCGTGCTGCGGGTCGTTGCGGCGAAGCGGGCGAATGACTGCTCTATAGGTTCAGTCGGCGGGTCTTGTCAATCCCTTAGAAAAAGAGGTGCCCGTCCCGGGAGGGACCCCGTCCCCGCACAAAGGGGCTTGCACCGGGCCGGAATCCGGGGTAGAGGAAACCCCTCGGCCCGGAACGCGGAAGCGGCCTCATACTCCCTGTAGGAAGCACATGATTCAACTCCTGGCACAGCATGTTTTCATCCTCCCCCTGCTCCTCCTGGCGGCGGGATTTTTCTGCGGACTCGCCGCCGATGTCCTCACACGCCGGTTCCTGCGCCGGATCATCCGTCGCACCGGCTGGGAAGGCGGAAATGTTCTCGTCGCGGCCCTGCGACGGATGGGAATCTACTGGCTCACGGCGGCAGCCGCGTATGCCGCCATCCACGCGGTTCCCCTGTCGGACCATCTCACCGGCATCCTGGAAAAGGGCATCCTGGTCCTGGTGATCCTTTCGGTCACGTTCTTTTTTGCCCGCCTGACCGTCGGCGTCGTCAATCTATACAGCAGCCGGGCGGGCGGAGTCTTCGTTACCACAACCCTCTTCGCCAACATTGCGAAGGGGCTTGTGCTTCTCCTGGGAATCCTGGTCATCCTGCAGACCCTCGGGATCTCCATCACCCCGGTCCTGACGGCCCTCGGCGTGGGTGGCCTGGCGGCGGCGCTGGCCCTCCAGGACACGCTCTCCAATCTCTTCTCGGGGATCCAGATCATCGCTTCCCGGCAGATCCGGCCGGGCGACTACGTGAAACTGGCCGGCGGGGAAGAGGGCGTCGTGCATGACATCACCTGGCGAAGCACAACGCTCCAGGCGATGCCGAACAACATGATCGTGATCCCGAACGCGGAGCTGGCCAAGACCAGGATCACCAACTTCGACCTGGGGGACAGTGAAATGAACGTCGTTGTCCCCCTCGGGGTGAGCTACGACAGCGACCTGGAAAGGGTTGAAAAGATCACGGTGGATGTGGCAAAAGAGGTGCTCGGGGAAACCGAGGGCGGCGTTCCGGAATTTGAGCCCCTGGTTCGCTTCACCGCTTTCGGCGATTCCAGCATCCAGTTCAACGCGGTCCTTCGGGTCCGGACCTATGCGGACCAGTTCCCGGTTCGCCACAGGTTCATCAAGCGCATTCACCGGAGATACAAGGAAGAAGGCATCGAAATTCCCTTCCCCATCCGGACGGTCTACATGAAGGGCGGGGAAGCAATTGAAAAGAGGAGCGATTCGTGATTCCCAGATATTCAAGAGAAGCCATGACCCGCATCTGGAGCCCCGAGAACCGATACCGGAAGTGGCTCGATATCGAGATCCTGGCCTGCGAGGCCTTTGCCGAGCGGGGGGAGATCCCCCGGGAGGCCCTGAAGGTGATCCGGGAACGGGCCGGCTTCGACGTGGAGCGCATCGACGAGATCGAGAAGGTCACCAAGCACGACGTGATCGCCTTTCTCACCTCCGTGACGGAAAAGGTGGGAGAGGAGGGGCGGTTCATCCACATGGGCCTCACCTCCTCGGACATCCTTGACACGTCCCTGGCGGTGCTGCTGAAAGAGGCCGCGGAGATGCTGCTGGCGGACCTCGACCAGCTTCTGGCGGTTCTGAAAAAGCGGGCCTTCGAGCACAAGGGAACCCTGATGATCGGCCGTTCCCACGGTATTCACGCAGAGCCCATCACCTTCGGGCTGAAGATGGCCCTGTGGTATCAGGAAATGCAGCGCAACCGGCTCCGGCTCGAACGGGCCATGGAGGTCGTCAGTGTCGGCAAGCTGGCGGGGGCGGTGGGCACCTTTTCCTTTGTGCATCCCGGTGTGGAGGAATACGTCTGTGGAAAACTGGGGCTGAAACCCGCCGCGGTCTCCTCCCAGATCGTCCAGCGGGACCGGCATGCGGAGTACTTCTCGACGCTCGCCATCATCGGCTCCTCCATCGACAAGTTCGCCCAGGAAATCCGGCTGCTGCAGAGGACGGAGGTCCGCGAGGCGGAGGAGTACTTCTCTCCCGGGCAGAAGGGGTCTTCCGCCATGCCCCACAAGCGAAATCCCGTGCTCTCGGAGAATCTCTCCGGCCTCGCCCGCCTCATGCGGTCCTACGCCCTGGCGGCTCTCGAGGACGTTGCCCTGTGGCACGAGCGCGACATCAGCCACTCCTCGGTGGAGCGCGTCATCGGCCCGGACGCGACCATCCTCCTGGATTTCATGCTGGCCCGCTTCACCGGACTCATCGAGAAACTGGTGGTGTACCCGGAACGGATGAAGGCCAACCTGGAGATGACCCATGGCGTGATCTTCTCCCAGATGGTGCTCCTGAAGCTGGTCGAGAGCGGGATGACCCGGGAGGATGCCTACGCGGCGGTGCAGAGGAGCGCCATGGCCTCCTGGGAGCGCGGGATGCCTTTCCGGAGCCTGCTCCGGGATGACCCGGAGATCATGTCCCGCATCGGCGAGGGGGACCTGGATCAGGTGTTCCGGGTGGAAAATTTCCTCAGGCATGTGGACTACATTTTCCAGCGGGTCTTCGGGGGGTGAGTATGAACGAACCGATCGTCCATTCGAGGGCAAGAATCCTGGCCCGGTTTGCAGTGCCGGGAGTGGTGATTTTGGTCCTGACGTTTCTGGCCGGTTGCGATTACCTGCGGAGCTACGTGGAAATGGTGCCGGAGAAGGGCGTTTCGTCGGACTACCTGGCCGCTCTGAAGACCTCGACCCGGACGAGGGGTCTCCACTCCCAGTTCGAGACCCGGGCCGACCTGACCGCCACGTTCAAGTCCGCCGGATTCCGGGCCGCCTACGTGCAGGACTACGCCCGGCTCTACGGCCTGACGGAAGAGCAGATGAAGTCCCGCCGGGAGGTGCTCGACGAGATGGCCTCCGATTTCGACGAGTTCTTCTTCTATGCCGCCATGCCGGACCGGGATGCGAACGATTTCGACCGGAGCGGGTCCGTCTGGAAAATCTATCTCCTTGACGACCGGGGCAACCGGTTTGAGCCCATGGAGGTGCGCCGCATCGGCAAGGTGACCTCGCTCGTGACCGCCTTCTACCCCTATGTCAACCCTTACCACGGAAACTGCTACACACTGAAATTCAAGGCGGGTTCCGTTCCGAGGGAGGGATCCTTCCGACTGGTCTTTACCGGCGTCCTCGGCCGGGTCGAGCTTTCCTGGCCCTGAATAAGGTCAGATCGCGAGGGGATTCGAGAAGTTGCCCCGATAATGGGACGGCTGGACCAGAACCGTGTCTTTCATCCAGTGCCTGTCGTCGCGCTCGGGATAGTCAATGGTGAAGTGGAGCCCCCGGCTTTCCTTCCGCAGGCGGGCGCATTTCACGATCAGTCCCGCCACGGTGGCGATGTTCCGGAGTTCCAGCAGGTCTTTCGTGATCAGGAAGTTCCGGTAATACTCGTCGATCTCCCGGTTGATCAGCTCCACGCGACGCTCTGCCCGTTCCAGGCGCTTGTCCGAGCGGACGATTCCCACGTAGTTGGACATGCATGACCGGATTTCGTCCCAATTGTGCGATACCACGATGGATTCGTCACTTTCCGTGGCGCCCCGGGGATCCCAGGCCGGGATGGGAACGGGGTCCTCTTCGACGGAGGGAAAGCGCTCCTTCATCCGGAGAAATGTCCGATGGCTGAAGACCACCGCCTCCAGGAGGGAATTGCTGGCCAGGCGGTTCGCCCCGTGGAGGCCGGTGCAGGTCACCTCGCCGCAGGCAAAGACGCCCGGAATGCTCGATTCCCCGCAGGCATCGACGACAACGCCCCCGCACTGGTAGTGGGCCGCCGGTGCAACGGGGATGGGCTGCCGGGTGATGTCCAGGCCGAATTCAAGGCAGCGGGCATAGATGTGGGGAAACCGGCCGATGATGAAATTCCGGTCGCGGTGGGAGATGTCCAGGAGGACATGATCGTCTCCGGACTTCTTGATTTCCGTGTCGATCGCCTGGGCCACGACGTCCCGGGGGGCGAGGCTTTTCATGGGGTGATACTTGTCCATGAACGGGGTGCCGCTTTTCAGCTTCAGAATCGCTCCCTCGCCCCGGACCGCCTCGCTGATCAGGAAGGCCTTGGCATCCGGGTGGTACAGGCAGGTCGGATGAAACTGGATGAATTCCATGTTGGCGATGCGGGCCCCGGCCCGATAGGCCATGGCCACGCCGTCGCCGGTGGCGATGTCGGGGTTGGTGGTGATGAGGTAGACCTTTCCCGTGCCGCCCGTGGCGAGGATCACAAACCGGGCCCGGAAGGTGTGGATCTCGCCGCGGATTATATCCAGAACATAAGCGCCGAGGCAGCGGTCGCTGTCGGTGAACCACTGTCCCGGAATGCGGGACTTCAGGATCAGGTCGATGGCGAAATGATTCTCATAAATGCGGATGTTCGGTTTTGTGCCGGCCATTTCCGACAGGGCCCGCTCGATCTCCCGTCCCGTCAGGTCGTGGGCGTGGAGAACCCGGCGTGCGCTGTGCCCGCCTTCCCGGCCCAGGTCGAAGCGGTCGGGGTGATCGCTGGCCCGGGTGAACTGGACCCCCCATTTCACCAGTTCCCGGATCCGCTCCGGTCCCTCTTCGATGACGAACTTCACCACGTCGGTTTTGCAGATGCCCGCTCCGCAGACGAGCGTGTCCTCGATGTGGGAGGCAAAAGAATCCGTTTCCGCCTGGACGGCAGCGATCCCGCCTTGGGCGTAGTTCGTGGAGGACTCGATTTTTTCCTTCTTGGTGACAATGGCCACGCTGCCCAGATCGGCGGCCTTGATGGCGAGGCTCAATCCCGCGATTCCGCTGCCCAGGATCAGAAAGTCCGTCTTGATTTCCATGAGAGGCGCGCCTCCCGTCGGCGTCTTGGCCGGCTGAATGCCGGACTGCCGTCGGGACGGCGGTCGTCCGGTGAACTTTACAAAGTCCGGCGACTTCTATATAGTCTCGCGGCTTGAATGTAAACGAAAAACCCCTGGAGAACCGGATCATGCTTGTCCTGGCCATCGAGACATCCTGCGACGAGACGGCGGCCGCGGTCGTCCGTGACGGCCGCATCATGCTGTCAAACGTCATCGCCTCCCAGATTGCGGTCCACAGCAGATACGGAGGCGTGGTGCCTGAAATCGCGTCGCGCAAACACATCGAGGCCATCGGGGCGGTGGTTCTGCAGGCACTGGACGATGCCGGCACGACGCTGGATGCGATCGAGGGGATCGCCGTCACGCGGGGTCCCGGCCTGGTGGGGTCTCTCCTGGTGGGGCTCTCCGCGGCCAAGGCCATCGCCTTCGGCCGGAGGATTCCCTTTGTCGGCGTCAACCACCTGGAGGGACACGTGGCCGCGGTTTTCCTCTCGGAGCAGAGACCGGTCTTTCCCTTTGCCGCACTTGTCGTCTCGGGGGGGCACACGACGATCTACCGGGTGGAGGACTTCACGCAATTTGCGATCCTGGGCCAGACGCGGGACGACGCGGCCGGGGAGGCCTTCGACAAGGCGGCGAAACTCCTCGATATCGGCTATCCCGGCGGCGTCGTCATCGACCGCCTGGCGAAGCAGGGGAACCTGTCCGCCGTTTCGTTCCCACGGGCCATGCGGGACAGCCTGGAGTTCAGCTTCAGCGGTCTCAAGACGGCACTCCTGAACCATGTGAAGCAGAAGGGGATGCCGTCGCCCGAAGAAATGCCGGGGGTTGTGGCCAGCTTCCAGGAGGCCGTGGTGGATGTGCTCGTGGAGAAGACCCTCCGGGCGGCCGGAGAGAACGGCCTGAAACAGGTGGTGGTCTGCGGGGGTGTGGCCGCCAATAGCCGGCTCCGGACACGGTTCCTGGAAGACGCCCGGGAGCGGTCGATCGAGGTGCTCATCCCGCCCCCGGTCCTGTGTACGGACAATGCCGCCATGATCGCCGTCGTCGGCGAATACCGTCTCTCCAGGGGGATGCGGGATACCTTCGACCTGAACGCGGTCTCCCGGTGGCCGCTTTCTTCACGGCAATGAATGCGCTCCGGAAAAAGCTTGAGGAGTTTTACCGGCGCTTCCTGAGCCTCCGGGGAGACCCGCGGCGCATCTCCCTCGGATTCGCCGTCGGTGTATTCATCGGCGTGACACCGACGATCCCCTTCCACACGTTGCTTGTTCTGGCCTCGTCCGCGCTGTTCCGCCAGCATCTCTCGGCGGCCTACCTGGGATCCTGGTTCATCTCCAATCCCCTGACGATCCCGCTCCTGTATGTTTCCCAATACGAGGCCGGCCGCGTTCTGCTGGGAATGGAGCGATGCACGCTGATTCTGCCCGACTATTCCCTGGGGGCGATTGCCGGCCTGGGATGGCAGATCCTCCTGCCCCTCCAGGTCGGGGGCCTCCTGTTTGCGCCGGTATGCGCGCTGCCGGCCTATCTTGTCACGAAGCGGCTGCTGGTTGCCTGGAGGGCCGAAAAAACATGACTTCTCCGAAAAAAATCCTCCGTTCGCGAGGCCTCCGCCCCCGCAAGAAACTGGGGCAGTGCTTCCTCCAGGACCGGAATGTGCTGGAAAAGATCGTCGCCATGGCGGACGTGGAAAGAGACGGGACGGTGGTCGAGATCGGGGCGGGGACAGGAGCCCTGACGGAGCGCCTCTCGGAGGTGTCCGGACGCCTCCTGGCCGTCGAGGTGGATCCGCGGATGGCGGACATCCTCCGGGAACGCTTCCGCGATCGGGGCAACGTCGAGATTATCCACAGGGACGTCCTTTCCTTCGATTTTTCGCTTCTCGCCGAAGAAGCGGGCGGAGGCGGAATCACGGTGGTCGGGAATCTTCCCTATTCCCTGTCCACTCCGATCCTGTTCCACCTTCTGGAGCACCGGAAGAAGATCCGAACGGCCGTCCTGATGTTCCAGAAAGAGCTGGCAGCCAGACTGGCCGCCTCCCCGGGGACAAAGGAATACGGAATCCCGTCGGTCCTGGTGGCTGCCTTCGCCCGCGTCACCCGGCGCCTGGATGTGCCGGCGACCTGTTTCTATCCCGTTCCTCGGGTTCATTCGCGGGTGCTGCGCTTCGATTTTCTTGAAGACCCCCCGTTCCCGCTCGGGGAAGAGGAGCATTTCGCGGCGGTCGTGCGGGCTTCCTTTGCCAGCCGAAGAAAGACGATATTCAACAACCTCAAGGGGCTGTCCCTGGAAATGTCCGGGGAAAGCGATCTCGGGACCCTGCTTTTGGCTGCGGGAATCGATCCGGGGCGCCGTGCCGAAACCCTGTCACCCGCCGAGTTCGGCCGCCTGAGCGTTGTTCTTCCGGATGCCCTGCGAAAAGGGCTTGACAAGCATGACCCTGTTTGATAGGCGGGTTTTGGCCGCTTGGATCCGGATGACGGACTGAGACGGAAGGGGCAGGAAAGAGATTGAATCCGCAGAAACCCAGGCCTCCCGTCTCGCGACGGCGAGGCTTTTTTGTTGGGATGGCGGAGATGATCCAGATCATCGAAACGGTACGAGAGATGCAGGCTTTCTCTGAGTCGCTCCGGCGCCAGGGAAAGACGATCTCCTTTGTTCCCACGATGGGCTTCTTTCACGAGGGCCACCTTGACCTCATGCGGGAAGGCCGCCTGCGGGCCGACTGCCTGGTAGTCAGCATCTACGTCAACCCGACCCAGTTCGGCCCTGCGGAGGATCTGGACCGCTATCCCCGGGACTTCGACCGGGACCTCCGAATGGCCGAATCCGTAGGGGTAGACGTAATCTACTTCCCGTCAAACCGGGAGATGTACCCTCCTCATTACCAGACCTACGTCAACGTGGAGGAAGTGACCGACAACCTCTGCGGCCTCTCCCGGCCCGGACACTTCCGGGGTGTCACCACCGTCTGCTGCAAACTCTTCAACATCGTCAAGCCCCACACGACCATCTTCGGCAAGAAGGACTTCCAGCAGCTCACGGCGATCCGGCGGATGGCGGAGGACCTCAACATGGACCTGGAAGTGGTGGCCATGCCCACCACCCGGGAGGCCGACGGCCTCGCCATGAGCTCCCGGAACACCTACCTGAAGCCGGAGGAGCGGGTGTCGGCACTCAGCCTTTCCCGCTCCCTCAAGAGGGCCCAGGAGCGGTACGCCGGCGGCGAGCGGGACGCGGCGGCCATCATCGCGGAAGCGAAATCATTCATCTCATCCCACCCCTTCACGAAGATCGACTACGTCCAGATCTGCGACACCGGCACCATGAAGGACGTGGAGCGCATCGAAGGGACCTGCGTCATGGCACTGGCCGTGCGGGTGGGGAACACGAGGCTCATCGACAATTCCGTCTTCGGGGAGCCCCTGGATCTGCAGGCTTCCGGGAACCCGAAGGCGTAGAGCAAAGAACAATCAAGGACAAGGGGTGCGCCATGCAACGGTTCATGCTGAAATCGAAGATCCACCGAGCCACGGTCACCGATGCGGACCTTCATTACGAAGGCAGCGTTACCATCGACGAAAAACTCCTGAAGGCGGCGGACATTATCCCCTACGAGAAGGTGGCGATCTACGATGTCGACAACGGGGAGCGGTTCACCACCTATGCCCTTACCGGGAAGGCGGGATCCGGCGTCATCTGTCTCAACGGTGCGGCGGCCCGCAAAGTCGCCCGGGGCGACCTGGTCATCATCGCCAGCTATGTTATGGTGGATGATGCGGCGGCGAAGAAGTGGTCCCCCAAGTGCGTCTTCGTGGACGAAAAGAACCGGATCAAGAAGCGCAAAACGTGAAGCGGACCACCGTTCCAAGCCGCCGGAAGGGCAACAGGTCCGCCGGCGGAACCATGGAGCAGCTTTCCCTTCCTCTCGTCACAGGGGAACGGGATCTTCGGGAGCGCCTGGAGACAAGCCTGCACCGCCCCGTCCATCTCATCCTTACTGACAATCAGGTTTCGATGATTCGCGTCCGGACGGCCCCGGAGGGCATCCGGCTGCGCCTCCACCGCATCTTCCTCGACGCCGGCGACGAGGTCCTCCGGGAGGTAGCCCGCTTCGCCCGCACCCGGAAGGATCCGGGCCCGCTTATCGGCGATTTCATCCGCGACCGTCTCCGGATCCGCCCCGAACGGCCCCCGCGTGCCGTTCGCATCCAGCCGCTGGGACGGCACTATAACCTCCAGGTCATTTTCGACGAGTTGAATCGCACCTATTTCGACAGCCGTCTTTCCGTTCCCATCACGTGGAGCCACGGGAAGGCAACGCGCCGCGTCCACCGGCGGATCCTGGGAAGCTACAGCAGCCGGACCGGAACGATCCGCATCCATCCATGGCTGGACCGGCGAGACGTTCCTGCCTGCGTGCTGGAGTACGTGGTCTATCACGAGATGCTCCATGCCGACCTGGGTGCCGAGGTGAGAAACGGGCGGCGGATCGTTCACTCCGGGGAGTTCCGGCGCCGCGAGCGCCTCTACGCCCGCTGGACCGAGGCGGAGGCCTGGATAGGGTAGGGCCGGATCAGTGCGGCTGCGGGAGCCGCTGGTCCATGGGATTACGCGGGGAAAGACCCCGTCATGAACGGACCGTCGGCTTGCCCCGACAGGAATCCGAGAAGGACCTCGTTGAAGGCGTCCGGCTGGTCGATCGGGGTGAGATGGCGCGACTGCCGGATGACGGCCAGTTCGGCCCCGGGAATCCTGCGGGCGTAAGCCTCCTTGAGGGAGACGGGCGTATAATCCTGGTCCGCCGTGACGATGAGAACGGGGCAGCGGATTTCCCCGATGTGATCGGCTACGCTCCAGCCGGTGATGGCCTTCATGGAGGCCAGGTAGGCCCTCCGGTCGTTTTCCGCCCAGCGGGCGATCAGGGTGTCATGGAGGTCCTTCTGGTGCGGCTCCGGAAGCAGCATGTCCGCCAGGATGGTCCCCATCTTCCGCATCCCCAGGAAACGCACGACGAGGCGGCGGAGAAAAAAGGCCCGGCGGTCCCTCGCGTTCGTCAGAACCATGGCCGGACCGCTGTTGACGATGGTCAGGCTTTTGACCAGATCCGGCTCGTCGACGGCGAGCTGGAATGCCGTCATGCCTCCCATGGACAGGCCCACGATGTGGGCCGGTACGGTCCCCACGGCCTTCAGGAACGCCGCTGCATCCCCCGCAAACTGGCGCACGCTGTAAGGACCCCGCGGCTTGTCGGTCCGGCCGTGGCCCCGGTTGTCGAAGGCCACGACCTGGAAACAGCGGGAGAAGAACTCCATCTGCCTTTCCCAGTCTCGGGTGCTCGACCCCAGGCCGTGCAGAAACACCAGGGGCTCGCCGGATCCCGAGGCCTCGAAGTGGACATTCAGGTCATGGACGCGGATGTTCGGCACGGTCTCCTCCTTGCACGTCCGGTTCGTCGCCCGCCGGCGTTCCGGCCCCTCCGGTCGGATCGCCGGACGTCCTCCAGAGCCGGTATGGCTTCTGCGCCAGGTTCACATTGAAGAAACGGGGATCCTCGGAAACCTCTCTTCCCACCCAGGGAGGCGTCTCCACCGGCTGGTCCTCTCTCTCCAGTTCCACCTCCGCGAGAATCAACCCTTCATTATCTCCCAGAAATTCGTCGATCTCCCAGGTGAGGGCGCCGTGACGGACCCGCCACCGACGCTTTTCAATCCAGGGCCGGGGGCAGAGCCGTTCCAGCATCTCTTCGGCGTCGCTTGGCGGGATGGGATACTCGAATTCGAGGCGGACAATCCCCGAGAGGAGGGACTTCACGGCCAGGAAGGCCTTTTCTCCGCAAATCCGGACGCGGACAAGGCCGTTCACGTCCGACCGGAGATACCCCTGGCGGACCAGGACGCCGTCTTCTTCCGGACGCCATGAATCGTTGGCAACAAGAAATTTGCGCTCGATTTCGCGGGCCATGAGCAGGTGCTCCTTTGTTTCGCGGTTTCCCGGAGGCAGGCGTTCCGGATGGGCAGGAATGATTCATACGGGATGAGGCGGGAGCGTGTCAAGGAGAGCAGCAGGGGTCGACGGAGTGAGTCGGGGCGCGGGGGCTGTCGCGGGGGCTCCCGTCGTCGCGGAACCGTTTCCAGGTGTTGCCGTTGGTGACCCGGAGCCGCCATGATGGAAACGCTTCCTGATTGCTCCTCTGGGAACCCCCGGCCGCGCCCCCGCGGTTGGCTGGCCGTTCGGGGCGCGGGGGCTGTCACTGGGCTCCCGCCGTCGCGGAATTGTTTCCAGGTGTTGCCGTTGGTGACCCGGAGCCGCCGTGATGGAAACGCTTCCTGATTGCTCCTCCGGGACCCTCCGGCCGCGTACCTGCGGCCGCGCTCGCCGTTCACGACAGTCTCTCCATGCCCCGGTCTCCGGCGGGACAACGCCATTGCCCACGCCGCCCCGGCAGGCTTGCATTATCCTGCCTCTCCGTTTATCATGACTCCGCTTTTCGCTCCCCGAGGAGGTCGGACCCGATGGATGTTCTTGCGCTGAGCCGCCTGCAGTTTGCCGCCACGGCCGGTTTTCACTTTCTTTTCGTTCCGCTGACCCTGGGGCTGTCTATCCTGGTGGCGTTCATGGAGAGCCGCTGGGTTGCCACGGGGAACCCGATGTACCTCAGAATGACCCGCTTCTGGGGCAAGCTCTTCCTCATCAATTTCATCCTCGGCATCGTCACGGGACTCACCATGGAGTTCCAATTCGGCATGAACTGGGCGGAATACTCCCGCTTCGTAGGCGATATCTTCGGCGTTCCGCTGGCGATCGAGGCGACGATGGCCTTCTTCCTCGAGTCCACCTTCCTCGGGCTCTGGATCTTCGGTTGGAACCGGGTGTCAAAGCGCACGCATGCCTTTGCCATGTGGATGGTGGCCTTTGCCACGAACCTTTCGGCCCTGTGGATCCTCCTGGCCAACGGCTGGATGCAGCATCCGGTGGGGTACGTGATCCGGAACGGCCGGGCGGAAATGGTCGACTTCTGGGCCTTGCTGACCAACAGTTACGCCTGGTGGAAGTTTTTCCACACCACCCTGTCGGGATACGTCATCGCCGCCTTCTTCGTCCTGGGAATCTCGGCCTGGCACCTGCTCCGGAAAAACGAGCGGCCCCTCTTCACGGCCTCTTTCCGCATGGCCGCCGTCTTCGGCCTCGCCAGTTCGATTCTCCTCATCGGGGCGGGCGATTTTGCCGCCAAGGACGTGGCGAAGGTCCAGCCGACGAAGCTGGCCGCCATGGAATCGCACTGGGAAACCGGGAAGGCGGTGCCGTTCTATCTGCTCCTCGTTCCCGACGCGAGGAACGAACGGAATGCCGTGGAAGCGATTCCCATTCCCGGCGTCGTCAGCTTTCTCTCCTTCGGCGATTTTCAGGCGGAGGTAAAGGGACTCAAGGAATTCCCGAAAGAGAACCGGCCGCCCGTCATGGAGGTTTTCGTCAGTTTCCGCACCATGGTCGCCCTTGGGGGGCTCTTCGCGCTACTGTCCGCCCTGGCGGTGTTCCTCGTTCAGAGCGGAAGGCTCGAGGAACAGCCGTGGTTCCTGAAAATCCTGTTCTACGCCATCCCGCTGCCCTATGTCGCCGCTCAGCTCGGCTGGACGGTGGCGGAAGTCGGCCGCCAGCCCTGGCTTGTCTATGGTGTCTACAGGACCGCCGAGGGAGTCTCCCGCAACATCTCGGCGGAGCAGGTGCTTCTATCCGTAATCGGATTCACCCTGTTTTACGGATTCCTCGGGCTCCTGGATATTTACCTGCTGGCAAAATTCGCCCGGAAGGGGCCGGAGCCCGTTCCAATGAAGACAATTGACCCGGAGGCGGCATGACATGGAATTTCAGGTGATCTGGTTCGTTCTGTGGGGACTCTTGTGGGCAGTCTATTTCATGGCCGACGGTTTCGACCTGGGTGTGGGGATGCTGCTGCCGGTCCTGGGCGGGGACGATGGCGAGCGGCGGGTGATGCTCCACACGGTCGGTCCCGTCTGGGATGGGAACGAGGTCTGGCTCGTGACGGCGGCCGGCGCCACGTTCGCCGCATTCCCGGGAGTCTACGCCCTCCTCTTCAGTGCTCTTTACACGCCGCTTCTGCTGGTTTTGTTCGCTTTGATCGTTCGGGGGGTCGGATTTGAGTTCCGGGGGAAGGGGACCACGGAACCCTGGAAACAGCGGTGGGATACGGCGATCTCCGCCAGCAGCACGCTGATCGCGTTTCTGTTCGGGGTTATATTCGGGAATCTTTTCATCGGCTTGCCCATCGATGCCAACGGTTATGCAGGCGGGTTGACCGGGCTTCTAAACCTTTATGGGCTGCTGACGGGAATTCTTTTCCTGCTGGTCTTTGCCGTGCACGGGGCTCTATGGCTGTCCTGGAAGACGGACGGCGCGCTGGCCGTCCGGGCGGCGGAGTTTGCCGGGAAAGCCTGGGCCGCCCTGGCGGTTTTCCTGTTCCTCTTTCTGCTTTATAGCGCTTCGGCCACGGGTCTCGATCGCAATTTCATCACATACCCGATCCTTCTCGGAATTCCCCTGGCAGCGCTGGCGGCCCTGGTGGCAGTTCGCTTCTTCCTGGGAAGATCCATGTTCCTGGAGGCGTTCCTTGCTTCCTGTGCCATGGTGCTCCTGACGGTGTTCACGGGTATTGCCGGACTCTACCCAAACCTGGTGCCGTCCCGGCTCGATCCCGCATACAGCGCCACCCTCTTCAATGCCTCATCCAGTCCCTATACACTGAAAATCATGACCGTTGTGGCCCTGGTGTTCGTTCCGCTGGTGGTTGCATACCAGATCTGGATCTATCGGGTCTTCCGTCACAAGGTAAGCGTCTCGGAACTGGCGAAAGAAGACGGGGAATACTGATATATTTTCGGAGGGCGGCAGAAGATAAAAAAAGGGCGGATGGAAAAGGAGGGAACCTGAAAACCATCCGCCCCGTATAAAACTGGAAGGCACCCGGTAACACTCACCTCCCAGATTCACTCAAGGGGGTCGGTGGGTGGAAAGGAGGGAACAGAAACCACCCACCGATTAAAAACAATCATCACACTCGGCAGTCGCGTCAAAACTCCTCAGGAAGAAAAAAATGGATACTCTGTTCTTTCGGAACAACTCCTTTCTTTTCCTCGTTTTGTTCGCTGATCGTCCCGCTTGCGCTCCTGCTTTCCGTTGACAGGAAGAATTCTTCTTCTGTTAACCCGTGAACGTTACCCTGAATGACTGAAGAAACCGAATCGATGTCCGAACTCTTGCGCTTCCCTTTGTCCTTTGAGTTCCGTTGCATTTGTTAAAAAAGATTCTTGTTTTCTTTTATCTCCCAGTGGTGCTCGGGTTTGTTTGTCAATGTTCTAAGCATGTTCGATGCCAGGTATGGTGATGGTGAAGAAAAAAAAGGAGGGTGAGGCGCAACCAATGGAAATCAAAAGTTAATCAATATCATAAATGGATCGGGCATCCTGCCGGATGGCAAGTCGGTTGCGGGGAGCCCCCGTCCTGGGAAGCCATTTCGTGCGATCTGTGCACGTGATTTGAGCGGCGTGTTTTGTAACTAATTGAATGATAACAAGAAAGGCGATGCGTGCGAATTGTGAACGGGCGTGCGCTATGTGCACAATCAGGGGGATGTCGTGTTCCGGTCGAGGATCTTCTTTTCTTCCCGGATAAGCTTGAATCTTGATATGCCTAATAATTTTGCCGCCTTGGCTTTATTTCCGGCACTCTGTTCGAGGGCTTGGGTGATGATTTTCTCTTTGACGTCCGAGACGACCTTTTCCACGATCTCGTCGTATTTGATCCCATCCGAGGCAAGAGGAGAGAAGTAATTGTCCAGGGAGAGCTTCTGAATCCCCGATGGTGACGCGGCTTTCATCTCCATGGGCAGGTTGCCCAACGTGATGAAAGGCCCGATCGTCTGCAGGATCATCACCCGCTCGATGATGTTCCGCAGCTCCCGGACATTGCCGGGCCAGGGATAGCTCAGGAGGACATCCTGGGCTTCCTTGGTGAAGCCACGGACATTCTTTCGAAATTTCCGGTTGAACTCATCCACGTAATAACGGGCCAGCAGCAGAATATCCGCCGTCCGCTCGCGCAGGGGGGGCAGTGCAATCGGGACGACGCTGATCCGGTAAAACAGATCCTCCCGGAACCGCCCCTCCGCCACCATCCTGTTGAGGTCCCTGTTGGTGGCAAAAACAAACCGGACATCAATGGAGATGTTTTCGGTACCGCCGAGGCGGCGAATGGTTCTTTCCTCCAGCATCCGCAGAAATTTTGCCTGCAGGGGGAAACTCATATCCCCGACTTCGTCCAGGAGCATGGTTCCTCCCTGGGCCGATTCGAGGAGGCCGATCTTCCGCTTCTTCGCATCCGTGAAGGCCCCCGCTTCATAGCCGAACAACTCGCTCTCCAGGAGGGTGCCCGGGATGGCGGCGCAATTGATATCGACAAAGGGCTTCCCCTTGCGGTTGCTCTGGCGGTGAATAGCCCGGGCGATGAGCTCCTTCCCCGTGCCGCTTTCCCCCTGCACCAGGATGTTCGTGTCGTGCTGGGCAATGTCCTCGATCATATGGAAAATGTCGATCATTTGCTCCGACTTGCCGAGGATGTTGTGGTAGCCGAGCAGAATCTCCTGATTTTCGCGCAGCTTCTCAACCTCGGACTTGAGGGTTTTCGCCTCGAGGGAAAGAATGGAGTGCATGATGGCATTGTCGTATGTGGTGGCGGCGTTCTTCACGAGGATATCCAGCAGGTTCTTCTGGTCCGGCGAGAACCCCCCCGATTTTTTCGCTAGGTAGAGGGCGCCGCGGAACTTGTCGCGGATATTGAAGGGGACTGCGATCTCCGACGGACAGTCGTCGAAGAGCGGTTTGGTCTTTCCACCGGCCGGGTCGGTGGACACGAGAATCGAGTTGACCTCCAGGGCCTGCCGGATCAGCCCGTTGCCGATCTTTTCGTTGCAGGTCGCCTGGTCGTGAATGAAGACCGTCTCGCCGTCGCTGATGAGGCATCGCTCCTTCGCTACGTCCAGGAAATAGACGAGAACCCGCTCCGCTGCAGCAATGCGAAGGGCGTTCGTGATCATGATGTCCATGATCCGGTGGTCCAGCGTGTAGCTCTCGTTCATGTCCGAAACGGCCTGTTCCAGCACCAGAAGCTGCCGGATCTTTTCAGCATTGTTCTCGAGGAGCCGCGTGGCATGGATGATAATGCTGATCTGGCTGGCGTAAGTGAGGAAAAGGCGGATCTCCTCCGCAAAAAAAGTGACATGCTCGCGGTTGAACCCGGCGAGAATTCCGATGACCTCCTGGTCGATCTTCAGGGGAGCGATGAAGATGGAACCCTCGTCCATGATCTTTGTCAGGTGGCGATCCAGGGGCGTGACGCGGTCATCGGTGGACACGTCTTCGATGGCCAGCAGTTCACCGGAGGCGGCCACCTTGACGGCCATGCAGTCGTCCTCATGGATGTTCAGGGGGGATGCGAAGACCCGGCTGCGCTCCTCCGGGGTGTAGTTCTTCACCACCTTGGCGTGAAGAAACTGCCTGGTTTCATCGAAAAGACGAATGATCCCGCGGTCGAAACCGATGGTGCCGACGACCTCGTCCAGGATTCTTTCCAGGATTTCGTCGACCCGGGAAGGGGTTGTCAGGAGCCCGCTGATTCGGAAGATGCTGGCCAGGACCTTGTCCTTGTCCAGAATGGGTTTCGACCAGCGTTCCTTCTCCTTGTTTTCGGCTCGCTTCATGGCTGCGGTTTTCCGATTTCGTTTTTCGTCGTTTCCGTCATGTCTGTTTCAGGATAATGCTCAGCGCCGTTGTCAGCTTGATTGTATCCTCGTCGGCCTTCCGCAGGCGAGTGCTGACAATCCTGGCCAGGTTCAGGGCCACGCGGTAACCAAGTGCGGTATCCTCCTCGGCGATCCGGAGAAAATCATCTTTTTGAATTTCATACAGCACGCAGTCCGTCAAGGCCGTGATGGTGGCCGTACGTTTCTGTTTCTCCAGGAGAGCGATTTCGCCGAACACGGCATGGTCGTGGGCGCCCAGACGCGTGAAAACCTTGTTCTGATCCGCTGCGTCATCATCTGCCATCCCCGGGAGAACAAGGTTCTTTACCACTTCCACGGTTCCGTTGAGAATGATGTAGAGCGTGTCTCCCTCTTCGCCTTCCCGCATGATGATATCGCCGGCGCGGAATGTCACACGGCGGGAGATGTCGATGAGTTCGCGAATCTGTTCCGCCGTCAGATCACGGAAGAGTTCCGGTTCCTTCAGGAAGGAAACGCTGTCTTCATTCATGGCAGGCCTTTCCTTGTCGCTTTACGGTCCGGGAGTCAACCGGAGCGGGGATTGTTCCGGGACAGGACAACAGCGTGGTCATCCTGTGAAATCACGTAGCTGCCCACGGGATTGATGGACAGCCTGGACTCTTCCTGCTCGTAGTAGAAATCTTTTTTGGATTCGCGGATTTTCTCCCGGATGAAGGTATCGATGACGGAGGTGTTGTCCGACAGCAGGTCCTCCAGCCTCATGGTGGCCTTGTCCCTGATGATGCCCAGGAGGACGGCGTGATGCTGATCCCGGAAATGATCCGCCAGTTCGTGGTATGTTTTTCCGACGAAGGACCGGGGGATATCGACGCGCCAGAGTTTGTTCGTGTCGCCCAGAGCCATCAGGTTCGAAAAGATCCTGGGAAGCCCCGGTGAGTCGATGGCGCTGGCCATCAGCGCGCCGATGTGTTCGCCCCGGACAATGATCTCGTCGACATGAGCCCGTTTCAGGCTGGTCCTGCTCTCGCTGTTGAGAAGCTCGGCGATGATCCGGATCTGGGGGCTGATGGACCGGATCGTCATGGCTGTCAGCGCTGTCCGCTCGTCCACGCGGTCCAGGGGGTGGCCTCCCGACAGATCCGCCATAAGGATCGCAAAGGCGGCTCGGGAGATATTGGCCCGCATCAACACTTCCTCCTGGACGAAGTTGCCGCGGATGAACTTCAGGTCATGGTATTTCACACGCAGGGGGTCGAGCTCGTCGGGGGAAAGCTCATTGATGAGAACGAGCGGTTTCTCACCCGCGAAACCCTGGCGGAGCAGGCCGTTCAACAATTCTTCCGTGTGCTGGTTCCATCCGCACAGGACGATATGGTCCTTTTCTTTGAACGTATCCAACCCCTTTCCCTCCTTGATCTTTTTCTCCACGAACAGAGACGCGATGGTGGCCGTGAACAGGGACATCAGGCCCACCCCCGACAAGATGACGAGGATTCCCACCAGGCGGCCCCCGATGGAGACGGGATACTTGTCGCCGTATCCGACGGTACCCATCGTGACGATGGACCACCAGATGGCGTCCCAGACCGATGTGATATTCGCTTCCTGACGGAGGTGCTCGAAGTAGTGGACCGCCAGGGCGCTCAAGACGACGACGCTCAGGGTGAGCAGAGCGACCTGAATGGCAGGGAGGCTATACAGGCGGTTGAGTTTCTTACCCAGCGTTTTCATGGTGGCAGAGGTCCTCCGGAGCGGCTGGATCCCCGGTTACGATCCGCTCCTGCCAAACTCGAGAAAATGCATGGAAAACGTCGCCCGGCCCTGCGTGGCGGAGCGGAGATCGGTCGAGTATCCGAACATGGCTCTCAAGGGCACCTTCGCCTGGATCTCGCTGATGATTCCGCGGGGCGCGATGGCCTGGACCTCCCCCTTCCGGGCGTTGATGTCGCCGATCACCTCGCCCATGAACTCCGAGGGGCAGAGAACGTCAACCAGCATGATCGGCTCCAGGAGTGCCGGATCCGCCTGTGTGAAGCCGTCCCGGAACGCCGTGGAGGCGGCGATCTTGTAGCCGAGCGGGGAAGATTCGCTCTCCCGGTACGCCCCTCCCAGAAGGGTGACGCGTACATCGATGACGGGATAGCCGGCCACGGTTCCACTGAACATGGCCTCCCGGATTCCCTCGACAATGGCGTGGTGATAGTCCTCCGGAAGCTGAGCGGGATCAATGCGGTTGACGATGTCGTTGCCGGCCCCCCGCTCCAGCGGCTCCAGGCGGAGCCGCACGGATCCGTAATGGCGCCGGTCCCCCAGTTCTTTTTCGAACACGCCGTCCAGCTCCAGGCCCTTCTGAATGGTTTCCCGGTAGACGACCCGGGGCTTGCCGACGTTGACGTGGGCGTTGAACTCCCGGATCAGGCGGTCGATGATGATCTCCAGATGCAGCTCGCCCATGCCGGAGATCACCGTCTGGGCCGTCTCGTCATCGTATTTCACCCGCAGGGTGGGATCCTCGTCGATAAACTTTACCAGGGCCACGGTCAGCCGCTCCTGGTCCGCCGGGGTCTTTGCCTCGATGGCCTGACTGATCACCGGTTCATAGACGTCCATCGGTTCCAGGAGAATCGGGTGCCCTTCGTCGCAGAGCGTGTCGCCGGTCATGGTCTCCTTGAGGCCGACCACGGCGATGATGTCTCCCGCGGTGGCCGTCTCGACACGTTCCCGCTTGTTGGCATGCATCTTCAGCAGGCGGGCGATTTTTTCCTTCCGGCCTTTGCCGGCGTTGTAGATTTCGCCGCCGGCCTTGATCTGGCCGGAGTAAATGCGCAGGTAGGTGAGTTTTCGCCCCTCGTCGAGCTGGACCTTGAAGGCCAGAGCACACAGCGGTTCCGCGGCGCTGCTGGGGCGAACCTCTTCCTCATGGGTGACAGGGTGATGGCCCCGTACGGGAGGGACGTCCACGGGGGAGGGGAGATATTGGACCACCCCGTCGAGGAGCGGCTGGATGCCTTTGTTCCGTAAGGCCGTTCCACACATGACCGGTACGGCTTTCAAGGAAAGCGCCGCCTGCCGGACGGCCGCCCGGATGGCCTCCTCCCCGATTTCCTCGCCGGCCAGATACTTTTCCGCGATCCCGTCGTCCAGGTCCGCCAGGATCTCGATCATCCGGTCCCGATGCTCCTGCATCACCCCGGCGAATGCCTCCGGGACGTCCTGGACGGTGAAGATCTGTCCCTGGGTGCTGTTGTCCCAGGTGACGAACTTGCCGTGGATCAGATCCAGGATGCCCTGGAACCCGTCTTCCTGTCCTGCGGGAATCTGGATCGGCAGGGGGAGTGAGGAGAATCGTTCCCGCATCATGTCCAGGGTGCGGAAATAATCGGCGCCGATACGGTCCATCTTGTTGACGAAGGCGATCTTTGGAACACAGTACTTGTCCGCCTGGTGCCAGACCGTTTCCGATTGCGGCTCGACGCCGCCGACGGCGTCGAAAACCACGATGGCCCCATCGAGAACCCGCAGGGACCGCTCCACCTCAATGGTGAAATCGACGTGGCCCGGTGTATCGATAATATGGATCTCGTGGTTTTCCCAGTTGCAGGTCGTCACCGCCGCCGTGATGGTGATTCCCCGCTCCTGTTCCTGGGGCATCCAGTCCATGACGGCTTCCCCGTCATGAACCTCGCCCATTTTGTAGGAGCGGCCCGTGTAATAGAGAATCCTCTCCGTGACGGTGGTCTTCCCCGCATCGATATGGGCGATGATGCCGATGTTTCGGATTCTTGAGAGTTTTGTCTTGACCGACATGTCCGTTCCGCCGCGTCGATGCCGGATCCCTTCCGGATCGATCGCCCGCCGCTTGTTTCAGGACTTGGCGCCTGGTGCCGTAAGATCTCGTGGAGTGAAGGGCTTCCGCGTGTCGATATGTCCCCGGATGGAGGCCAGCTCCTTGCCGTCCAGCAGGATCCTGACCCGCTTGATGACGGGGATGTTCGTGCACAGGGAATTCGTCAGCGAAAAAACCGTCGCCATTTCACTTGTTCCGCTGCCGGGGTGGGTGTTCACGAAGGCCTTGCTGAAGCTGACCTCCGCCGTTCCGTCCTCCCGGATCCTGACGCCCTGGACTTCCGCCTTCGCCGGCAGGGTGGCTGTATGGCCCGTCTTCGAACCGGCCAGGAGGGCCCTGACGATCTCCCGGGCCTGGTCCTCGTCCTTTGCCTCCCGGGGAACGAAACGTTTTTCCGGGACCAGGAATCGCTCATTGGCATCCGAGAAATACACCACCACCTCCATCTTTTCTTTCCTCTGTGCGGTTCCCTTGCCGGAGGTTGGGAAGACGGCGTCGAAGAGGGTCACGAAGAAAAAAATGAGGAGACCCACGACGGCCAGGGCGGTGACGGACAGGGCAAGCGTTCTCCAGCCCTTTTTCTTTTTTCTGGTTTTGACTTCGATGGAGCGTTTCTGTTTCTTGGATGCCATGAGAGGCCTCAGCGAGAAATGGTTTTCAGGAGTTCCCGGGCCCGGCCGGCGGAATCCGTGTTCGGCGCCTGCTGGATGACCGTCTCGAACGATTTCACGGCCTCCGCCCTCTTGCCCTGGCGGAGCAGGCATTCGCCGTGCTTGAGGTGCGCTTCCGTGTATGCCGGCGATAGTTCCACGGCTTTCCGGAAGTGACCGACGGCCTTGTCGCAGTTGCCCTCTCCCATCCGGACGAGGCCGATATGGAATTCAACCAGGGGGACGAGGTATCCTCCCCGGTCGCGCTGGATGGATTCCGCATACATGCGAAGGGCCATCTGGTTGTCCTGTTTCCTGGCGTAGGTGCGACCCAGGTTGTAGAAGGCAAGGCTCGGAGTCTCGTAGAGCAAGTTGGACAGGGCGCGGTTGAAGGATGCGATGGCCTCGTCCAGGCGCCCCGTGGAGTATTGGATCGTGCCGATGGAAACGTGGGCCTCCGAGTAGTCGGGTTTCAGTTCCAGTGCCCGGGTAAAGGATTTCATGGCCTGAGACGGCATGTTCTTTTCCATGTAGATGAGGCCGATGGCATAGTGGATTCTCGGGTTGTCCGGATTCATCTTCTCCGCTTCGAAGAGCTCCTTCAGGGCCGGGTTGAACTGGCCGGAGGTCATGTACGCCAGGGCAATGTTCAGGCGCCGGTCGGCTTCCTCCGCATTTTGCTGGGAAGACGTGCATCCCCACAGCAGAATCGCGCAGAGACCCGTGATGATGATGAGCAGGAATCGCTTGCGGTTCATGGCTTCTCCTCCTTTCGCGGCTTCTAGCCCCGGTTGCCGTTGACCCACCAGTCCCCCTTTTCCTTGAACCACCAGTCCGACCACTCCGTTTCAAGGATCGCATCGGCGAGCTTCCGGCCGTTGTCCGTGCAGAGGCGCCGGCGGGCATAGGAAATCCATTCCGGACTGTACTTGTTTCCCAGGTCGCCGCATTCCTTCAGGGCCAGGATGAGCGACAACTGGTCCGCATCATGGGCGATGAGCGACTCGCGGGTCTTCTTTTCATTGAATTCCCGCACGGCTCCGCGGATGTCGTCGCCGAAGAAAAGGGTGGATGCCAGGTCCTGCACGGCTTTCTCTTCGTCCACGGCAACATATTTCTTGTTCACGTAATTCATGTCGCCCGTCCTGGCCTCGGGAAGATCGTGGAACAGGCAGATCTGGAGGACCTTCCGAAGATCCGCCTGGTCGTCAAGGCGGCACAGGGTATAGCCGATGAAAAGCGTCCGGAGGACGTGTTCCGCCACGGACTCACCGCCACTGCCCAGGAACTGGAATCCCGTTCGGGGCGTCCGCTGGAGCATGCCGACTTCAAAGAGAAAATTGGCCAGGTCTTTCATCAGGACTCCCTTTTGGCAGTCCGGATCCGGTTCGCCATCATCTCCGCGATCTTGCGAATCTGGACCTGGAGGGCGCCGACGCCTTCGGGCTTCATGGTGGCGAGGCGGTCCAGATGTCCTTTCCAGTATTCCAGCTGCTCGATTTCGTTTTCTCTCATCTTCTTTTCGAACTTGGCCTGGATCGCCTTGGCAAAGGCTTCCTGCTGTGCCGGGTCAGCCATGGTTTGCCTCCTCGTGATCGCATTCATCAACCGGACCGCCGGTCCGACCGGCGATTCCACCGGGATTCGTGCGGGCGTTCAAGCCGCACCGTATATACCACGTGTGCTTCATCTTGCAACGGGAAGTTTGCGCCGAGCCGGAGATCCCGGGCTTCCGGCCGCCGGCTTTTTCCAACTTTCCTTTTTCCCGGATTTCTGTTCTATTGGTCAGCCACAGGCCGTGAATGAGGCAGGCGGCCTTCTCACACCAGGACTCCCCTCATGAATCCTCGAAAGACGGAAAAGGAATTTGATCTCGTCATCCAGGGAGGGCATGTCTTCAACGGACTCGGGACACCGGGCCTCGATGCCGACGTCGCCGTCCGGGAAGACCGCATCGTCCTGATCGCGCCGGGCATCGGCGCACAGCGTTCCCAACGGGTCATCGATGCGCGCGGGATGGCCGTGGCCCCTGGCTTCATCGATCCCCACAGTCACACGGACCTGGAGCTGCTCGTCAACCCCCGGGCGGAGAGCAAAATCCGCCAGGGCGTGACGACGGAAATCGCCGGGAACTGCGGTTTCACCCTGTTTCCCCTGGTGGGCGCTTTTCGCGAGGAGAAGGAACACCTGCTCCGGGAACGCTACGGGATCGAGCTCACCTGGAAGGACGTGAACGGCTTTTTCGACACCCTTGCCGACCGGGGCATGGCCGTTAATTATGCCACCTTCCTGGGGCATGGAAGCCTTCGGCAGTCCGTCGTCGGTCCGGATGACCGGGTCGCCAGGCCGGAGGAAGTCGAGCGGATGCGGGAGCTGCTCGATCAGGCCATGCGGAGCGGCGTGATGGGACTTTCCACCGGCCTCATCTATCCTCCCGGCATGTTCGCACCCACCGAGGAACTGGTCGCCATGTGCTCCGTCGTGGCACACTGGGGCGGCGTCTACACGACCCACATGCGGGACGAAGGGGATTTTCTGGCGGAATCGGTGGAGGAGTCCATCGCGGTCGCCCGGGCCGCCGGGGTCAGCCTTCAGCTTTCCCATCTGAAGCTGGCCTATCCCCGGAACTGGCCCAAGGTTCACCAGGTCCTCTCCCGGATTTCGGAGGTCCGGGCGCACGGCCTGGAAATCCTGGCGGACCGCTATCCCTATACCGCCACCTCCACCTTCTTAAGCGTGTTTTTCCCGCGCTGGATCAAGGACGGGGCCATCCGGGAGAACCTGCTCCGGGTCCGCGGGACCGATCGGGAAGGGGAACTCAGAGATCATCTCCGCAAGCAGGAGGAGAAGCTCGGGAGCTGGGACAGCATCCAGATCGCCTCCGTTCTGACGGAGAAAAGCAGTCCGCTGGTGGGCAAAACGGTCCTCCAGGCCGCCCGGGAACGAGGCCGGGACCCCTTCGACTTTATCCTGGACCTGGTGATCCAGGAGAATGATCAGGTGGGGATGATCAATTTTTCCCTGAACGAAGAGACCTTCAAGCGCATCATCCTGCATCCCCTCGTGGTGATCGGATCGGATGGCTGGGCCCTGGCCCCCTATGGCCTTCTCTCCCGGGACAAGCCGCATCCCCGCTCCTACGGGACGTTTCCACGCATGCTGGGCCGCTACGTGCGGGATGAAAAAATCATGTCCCTGGGAAGGGCCATCGAAAAAATGACGTCCCTCACGGCGGAGAAATTCGGGCTGACGGGACGGGGGCGCATCCAGAAGGGATGGTTCGCGGACCTCGTGGTCTTCGATCCCGCCCGCATTATGGACCGTTCCACCTGGGAAAACCCTCACCAGTACCCGGTGGGGATCGGGCAGGTCATCGTGAACGGGCGGGTGGTGATCGATGGGGGGGAGCACACGGGGGAACTGCCGGGCCGGATCCTCCGCCACGAACCCCGGCAGATGAATATCTGAGCAAACCCCTGTTCCGGCGGAAGAAAGCAAACCGGTCTTATTTTGTTTCGCTGCCGTAGACGTCGAGAATCTTCCCGATGACGTTCGTCGTCGAGGCGCCCTCCGTGAGGGGCACGATCACGACGCGCCCCCCCCTGGCTTCGACTTTGTCACCCCCGACCACGGTCTCAGCGCTCCAGTCCCCCCCCTTGATGAGGACATCCGGCTCCAGGAGCGCGATGAGCTCACCCGGGGTGTCCTCGTCGAAGAGGGTGACATAGTCCACCATCTCCAGCGCCGCCATGACGTCGGCCCGCTCCCCCTCGGGGACGATGGGGCGCCGCTCCCCCTTGATGGAGCGGACGGAGCGGTCGGAGTTCAGGCCGAGGACCAGGACGTCGGCGGTTTTCTTCGCTTCCCTCAGATAGCGGACGTGGCCGACGTGAAGAATGTCGAAGCAGCCGTTGGTGAAGGCGATCCGCTTGCCCTGTGCGCGGAGGCCATCGAGAACCCGCTTGAGGGTCTGCCGGTCCAGGATCTTGTTCATGGAATTCTCCGTTTTTGATTCATGGTTCCGGGATGTCAGGCCTCCCGGCCGCCGCTGTTCTCCGCTTCCCCGGGTGGATGGAGGGTTTCCACCGACCGCGCCAGGGTGAGGACTGAGACCTCCCGGGCGCCGGCCCGGAGGAGGACCCGGGCGCACTCTTTCAGGGTGCTCCCCGTCGTGTAGACGTCGTCCACCAGGAGAACGTCCATTCCCTTGACCCTTCCCGCATCCTCGACGGCGAAGACGCCCCGGACGTTTCGCTCCCTCTCCCTCCTGCCGAGGGACACCTGTGGATCCGAGGCAACGGGTCTCCGGAGCGAGCGGGCATCGACGGGGATGCCGTGGCGCTTCCCGAGGGCCTTTGCCAGGAGGAGGGACTGGCTGAACCCCCGCTGCCGCAAGCGCCGCAGATGAAGGGGAACCGGGATGACCAGGGATGTCTCTCCGAGCCGGAGCCCCGGATAGTCTCCCCCGGCCAGGAGCCGCCCCAAGGGGGCTGCCAGGCGGGACTGTTCGTGGTATTTGAGCCGATGGATCATGGTCATGAGGTTTCCATCGTAACGACCCAGGGAGCGTGCGACACGGAAAGGAGGAGGGCTGACCAGGCAGGAGCCGCAGGGATGATCCTTGTCCGCATCCGATGCGAAGGGTTCTCCGCACACCGTGCAAAGGGGGGAACGGATGTAGCCGATCCCGGTCCGGCAGCCTTTGCAGAGGGGAATCGGCGCTCCTTCTTCCAGCTCGCCGCCGCAGGAAGCGCAGCGGGGCGGGAAAGCCAGGTCGGCCAGCCCCGCCAGCAGGGACCTCAATGCCCCGTTTCCTCCCCAAGGGTATTCAGGCGGATCGTGTCGTCGGGGATCTTCCGCTGCGGCGCCTCCGACCACAGGCGTTCCAAATCGTAGAGCTCCCGGACGGCCTCATAAAAAATGTGGATCACCACATCTCCGTAATCCATGAGGATCCATCGCCCGTGCCGCTCGCCCTCGATGCCCAGGGGGCGGATACCCTTCGCCTTCATGTATTCCTGCACGGCTGAGCAGACGGCCTGGACCTGGCGGTCCGACGTTCCGGTGCAGATAATGAAATAGTCCGTGAAGGAGGAGAGGTTCCTGACATCCAGAATCGTCAGGTCTTGTGCTTTCTTGGTCAGGCAGGCGTTGACGCAGTGGAGGGCCAGTGTTTGGGAGTCGTTCTGCTCAGGGGTCAATCGAGTCTCCTTTTCGGGCGTCCGGTGGGGGATCCGGGACACATTCAGTATCCCATCCAGAGGAAATCACTTCGCATTTTCAATAGCAGCCCCGACCCTCCCTGTCAACGCAAATCTGCCTTCCCCGGTCTTGGACAATCCGGAGCGGTTGTGGTAAACGACCCGACAGAGCAGCCACAGGCCTCCGAACGGAGAATCATGCAGGCGATCCTTCAGCATATCCATGTCCATGTTCCGTTTGCCCTTCTCAGGGAACGCTACCTCGATTTCATGATCGAAAAGGGGATGCAGCCGGAGATCTCCTTCAGCCACTCCGTGCTGGAGACGCTCGGGAAGAGCGATTTCGCAGGAGTGGCCGATGTGCTCCGGGAAACCGGTATCCCCGTGACCTTTCACGCCCCCTTTATCGATCTGCGGCCGGGAGCAGTGGATCCGGAGATCCGCCGGGTCAGCGTCCGCCGGATCGAGCAGGTCTTCGAACTGGTCCCCCTGTTTCAGCCCCGGGTGGTGGTATGCCATCCCGCTTTCGATCCCCGGTACTACATTTCCCAGGAAGGTGCCTGGCTGGAGCAGAGCATCCGGACCTGGCGGCATTTCGAGGCCCTGGCGCGGGAAACCGGGACGAGGATCGCCCTGGAGAACGTCTATGAAACACACCCGGTGCAACTGAAGCCACTCCTCAGCGCCCTCGATCCGGCCGTGTCCTGTTTCTGCTTCGATACCGGTCACGGCAACGCTTTTTCCGACGCCGGAATGGAGGAATGGATGGATGAAATGGGAGGGTTTCTGGGCCACGTGCACCTCCACGACAATTTCGGACAGACGGACCAGCATCTTCCCGTCGGAGATGGGATTTTTCCCTTTGCCGGATTCTTCGCCCGACTCCGCGCCCTGCAGAGAAAACCCCTCCTGACCGTGGAGGCTCACAGTGAACGAAACCTCTGGCGGACGGTGGGCAACCTTAAGGCCATGGGACTCCTCGATGGTTGGGCTCCTGATGCATAATTCCCCATTCTCCGGGGAAAAAGTCGACGGCATCCTTGCCACAGCCCGGCGGCAAATCCCCACCCTCCTGAAGTAATCACCAATGACAACCAATGTTTGGCATGAACTGCGGAGAGTGTCACCGCTGTGGCATGTCCGTTGCACTATGGACGGCAAAGCAATTCGGAGGCACCTGTTTCGTGAGACGTCTGGTTGGATTGGTCATTGCCGCTGCGCTCGTGATGTACGGGATGGGTATTGCCGCCGAGCAGACCTCCAAGGCTGCCGTAAAGGCAGAGCCGATCAAGGCTGCCCCCGGAAAAGCGAAATCGTCGAAGATCACGAGGATGCACGCCAGCGGTGTGGTCGTCGAGGTGACCGAGGGAACGATCCGGATCGAACGGCAGGTCAAGGGAAATTCAAACACCGTCGAGACCATGCAGTTCATCCTGGAGAAGCCGGTGAAGGTGAGCGTCGGGGACAAGGTAACCATTTCCTATGTGAAAAAAGAGAATCAGGACGTGGCGATCCGGGTGACGAACGCCGTGTCCAGGAAAAAGGCGGACGTCAGGGACAAAACCGGCGCTGCCGCACCGCCGAAGTGAGGCGATTCCGAATCGTATGGGACCGTTCCTCTACGAAAGGAACGGAATCATAATAAAAAAATTCCATGAAGGAGGTACAGGTAGATGAAACGTTTGGTGCTCTTGCTGGTTGGGTTTGTGTTCCTCTTCACGACGTCCGCGATTGCGGCCGAGAAGGCAGCTGCCCCGGCGAAGGCCGATGCGGCAAAGGTTGAAGTGAAGGCCGATGCGAAGGCAGATGCCAAGGCAGATGCCAAGGCAGACAAGAAGCCCGTGAAGAAGGCGAAGAAGGCCAAGAAGGCCGCGAAGGCGAAGAAGGCCGAGAAGAAGGCCGACGAAGCTCCCGCTCCCGCCGCTGCTGACAAGAAGTAGTTCGAAGAGCGAGATCTCGAGAATTCATTCTCGAAAGGCACACCGGGTAACCGGTGTGCCTTTTTTGTGTGTGCCCGGGCTGTTGAAAAAACCTTCTGCAGCGCCTCCCTTGTCCCCAGCCGATCGACATGCCGGGAGTGCGTCGCATGGCTCGGGATTTCGGGAGCCTTGCATCCCGGGCGGTTTGTGATAAGGAACAGCGACACGGAAAGCCTCTCCGGAGAAAACCATGACCGTTCGCGTCCGCATTCTCGTCGTAACCCTGGCCGGGCTCATCCTGGCGATGTCCGTCTGGGGATGGATCCAGCTGCAGGTCCTGGAAAGGATTCTCTTCGAGCAGCAGATCAAAAGGCTCTACGACGTCGCCGAGACCGTCCACACCTACTACCAGCATTTCCCGACCCGCCGTGGGCTGTCCGCCCTGGATGTAACCCTCAAGGACCTGATCCAGGCGGACCAGCGCTTTGCCCGGATCGACATCTTCACGATCGACAGGAATCGGAAGGATGCGGACTACGTGGCCGGGGCCAGCCGGCTTCAGTACGAATGGCCTGAAGCGGCGATCCTCTCCTCGCTGGAGCAGTCCGTACCAAAATATACCGAGCTGACCACCGACAGCGGTCCGGCCCTCGGTCTCCTGTATCCGTTCTCGTCGGACCGGGAGGGGCCCATCGTGGTGGGGGTGATCTCCTTCTCCCAGTCCCGGGAGGAGATTCTCTCCCGGGCCCGAATGCTGCTCGTGTACAGCACGGCCGGCCTTCTGGCGGGAATCCTCCTGGTGCTGGCCTTCATTTACGGCTGGATCATCGATCGTCCCCTCAAGATCATTGTGGATGCCATCGACGAGTTCCCGAGGGGTCTTTACAAGAAGCGGATCTCCGCGCACTGGAAGGACGAGTGGGGATACGTGGCTGAGCATTTCAACTCCATGGCCGACGAGATCCAGCGCGTCCATGGGGAAAACCAGGAACTGACCAGACAGCTGGAGAACAGGGTTCAGGAGGCCACATCCAAGGTGGTCCAGCTGACCCAGCAGGTCAACCAGCTCCAGCAGCTCACCGCACTTGGTTACCTGACCGCAACGCTGGCCCACGACCTCGGAACCCCTCTCCACTCCATCGCCGGCATGGCACAGCTTCTCCTGGAACGGGGAGGGTGGCCGCCGGACGTCCACCGGAAACTGGAACTGATCGTCCAGCAGACCCAGCGGCTGAATCTCGTCATCATGAATATTCGCAGGGCCACGAGGTTGCCGGAGCCCCATATGGAGGCCCTGTCGATTCCGGACCTCTTCGGGGAGACCTCGGCCCTGGCGGAACCCCTGATGCAGAATACCGGAACCACGCTGGTCGTGAGGATCGAAGAGGGGGTGCCCGGACTGCATGTGGACCGGCATCGGGCACAGACGGCCCTGTTCAACCTCATCCAGAACGCCCTGGAAGTCATGCCGGAGGGGGGCGGCATCGTCCTGTCCGCCCGTTTCGCTCCGGAGAAAAACGCTGTGGCCATTTCCGTCCGGGATGAGGGACCGGGTATTCCCGCGGAACTCCATCAGAAGATCTTCGAACCGTTTTTCAGCACCCATGCCGACGAGGGACTGCGGGGACTGGGGCTGTCCATCGTCCAGGACATCGTCAAGATGCACGGGGGGGAGATCGAGTTGAAAAGCGGTCCCGGGAAAGGGACAGAGGTGATTCTCTATTTTCCCGTAGTCGAGAAACCGTCCGCCTGAGCGGCTCTCTCAGGAACCGTTTTCCCGGAGGAGGCCGTAGCGCTGGATCTTGCTCCGGAGGGTCTTCCGGTCGATGCCCAGAAGCGTCGCCGTGCGGCTCTGGTTCCAAGAGGTGGTGCGGAGCGTCTGGAGGATCTGGTCCCGCTCCGCCGCCTCCAGGGGCGTCACGGACGGGAGGGCCGGTTCTTCGGCCCGTTCCGGGCGGAACCGGAGCGGCAGATTTTCCGGCAGGATGACGGCAAAGGGCGACAGCAGGAGCGTCTGCTGAAGGACGTTTTCCAGCTCCCGCACATTCCCCGGCCAGTCGTAGGCCATGAATCGCTCCATGGCTTCGTCGGAGACGCGGACCGTCGGGTGCCCGATCTTCTTGAGCAGGGACTTCACCAGTTGGGGAATGTCCTCCTTGTGCTTCCGGAGGGGCGGGATGTGCAGGCGGACAACGAACCGGTACAGGAGGTCCGCCCGGAAACGCCTGTTCCGCACCTCTTCATCGATGTCCCGGTTTCCCGCCGCCACCACCCGGACCGCAGCATGCCGGACGTCATGTCCGCCCAGACGCCGGATCTCGCCGTTCTGCATGAACCGGAGGAGTTTTCCCTGCAGCGCGGGC